>CAJQNK010000287.1 GCA_905479655.1 uncultured bacterium | reverse complement strand
GTGTCTGAAGATGCAAGGCTTGCGACCGAGGCCGACGCAGGCGTACTGTCGGTACGTCGAGGAGGCCGACGGGAGCGTAACGCAGCAGGTTCAGGCACATACGGCTTCGCAGTAGAGATTTGGTGAGAAGGTCAGGCTAGGCGCCCGGCCGGCTACCGGGCTTCTCCGCCGCGCCGCCCTCGGCGCACAGCGGGCACTCCGCCGCCTCCCAGCTCGGCAGCTCCAGGCTCGTGAGGGCCACGAGCGGGAAGGGCAGGCCGGCTTGGCCCCGCGTCCGGTCGATGATCGCCGCCACGGCCTCGACCCTTGCCCCGAGGGCCACGGCCAGATCGGCGGTCTCCAGGGTCGACCGCCCGGTCGTGACGACATCCTCGACGATCAGCACGCGCTCGCCCGGACGGAGCAGGAAGCCCCGGCGCAGCTCCATCGCCCCCCCCTTCCGCTCCGTGAAGCGGAACGGGACGCCCAGGGCCGCCGCCACCGCGAAGCCGATCATCAGGCCTCCCATCGCGGGCGACAGGACGGAGTCCGGGCGGTGACCGGACGACCTCTCGGCCAGCGCCTCGCCCAGCCGCAGGGCCCGCGCCGGACTCTCCAACAAGAGGGCACACTGGACATAGGCGGACGAGTGCCGACCCGAGGAGAGCTGGAAGTGACCGCGGGTCAGCGCGCCGCTGGCCTCGAGCCATTCGGCGACCGTCTCCTCCTTCATGCGCCCTCCGGACGCTCGATGCCGTACTGGTCGAGCTTCTTGTAGAGGTTGGAGCGGGGGGTGTCGATCGCCTCGGCGGTGCGGGTGACGTTCCAGTCGTTCTCCTCCAGCTTGCGGACGATGTACAGCCGCTCGGAGCTCTGCTGGAACTCCCGGAGGGACGAGGCCGTGAGCAGGCCGGCCGGCAGGTCGCCGGAGCCGGCTCCCGAGAGTCCGAGCACGTCGTCGGCCCGGATCTCCTGTCCGGGGGCGAGGATCAGGAGGCGTTCCACGTGGTTGCGGAGCTCCCGCACGTTGCCCTTCCAGGGCAGGCCCTGCAGGGCCTCGAGGGCTCCGTCCGAGAAGCGTCTCAGCGCGACCCCGCCGCCGGACTCCTGGCCCCGGACGAAGAAGTCCACGAGGGCCGGGACGTCGTCCGGGTGCTCCCGCAAAGGGGGAGTCCGGATGGGCACGACGTTCAGGCGGTAGAACAGGTCCTCGCGGAAGCGCCCCGCCTCGACCTCCTCTTCCAAATCCTTGTTGGTCGCCGCCACGACCCGGACGTCGACCAGGATCGTGCGCTCCGCGCCGACCGGCTCGACCTCGCCGTTCTGCAGCACCCGCAGGACCTTGGCCTGCGTGCGGGCGGACATGTCGCCGATCTCGTCGAGGAAGATCGTTCCCTCGTGGGCCGCGACGAACTTCCCCACCTGCTTCTTCACCGCCCCCGTGAAGCTGCCCCTCTCGTGGCCGAACAGCTCCGACTCGATGAGCTCCTCGGGGATCGCGGCGCAGTTCACCTGGACGAGACGCTTCTTGGCGCGGGGGCTCTGGCGGTGAATCTCCCCGGCGACCAGCTCCTTGCCGGTGCCGCTCTCGCCCGTGATCAGCACTGTCGCCGAAGAGGGGGCGGCCCGCGAGATCGTCTGGCGCAGCATCCTCATGGCGGCCGACGATCCGATCAGGCCCTGCGACGCCGGCCGGAGCTGCCGGTTCTCGCGCATCAGGATGGCGTTCTCGACGGCGTTGCGCAGGGAGAGCAGCACCCGGTCCCGCTGCAGGGGCTTCTCGAAGAAGTCGAAGGCGCCCTGACGCGTGGCCTCGACCGCCGTGGAGACATCGCCGTGACCGGTGATCATGATCACCGGCAGATCGAAGCCCTCCTCCCGCAGGATCCGAAGGACCTCCATGCCGTCCATCTCCGGCATCTTGATGTCGAGGAGGACGGCGTCGGGGCTCTCGGCCCGCACCCGCTCCAGAGCCTGCGCGCCGTTCTCCGCCTCCAACACCCGATAGCCCTCGTACTCCAGGACCATCTCGAGGCTCTCGCGAATCGAGGCTTCGTCGTCCACGACCAGCACGCTGGCCCGATAGTCGTTCTCAGCCATGCAGGAAGTCTACCGGGCCGGCGCGACCGATGGGCTCGGAGAGTCCAGGTCCATCAGGACCCAGTCCATCCAGTCCAGTCCACAGAAAAAGGGCCGGCCCCCGAGGGGACCGGCCCGGATCCAGCGTTTCGGGACCCCGTGGTCAGGGCACGCGGGCCAGGGCGAAGAACGCCACGGGCCGGCTGCTTCGGCCGTCGAAGCGCAGGACGTAGAGGCGGACGAACTCGCCCGACCCTACCTCCCGCACCGCGTCCTCGAGGTCGGACGGCGAGGCGACAGCCTGGCCGTTCACCTCGGCGATGACGTCGCCGGGCCGCACGTTCTCGTCGAACAGCGGGCTGGACGGCGCGACCTCGGTGACGATCACGCCTTCGATGTCGTCGGGCAGACTGTGCCCCTGGCGCATCCGGTCGCTGATCCCCTGGTACTGCAGGCCCAGCCACTCGATGCCGCTCTCGGACTCCTGATCCGCCTCCGGCTCCGCGCCGGCGACCGACGGTCGCTCGCCCAGCACCACGGTGGCGGTGCTCTCCTTGCCGTTGCGGACGAGCTCCAGCTCGACCGCCGTGCCGGGCGGCTTGTTCGCCACGTAGCTGATGAGGCCACGGGTGTTCTGGATGGGCCGACCGTCCACGGTCAGGAGGATGTCGCCGTGCTTCAGCCCGGCCTCCTCGGCCGGGGTGTCGGGCTCCACGTTCTGCACCAGGGCTCCCGCGGTCGACTCCAGACCGAAGGCCTGCATACGGTCGTAGTCGAGATCGCTGATCTGGATACCGAGGTAGCCGCGGGTGACGCGACCGTTCTCGCGAAGCTGTGGCAGGACGGCCTGCAGGGTGGCGGCGGGGACAGCGAAGCCGATGTTCTCCGAGCCGAAGTTGATCGCCGTGTTGATCCCCACGACCTCGCCGGCCAGGTTGACGAGCGGGCCCCCCGAATTGCCGAAGTTGATCGCGGCATCCGTTTGGATGAAGTCCTCCAGCGCACTATCGGGCGTGATGGAGATCTGGCGGCCCTTGCCGCTCACGACACCTACCGTGACGGCACTCTGCAACCGCAACGGATTGCCGATCGCCATCACCCAGTCTCCCACCCGCAAGCTGTCACTGTCGCCGATCGCCAGGTACGGAAGGTTGTCGGCGCCCTCCACCTGCAGCAACGCGAGGTCGGTCGCGGGATCGGCCCCGCGCACGGTGGCGTCGTAGTCCCGATCTCCGAGATGCACCCGGAGCTCCGAGGCGCCCTCGATCACGTGGTAGTTCGTCACGACCAGGCCCTCCGGGCTGATCACGAAGCCGCTGCCACCGGAGTCGGAGCGGAACTCCTCGGGCTCTTCCTGACCCTCCTCCTGACGGCCGCGCGGTCCGAAGAAGAACTCGAAGGGGTCGCCACGCCTCGACTGCCGCCCCTGCTGGATCCGAACGGCCTCCACCGAGACGACGGCGGGCGAGACCTGCTCGGCCAGGTCGGCGAAGCCGGGCAGACCCTGGGTCTGGACCTTCGGTCGCACCGGCTCCGGGGAGGCTGCGGACGGACTTGCGGGCGAGGCCAGGCCGGCTCCCTGCGAGAGTCCGGCCGGGGTCAGCTCCAGCCCTCCCGCAAGGACCATCCCGAACACCATGGCCCCGAAGACGAGCGACAGAGTCACCAGCTGCCGGTTGCGTTCACTGCTCATTGGAATGCTGCTCCTTTCATGACTGGGATCGTTTCCACACCCAACATGGCTTGCAATGTTCCTGCCAGCCTCGCAGCCCCGCTGGTAGACGGCCTGCCGCCTGGAAGCGGACACCCTGAGGGAGAAAGTGTGCCATAGTGGCGTCGGTTTCGGCGAGTCGTCCGACTCCGGCAGCCCGGTCGCAGCACCCGGGCAGGGGTCGACGGGCGCAGCCGGGAGGGGTTTGCGCAGGCCACGGGATTCGCCTATAATGACCTCTCGCCAACTTTCCTGGCGAGGCAAGGAAGTGGGCATCAGCCCACTTTTTTTTGTTGGCGCACCCAGACAGAGACGGGAGCTCGATGAAGACGACGCGGATCGACGAGGAGTTGGAGCGGGAGCTAGCTGGCGTGGCCGAGAGGTGCGACTGCGAGTTGGCGCACGCCTCGTTCGCGGGCGGCACCCTCCGGCTGATCCTCGACCGCGAGGACGGAGACCTCGGCCTGACGCACTGCGAGGCCGTCTCCCGTCAAGTTTCGGCGCTGCTGGACACCTTCGACTTCGGGGCGAGTCGTTATACCCTGGAGGTCAGCTCGCCAGGGCTCGACCGTCAGCTCTTCCGGCCGCGGGACTACGAGCGCTTCGTCGGCCGTCGCGTGCGGGTGACGTGGCGATCGCCGGAGACCGGGAAGAGAACCGACCCCGGGACCCTCGAGGCCTTCGCGGCCGAGGGCGGCGGACAGATCCGTCTCCGTCCCGATGGTCAGGAGGATGCCTGGACCATTCCGCTGGCCGAGATCGAGGTCGCCCGGCTGGAGATCGAGCTGTGACGGCGACCCGACCGCAACGGAGACCCAGGCCGAGTAGGCCCGAGAGAAGCGGATCAGTGATGGAGCAAGGAGAGATTCAGTCATGAACCTGAGCGAGATCCTCCAGCAGGTGGCTCGCGAGAAGGACATCGACATGCAGCGGTGGGTCGAGGCCCTCGAGGACGCCATGGCGTCCGCCGCCAAGAAGCAGCACCGCATCAAGGAGCCGGTGCGGTCTCGTCTCGATCTCGAGACGGGCAAGTTCGACGCCTTCATCGTGAAGCAGGTGGTCGAGGAGGTCGAGGACCCGATCGCCGAGTGGACCCTCGAGGAGGGTCAGGAGCACGATCCCGACGTCAAGGTCGGCGACGAGATCCACCTCCCGATCTCCACCGAGGGCCTCGGGCGGATCGCCGCGCAGGCCGCGAAGCAGGTTCTCTACCAGCGCATCCGCGAGGCGGAGCGCGAGAACGTCTACAACGAGTTCATCGGGCGCCTGGGCGAGGTGGTCAACGGCACCGTCAAGCGCTTCGAGCGCGGCGACATCATCGTGGACCTGGGTCGGACCGAGGCGATCGCGCCACGGAGCGAACAGTCCCGCCACGAGCGCTACAGCCAGGGCGAGAGGATCCGCGCCGTCATCGTCGACGTCCATACGCAGCCCAAGGGGCCGCAGATCGTCCTCTCGCGAACCGACCCACGCCTCCTGGTCAAGCTGTTCGAGATGGAGGTTCCCGAGATCTACGACGGCACCGTGCAGATCAAGGCCGCCGTCCGGGCTCCCGGCGAACGGGCGAAGGTGGCGGTCATCAGCCGTGAGCGGGATGTCGACCCGGTCGGCGCCTGCGTCGGGATGAAGGGTTCCCGGGTGCAGTCCATCATCCGCGAGCTGCGGGGCGAGAAGATCGACATCATCGAGCACAGCGACGATCTCGTGACCTTCGCGCAGAGCGCGCTGGCGCCCGCTCGCATCACCCGGGTCTCCGTGACCCATCACGGCGAGATCCCCCACCTCGACGTCATCGTCGAGGACGAACAGCTCTCGCTGGCGATCGGCAAGCGAGGTCAGAACGTGCGCCTCGCCTCGGAGCTGCTCGGCGCCCGCATCGACATCAAGAGCGAGACGGACGTCAAGGACGAGGTCGCCGACGCGCTGGCCCGCATGCTCACGGCCACCCAACCCGAGCCCAAGCACATCGTCGACCTGTCGGAGGTTCCCGGAATCGGCGACAAGACCGCCGAGAAGCTGGCCGAGGCCGGGTTCGACGAGCTGGATCGGCTGCAGGATGCGACCGTCGACGACGTGGCGGCGGTGGAGGGGGTCGGGAGGAAGACCGCCGAGGCGCTCCTGGAGTGGGCCCACGACCAGGAGGTGGAGTCGCCGGCGCAGGAAGAGATCGAAGAGGAAGCCGCTGCCGCCGGCAGCACCGCGATGGGCGACGAGGATTTCATGGCGGCCCTGAGCCGCGCCCTCGCCGAATCCGAGGCGGCGCGAGCCGCCGCGGCGGCGGTGGAAGAAGAGGAAGACGGAGCAGCCGGCGAACAGCCGGAGGCGCCCGAGAAGGCCTGACGCCCAGGCGTCGGTCGGCGGGAAGAACGAAGAGAGCGAAGGAGCTCGGCAGTCTATGGGAAAAATTCGGGTCGGAGACCTGGCCCAGATGATGGGCATCGCCAACCAGGACCTCATCTTCAAGTTGCGCTCGATCGGCATTCGTGTCGACGAGGAGCACGTGCACATCGACACCGACGTGTTGAAGGAGATCCTGCAGGGCGGCAAGAAGTTTGCGCCTCCCCGGGAAGTTATCCTGCGGGACGAGGAGGCGCAGCAGACGGCGCCGGTAACCCCGGTGCGCCGGCGACCGAGCCGACGCCCCGTCTCCCCCGTTCGGCCCGGCCCGTCCAGGCGGCGGACGATCATCCAGCGCGTGGAGCCGCGGATCAAGACGATCCCGACGACGGAGCGTCCGAAACCGACGCCTGAGGAGGTCCGACCGGCCGCCAGGGAGACGCCGGCAGCCGAGGCGCCTAAGGGCCAGGCGATCCCCGCCGCGTCTGCTTCGCCCCAGGCGCAGCAGACGAAGGGTGTGGCCAAGACGGCCGGGGCCACGGGAAGGACGCCCGCTCCGCGCAAAGAGCCCGCCGAGCCCTCGGGCCGCGGCACTCCGCGCACCGACGAGGACAAGAAGGCCCGCCGCGGTCGCAAGACCCGCGTGGCCGAGAGCTCCGACGCCCTGCGCCAGCTCCGCGGATCCCTCGAGGAGATCGAGGCGGTAGCCGAGGAGGCCGAGCGCCCCGAGCCCACCGTGAGCGGCCGCCGCAAGCGCCGGGCCGAGCGCAAGCAGGAGCAGACCGTCAAGGGCAAGCCGGTGCTGAAGCGCGCCGCCGAGTCCAGCGACACGGTCACGATCACCGAGGGCATGACCCTGCGCGACTTCGCCGAGAAGCTCGGCGTCAAGGCCAAGGACCTGATCAAGCTGCTGTTCGACCAGGGCGTCGTGGCCAACATCAACCACATGATCGAGCCCGAGATGGCTCTCGAGCTCGCCGCATCCCTCGGCGTCGACGTTCAGGAGGTCAGCATCGAGGAGGAGATCCAGCTCCAGCAGCGCCAGGATCTGCCCGAGGTGGAGGGTGAGGAGCTCTCCGCCAGGGCGCCGGTGGTCACCGTCATGGGCCACGTCGACCATGGCAAGACGACCCTTCTCGACGCGATCCGCGAGACTCGGGTGACCGAGAGCGAGTTCGGCGGCATCACGCAGCACATCGGCGCCTACCAGGTGGAGACCGACGGCCGGCGGGTCATCTTCCTCGACACCCCGGGGCACGAGGCCTTCACCATGATGCGGGCCCGGGGCGCCAAGTCCACGGACATCGTGGTGCTGGTCGTCGCTGCGGACGACGGGGTCATGCCGCAGACCCTCGAGGCGATCGATCACGCCCAGGCCGCGGATGTCCCGATCGTGGTGGCCATCAACAAGATCGACAAGGACGGCGCAAACCCGGACCGGGTGAAGACCGAGCTCTCGGAGCGCGGCCTGACGCCCGAGGACTGGGGTGGCGACACGGTCTGTGTCCCGCTCTCGGCCATCACCAGGGAGGGCATTCCCACCCTCCTCGAGATGATCCTGCTCACCGCCGACATCCTGGAGCTCAAGGCGAGCCCCGAGCTCCCGGCCCAGGGCGTCGTCCTGGAAGCCAGGAAGGAGCCGGGCCGCGGCATCGTGGCGACGGTCCTGGTCCAGAACGGCACCCTGAAGGTCGGCGACATCTTCGTCGCCGGCGCCGCCGCGGGCCGCGTTCGAGCCATGGCGAACGATCGCGGCCACCGTCTCGACGAGGCGCTCCCCGCGACGCCGGTCGAGGTGACCGGCTTCAACGACCTGCCGCAGGCCGGCGACCTCCTGCAGGTCGTCGAGGAGGAGAGCAAGGCACGCAGTGTCGCGGAGTTCCGGCGTACGGAGCAGCGTCGGCGGGAGCTCGCGCCGACGGCGGCCAAGGTCTCCCTCGATGATCTCTTCAGTCAGATGGAGGAAGGAGAGGTCAAGGAGCTGGCGGTCATCGTCAAGGCGGATGTCCAGGGGTCGGTCGAGGTCCTGGTGGACACGCTGAAGAAGGCGTCGACCGACCGGGTCAGGGTCTCCGTCCTGCACACGGGTGTCGGAGCGATCACCACGAACGACGTTCTCCTGGCCTCGGCTTCGGAGGCGATCATCTTCGGCTTCAACGTCCGTCCGGAGCGCAACGCCGTCGATCTGGCCGAGGCGGAAAGCGTCGAGATCCGCCTGCACACGGTCATCTACGAGTTGGTGGACGAGCTCAGGAAGGCCATGACGGGACTGCTCGATCCGACCTTCCGCGAGGTCGCCGCCGGACGAGCCGAGGTGCGAGAGATCTTCTCCGTCCCCAAGCAGGGCACGGTCGCCGGCTGCCACGTGGTGGAGGGCACGATCCCCCGCAGCGCCGGCATTCGGCTGGTGCGCGACGGACGCGTGATCCACGAGGGGAAGATGGGGTCCCTGCGGCGGTTCAAGGACGACGTCTCGGAGGTCCGCACCGGCTTCGACTGCGGCATCCGAATCGAGCGCTACCAGGACGTCAAGCCCGGCGACGAGATCCAGGCCTTCGTAGTTGAAGAGGTGGCGCCCAGCCTCTGACGTCCCGCATTCCCGGCAGCCCGGAGCCTCTGGTTGGGCTCCGGGGCCGTCCTTCGTCCCCTGTCCTCGCCCCGCCGCGCTCCCCGAGCGCGAGCGTGCGCCCACCCCTGGAGAGTCTCATGGTCGTCGTTGCGATCAGCGTCTTCGAGCTCCACATCCCGGCCTGCCGAAGCCTCAAGCAGAAGCGCAAGGTGGTGAAGGGGCTCGTCGAACGCATCCACTCCCGCTTCCGCGTGTCGATCGTCGAGAGTGACTTCCACGATCTGCATCAACGGGCGGAGATCGCACTCGCCGCGGTCCACACCAGAGCGACCGATCTCGAGAACCTCCTGGAAGCGATCCGGCGCATCATCGACGCGGAGCTCTCGGCCGTCCTCACCCGCTGGGAGCCGCAGATCCTCGAGGAGGACTTGTCATGAGCCGCAGGACCGACCGGATCGAGGACCAGCTCCGAACCGAGATCTCCGACATCCTGCGGCGCGAGCTGCGCGACCCCCGGGTGGGCATGGCCTCGATCAGCGACATCCACGTGACGGCCGACCTGCGTCACGCGCGCGTGCTCGTCTCGGTCCTGGGCGAGGAGGACTCGCGCAACGACAGCGTCGAGGCGTTGCGCCACGCGAGTGGATTCATCCGCAGCCGGGTGGCCCACAGGCTCCGGCACCTGAGGGTCACCCCCGAGCTCGCCTTCGAACTCGATCGGGGGCCTGAGCACAGCCAGCGAATCGAGCAAATTCTGGAGGAGCTCCATGAAGGGAACGAGTCCACCTGAGGGTCTTCTGAAGCGCCTGCGTCAGGACCACCGCTTTCTGATCACCAGTCACGCGAACCCCGACGGCGACGCCATCGGCTCGGAGCTCGCGCTCGCGCGGATCCTCCGGAGTCTCGGCAAGCGGGCGTCCATCTGGAACTGCGACGCCACCCCGTCGATCTACTCCGCCCTCCCCGGCGCTGAGTCGATCCACGTCGGGGAGGCCGCGCCCAGCGGCTTCCCGGAGGCGTTCGACGCCGTGATCGTGCTCGAGTGTCCCACGCCGGACCGCACCGGGCACGCCGACCGTCTCGGTGGCCTGCCGCTGTTCAACATCGACCACCACCTGGGCAACGACCACTACGGCGAACTGAACTGGGTCGACACCTCGGCCGCCGCGGTGGGGGTCATGGTGCACCGTCTGGCGAAGGAGCTGAAGGTCTACCCGGACGAGGCGACGGCCAACTGCCTCTTCCTGGCCCTCGTCACCGACACCGGTGGCTTCCGATTCTCGAACGCCAACGCGGACGCCTTCGAGGCCGCGGCGGCGCTGGTTCGGGACGGGGCGAGCCCCGAGCAGGTCTCCCAGTGGCTCTACGAGAGCCGGCCCGAGGGGGCCGTGCGGCTGTTGGGGGAGATCCTCTCGACCCTCGAGCGCCACGGCGACGGTCGCGTCGCCACAGTGGTCCTCGAGCCCGAGATGCTCGCCTCGGCCGGGGCGCAGCGGGGCGACTCCGAGGGGCTCATCGACGTCCCCCGCTCGATCGCCGGAGTCGACGCCGTCGCGCTCCTGCGCCGCGTCGAGGACGGCTACAAGGTCTCCCTGCGCAGCCGCGGTGTCATCGACGTCGAGGCGGTCGCCCGCCCCCGAGGCGGCGGCGGCCACCGCAACGCCGCGGGTTTCGTGGTCGCCGGACCGCTCGAGAGAGCGCGCTCCGAGGTCGTCGAGGCCCTGGCGGGAGCCGTCGAGCGGGCGACCGGCGCGGCGGACGACGAGGAGCCGTCGCCATCATGACCCACGACGGCCTGCTCCTCATCGACAAGGAGTCCGGCGGGACCTCCCACGACGTCGTTCAGCAGGCCCGGCGGATCGTCGGTCAGAAGAAGATCGGCCACTGCGGGACGCTGGATCCCGACGCGACCGGTCTCCTGGTCCTGACCCTCGGCCGGGCGACGCGACTCACCCGCTTCCTGATTCGCGCTCCCAAGGTCTACGAGGGCGTCGTCCGCCTGGGCATCACGACGGACACCTACGACGCCTCGGGCGAGGTGGTGGCGGAGGCTCCCCTGGACGGCGTCGACGACGCGGCGATCCAGCGCGCAATGAGCGGCTTCGTGGGCGACTACGAGCAGACTACCCCGCCCTACTCCGCCAAGAAGATCCAGGGCAAGAGGTACTACCAGCTCGCGCGCGAGGGACGCGAGGTTCCCCGCGACACGAAGGTCGTCTCCGTCTTCGAGTTCTCGCCCGCCGGCCCCCTCGAAGAGGGCCGTGTCCCGTTCGTCCTGGGCTGTTCGTCCGGCACCTACGCCCGGAGCCTGGCCCACGAGCTGGGGGGGCGTCTCGGATGCGGCGGCCACCTTTCCGCGCTGCGACGAACCCGGGTCGGCTCCTTCCGCCTGGAGGACGCGGTCGACCTCCAGGAGCTGGGTCGGGCGGTCGAGGGCGGGGAGCTCCCCGACGAGGCCTGGATCCCGTTCGACCTGATCCCCCTCCCCTTCTCCGAGCTGGAGGTCGACCCCCACCAGGAGCGGCGGCTGCTCCACGGGCAGACGGTCCTCGTGCGCGAGTTCCCCGCCGAGGAGGGCGACTGGGTCAAGCTGGTCAACGCCCGCCGGCAGTTCCTCGCCGTCGGCGTCGTGGTGGAGCGCTTCGGCGAGCGGGGCGTGGTCGTGATCCAACCCAAGAATGTGTTTCGAAGCTGAGGTTCGCGAGTGAGCCCCATTGTGGTAGGCTCCCGCGGTTGAGAAAAGACACGGAGGATTTGTATCTTGCCCCAGACGACAGAGGCAAAAGCGGAGATCATCGAAGGCTACCGCCTTCACGACACCGACACCGGCTCCCCGGAGGTCCAGGTCGCCCTGTTGACGACCCGGATCAAGGAGCTCACCGAGCACTTCAAGACCCACGCCCAGGATCACCACAGCCGGCGCGGGCTCCTCAAGCTCGTCGGCCGTCGGCGTCGCCTGCTCGACTATCTCAAGCGCCAAGACTACGAGCGCTACCGCCAGACGATCGAACGTCTCGGCATCCGCAAATAGCCAGCCACCCCCACTCCCGCCGTTCCCTCGGAGAACCGAGCCAGCGCCACATCGAGTTGGGCGCTTCGTCCGAGGTGCATCCAGTCGCCGGCCTGCCGGCGATTCGGCCCCCGCAGAGGCTCGAGACGACAGCTGACGGCAGCCAAAGAAGAAAGAGACCAAGATGAAGCTGCAGAGAGAGATCCCCCTCGGATCGGGGACGATGGTCCTCGAGACCGGCAAGATTGCGAAGCAGGCCGATGGTTCGGTCACGGTTCGATACGGCGACACGCTCGTCCTGGCCACCGCGTGCATGCGGAAGGGCGGAGAGCCCCGTCCGTTCCTGCCGCTCACGGTGGACTACCGTGAGAACACCTATGCCGGAGGCCGCATCCCCGGCGGCTTCTTCAAGCGCGAGGGCCGGCCGACCGAGAAGGAGATCATCACCTGCCGGATGATCGACCGTCCGGTGCGCCCCCTGTTCCCCGACGGCTACTTCAACGAGACCCAGCTCATCGCCTTCGTGCTCTCCGCCGACGGTGAGAACGACCCGGACATCCTGGCGATCAACGGCGCCTCCGCGGCGCTGGCCCTCTCCGAGATCCCGTTCTACGACCCGATCGGCGCCGTGCGCATCGGCATGATCGAGGGTCAGGTGATCATCAACCCCACGAACAGCGAGCGCGACGTCTCCGAGCTCGACCTGATCGTCGTGGGCACCGAGAACGCCATCGTGATGGTGGAGGCGGCGGCCAACCAGCTGCCGGAGGAGACGATTCTCGACTGCATCTTCCGCGGCCACCAGGAGATCCAGGCGATCATCCAGGCCCAGATCGACATGGCCCGCGAGGCCGGTGTCCAGAAGCCCGTGTGGCAGGCGCCCGAGCACTACCCCGCCGAGCTCTATGCCAAGGTCAAGCAGGATCTGTGGGACCGGCTCTGGAGCGCGCTCCACACCGGCGAGAAGATGGCGCGAAAGGCCGCCGTCGACGGTCTGATCGATGCCTACGTCGGCGACCTCCCCGAGGACAACGACGAGCTGCCGAAGCAGGTCAAGACGGCCATCCACGACCTCGAGGAGGAGATCCTCCGGGTCGCGGTGATGCGCGACAAGCGTCGCTTCGACGGCCGTGAGAGCTGGGAGATCCGCGACATCACCATCGAGGCCGGTCTGCTACCCCGGGTGCACGGCTCCGCGCTCTTCACGCGCGGCGAGACGCAGGCCCTGGTCTCCGCGACGCTGGGCAGCAAGCGCGACGCCCAGATCATCGAGGAGTACGAGGGCGAGAGCCTGCAGAAGTTCCTCCTCCACTACAACTTCCCGCCCTTCTCGGTCGGCGAGGTGAAGTTCCTCCGCGGGCCGAGCCGCCGCGAGATCGGACACGGCGTTCTCGCCCGTCGCGCCCTGACTCCGGTGCTGCCCCACGAGGACGACTTCCCCTATACCGTCCGCGTCGTGTCGGACATCATGGAGTCCAACGGCTCGTCCTCGATGGCCACGGTGTGCGGCGGCTCCCTCGCCCTCTTCGAGGCGGGTGTTCCGCTGCTCGCGCCCGTCGCGGGAGTCGCCATGGGCCTGATCAAGACCGGCGACGACTTCGTCGTGCTCTCGGACATCGCCGGGCAGGAAGACCACTTCGGCGACATGGACTTCAAGGTCGCCGGGACCCGCGAGGGCATCACCGCCCTCCAGATGGACATCAAGATCCGTGGCGTCAGCCGGGCGATCATGGGCCAGGCTCTCGAGCAGGCGCGATCCGGCCGCATCTTCATCCTGGACAAGATGGCGGAGGTTCTCCCCGACGCGCGTTCGGAGATGTCGCAGTACGCGCCTCGGATGTACACGATGCACATCCCGACGGACAAGATCCGCGACGTCATCGGCCCGGGCGGCAAGACCATCCGTTCGATCACCGAAGAGACCGGCTGCAACGTCGACATCGAGGACAGCGGCAAGATCGTCATCGCCGCGCCCGACGGCACGGCCGCGGCTCGCGCCCGCGAGATCATCGAGAAGCTCACCGAGGTCCCGGAGATCGGCAAGGTCTACGACGGGACGGTGCGCCGGGTCGAGGGCTACGGGGCCTTCGTCGAGATTCTCCCGGGGACCGACGGGCTCCTCCACATCAGCGAGCTGGCGCCCTACCGGGTCGGCGAGGTGACGGACATCCTCGATCTCGGGGACACCGTCAAGGTCAAGGTGCTCAGCATCGACGACCAGGGCAAGGTCCGGCTCTCGCGCAAGGCGGTGATCATGGACGCGCCCGACTACAACCCGGCCGACTACGAGGGCATGGGCGCCCCCGAGGGAGACCGCGGCGGTGATCGTGGCTCCCGCGGCGGTCGGGACGGTGGTCGTGGTGGGCGCGGCGGTCGCGGCGGCGGTCGCGGCGGACGACGCTGAGCCCCGTTGTTGACGAGGGAGAGGGCCGCGACCTAGGATGACCGGGGTCCTCTACTGCTAGACCAGCGTTTCCGAACTTCGACGACAGTCCGCCCGCGATGCATCTCGGCTGCCAGCGTTCCGCCTCCTCGACAATGTCCCTGCATTGCCTGCGTCGGCGCGCCTTGGCCCCCGAGCGCCTCCCGTCCGGCCC
>CAJQNK010000286.1 GCA_905479655.1 uncultured bacterium | reverse complement strand
TTACGCTCCGAGCTTGTCCGGATTCAGTTCTTCAAGCTCCGGCAGCACGAACGTACCGTCCTTCCGAATCAGCACGTCGTCGAACCACACCTCGCCGCCGCCGTACTCCGGCCTCTGTATGAGGACCAGGTCCCAGTGGATCTGGCTCCGGTTGCCGTTGAACGCAGTATCGTATGCGTTGCCGGGCGTCAGGTGCATGCTGCCGGCGATCTTCTCGTCGAAAAGGATGTCCTTCATCGGCTCGAGGATGTGGGGATGGAAGCCGAGCGAGAACTCGCCGATGTACCGTGAGCCCTCGTCTGCGTCGAGCACTTCGTTCAAGTGTGCCGTGTTCGTGCTCCGCGCCTCGACGATCTTCCCCTGCTCGAAACGGAAGAACACGTCCTCGTGCGTCACGCCCTGGTAGATCGTCGGCGTGTTGTACTGGATCGTCCCCTCGATGCTGTCCCGCACGGGCGCCGTGAAGACCTCGCCGTCCGGGATGTTGCGGTGCCCGTCGCACAGGATGGAAGGGATCCCGCGAATCGAGAACGTCAGATCGGTATCGGGTGCCACGAGACGGACCCGGTCGGTGGCGTCCATCAACCGCTGCAGCGGCACCATCGCCTTGGACAGCGCGCCGTAGTCCAGGGTGCAGACCTGGAAGTAGTGGCTCTCGAAGGCCTCCGTCGAAACCTGGGCGAGCTGGGCCATCGACGGCGATGGCCAGCGCGTGACCACCCACTTCGTCTTCGGCACCCGGATCTCCTGGTGCACGCGGCTCCAGACACTCTTCTCGTACAGCCTCATGCGCTCCGGCGCTACGTCCGAGAGCTCCGACACGTTGCCGGTGCCCCGTAGACCCACGTAGGCGTCGACCTGCTCCATGACCCGCTCCTCCCCGTCGGCCATGAGCTGCATCATCTCGGGGGTCGCTCCCCGCAGGAGCTCCCGGGTCACCTGCTGGTCCTTCAAGAGGACGACCGGGTGCCCCCCGGCCTCGAGGGCCGCACGGATCAGGGCTCGGGTCATCTCGCCGGGGACCTCGATCGCTTCGATCAACAGCTTCTCGCCCGGCTGAAGATCGCACGAGTAGCGGATCAGCGTCTCGGCGAGGCGCGCATATCGGGGGTCTTTCATCGGGTTCTCCTGAGGGCGGGTGGGCAGAATCTCCGGTCCCTGGATCTCGGGCTGTCGGACGCTCTCCTCACACGGAATCATACCGACTGTGCAGCTCCGGTGACGGTGCAGCTCCGGTGTCCACCGCTCTTGGTGACCACCGCTCTTGCTGACAGACACCCTCCCGTGTCCCGCTCTTGGTGACAGACACCCTCCCATGGACACCCTCCCATGTTCTGGTGACAGTCACCTTCCCGACTCCGTGGTGCCAGTCACGTTCCGAGGCAAGCGGTCACGTTCCGAGGCAAGCGACACCGAGAATCTGGCAGAGAATCGCCTCCCGCTGGGAGATTGCGGAGGCGTTTCACGTCCATTCCAGGGTGATGGGACGCAAACTACGCTTCGTACCCCCCGGCGGCGCCGTCGTGGAGGTCACCACCCGGACGGTGCAGGAGCGCTTCCTGCTCCGCCCGGACCGCCAGCTGAACGACATCGTGATCGGCCTCCTCGCCCGGGCCCAGAAGAAGTACCCGGTCGAGATCCACGCCTTCGTGGCGATGTCGAACCACATCCACCTGCTTCTCTCGGTCGCGACCGCCCGCAGGCTGTCGAGGTTCATGCGGCACTTCAACGGCAACCTCTCCAAGGAGGTCGGCCGGATGAGGGGCTGGTCAGGACAGCTGTGGGGTCGCCGATACTCTTCGATCGTCGTCAGCGACGAGCCGGAGGCGCAGGAGAGCCGACTGCGCTATCTCCTCGAGCAGGGGACCAAGGAGGGTCTGGTCGACAGCCCCCGCCGGTGGCCCGGAGCCACCGCGCTGCCGGCGTTGCTGGGCGAGGCCGAGCTGACCGGCACATGGGTCGATCGCACGGGCCTGTGTCGCGCCTCGCGGGGTCGGAAGGCGGTGGACGCGGCGAGATTCCGGCACAAGGTGACGCTGATCCTCACTCCGCTCCCCTGCTGGAAGACGGTCCTGCCCGCCGACCGTTGTCGCAGGATCCGGGCGATGGTCGAGGAGATCGAGGCGGCGACGGCCGACCGCCACCGGAAGAGCCGGACTCAGCCCCTCGGGAAGCGAGCTGTCCTCAAGGCGGACCCGACGGATCGCCCGAGAGAATCCGCGCGGTCGCCGAGGCCCGCCTTCCACACCGCCTCGGTCGAGGCCTGGCTTCACCTGGATGAGGACTACCGGTCCTTCGCCGACCTCTACCACGAGGCGGCCGGGCGTCTCGCGAGAGGGAAGAGGCCGAGCTTCCCACCGGGCTGCTGTCCCGCCGCTCTCCCGGTCCTCCCCCGTCGGCCCCCGGACCCTCGGGAGTGATCCCACTCCGACGCTCCCACAAGAGCACCTCGTAGCGATTCCGATCCTCCTGCCCGCCGCCATCTGGATCGGTGAACCCGAGCAGCACTCCGGGCGCCGCACTCCGGGCACATCTACGAGCCTGCTACCATTTCGCGCCGACGAGTTCTACCAGGATCGAGGTGCGGGCGCCGTTCCACGCCCGCCGTTACCCCCCGGGAGGTCGACCGACGTGGCTGACACGACTTCATCCCCGCACGGCGTAGTCCGCCACGGCGCTTACCCCGAGATCACCTGGCCGGCGGTGCTCGTCGGCTATGGGATCGGTGCGCTGATCGCGCTCTCGATCGGCTACCTGAGTCTGAAGCTCGGGTTCTCGATCGAGGGCTCCGAGCTGGCGGCGATCCTCGGGTTCGGCATCCTGCGCGGTCTCATGGGCCGCAACTCGATCATCGAGAACAACATCAACCAGACGATCGCCAGCGCGGTGAACGGCGCCTCGGCCGGGATGATGTTCTCCCTGCCCGCCCTCTTCATCCTCGGGTACACGGACTTCAACAAGCCGCTCACGATCCTCGGCTGCATCGTGGGCGGCGTCCTCGGCATCGCCTTCATCATCCCGCTGCGCAAGCAGATGATCGACTTCAACCGCCTCGTCTACCCGGGCGGCGTCGCCACCGCGACGATCCTCCGCTCCCCCGGAGCCGGGGTACGCAAGGCCTGGATGCTGCTGGGCGCGGCCGCGATCAGTGCTCTCGTTCACCTCGCGACGCTGATGACGGGCGTCGAGAACTGGAATCTGGGCGCGATCCTCGGAATGCCGGAGTACATGAACGGGATCTGGTATCTCTCGCTCCTCACCGTGGGGACGGCCTACATCGCCGGTCGCGGAGGCTTCTTCTTCGTCGTGGGCGGCTACGTCTGCTATTGGATCCTGGCGCCCGTCCTGGCAGCGAACGGGTTGATGCCGGATGCCGCCACCCTCGAGGCCTCCGGCACCGGAATCGCCAACTACCTGCGCCTCAGCCTCTTCCGTCCCGTCGGGATCGGGATGCTGGTCGGCGGGGCCATCACCGGCATCGTGCTCGCCTTCCCCCTCGTGGTCTCGGCCATCCGGAGCATGCAGTCGGCCGCGAAGACGCGCAGCAGCGTCTCCCGCGACGAGATGCCGATCCAGATGCTCTACGTCGCGATCGTCGCCGCGTTCGTCGTTCTCGCCATCGTGGCCGTGCTCTCGGTCGACGAGATGGGAATCGGTCGAGGCATCCTGATGGCGGTCCTCGGAACCCTGTGGATCTGGGTGGCGGGGATCATCCTCTCCGAGTGCATCGGCCGAACCAACTGGTCGCCGTTGTCTGGCATGACGCTGATCGGCATCACGATCCTGGTCTTCGTAGCGAGCGGTCTGGGCGACCGAGCGACGGTCGTCGCGTCGGTCGTCGTCGGGGCCGCGATGTGCGTGGCGATGGCGCAGGCCACCGATCTGATGATGGACCTCAAGACCGGTTACCTGGTGGGCGCCACGCCACGCAAGCAACAGATCGCACAGCTCCTCGGCACCTGGCTCGGCCCCATCCTCGTGATGGGTCTGATCATCGTCCTCCACCAGGCCTACGGGATGGGCTCGGAGAAGCTCCCGGCCCCCCAGGGGCAGGCCCTCGCCAGCGTGATCCAGGGCATCCTCGGAGGCGACGTCCCGATCCAGAAGTACCTCGCCGGCGCCGGCCTCGGTGCTCTACTGAGCGCCTCGGGCATCGGTGGCCTGGGGGTTCAGGTGGGACTGGGCTTCTACCTTCCGTTCAACATCGTGCTGACCTACACCCTGGGCACGATCGCGAGAGAGATCACGGACTGGCGCCTCGGCCATCGCTGGGGGGAGGACGTCGGCATCCCGATGGCGGCGGGACTCATCGTCGGCGAGGCCCTGATCGGCGTGGGCTATTCGCTGTACATCGTTCTGGCGGCCTGAGGAGGACGGCATGAAGAGCATCGGCTATCTCCTGATCACCGCGGGCTTCCTCGGAGGCTCGTACCTCAGCGTGCTCCACACAGACATCGTGGCCGTGGTGCCGTTCCTCGCCGCTCTCGTGATCGGCGCCGGCGGCGTCGGGCTGGTACGGACGGCCCAGCATCGAGAGGCGCACCACGAGGAGCGCCTGACGGCCAACATCCGCACGATCGAGCGGACCCTCGCCAAGCTGGCAGACGACGCGCGTGCCCTCGAGGCGGAGATGGAGAGCATCGACGTCTACGACCTGCGTCATCGCATCGACGCGACCTTCCTCGTCGACATCGACGAGTTCGTCCAGGCTCGAGACTCCATCGCGCACAGCTACGGCCTGCAAGCCTACGCCGAGATCATGAACCTGTTCGCCGCGGGGGAGCGGTACCTCCGCCGGGTCTGGTCCGCCTCGACGGATGGCTACGTGGACGAAGCGAGGGCCTACATCAGCAAAGCGCGGGAGCAGTTCGAGGGGGCCACCGCCCTCTTCCGGAGCCTCGCCGAGAAGAGCGAGGCGGGGATCGACCGATGAGCTCCGAGCGCGCCTCTCGCATCGACACGCGGGTGATCCACGGCGGCCAGAGGGCCGAGCCGGTGACCGGTGCCGTGGTGCCGCCCATCTTCACGTCCGCCACCTTCGCTCAGGCGGCGCCGGGAGAGCACAAGGGCTTCGAGTACTCCCGCTCGCACAACCCCACGCGCTACGCCTTCGAGCGCATGATGGCGAGTCTCGAATCCTCGCCGCTGACGGAGGACGACGACCCCAGCTGCGGCACCTTCGCCTTCGCCTCGGGAATGGCGACCATGGCCACGCTCCTCGACCTGCTCGCCACGGGTGACCGGATCGTCTCGATGGACGATCTCTACGGCGGCTCCAGGCGCTTGCTCTCCATGGTCCGCGAGCGGTCCCAGGGTCTCGACCTGGCCTACGCCGATCTCTCCGACCCGGAGGCGTTCTCCGCCGCCATGACCCCGGACACCCGCATGGTCTGGGTCGAGACGCCGACCAACCCCATGATGAAGCTCGCCGACCTGTCGGCGCTGGCGAAGATCGCGCGCCGGAAGAGCCCCGATGCGATCCTGGTCTGCGACAACACCTTCGCTTCGCCGGTCAACCAGCGCCCGCTCGAGCACGGCTTCGACATCGTGATGCACTCGACGACGAAGTACGTGAACGGTCACTCCGATGTCGTCGGGGGGGTGGCGGTCGTCAAGGACGCCGCACTGGCCGCGCGCGTCCGTTTCCTCCAGAACGCGATCGGCGCCGTCATGAACCCGTTCGACGCCTACCTCACTCTTCGAGGTGTGAAGACGCTGGCCGTGAGGATGGAGCGCCACAACACCAACGGGCTCGCGATCGCGCGCTTCCTCGAGCAGCACCCGAAGGTCGAGAGGGTTCTCTATCCGGGACTACCGAGCCATCCGCAGCACGAGCTCTTCCAGCGCCAGATGGACGGCGCCGGAGGCATGGTCAGCTTCTACCTGGACGGGGATCTCGACCGGGTGAAGAAGCTCGTCGCGGAGCTCCGGGTCTTCCAGCTCGCCGAGTCTCTGGGCGCGATCGAGTCTCTGGTCAACCACCCGGCGATCATGACCCACGCCTCGGTGCCGTCGGAGACCCGGTCCGCGCTGGGCATCACCGACAGCCTGGTGCGACTCTCCGTCGGGATCGAGCACGTCGAGGATCTGCTGGCTGATCTCGAGGGCGCCCTCTCCGCCGTCTGACTTCACCCCGTTTCAAGGCTCCCCTTCGTCGTCCCCTCCTTGGGGCTCTCCCACTCCCCGGAAGAACCAGCCCAGGCCCCCACGAACCAGGGAGGACGCGGTGTTCGAGACCGCCCGCGACGTGCCCTGCAGGACCTCGGCCGAGGGCAGGGCGACCACCGCGTCGAGGAAGCCCTGACGAACCGAGCGCCGAACCCGGTTCGAGAGCTCGTCGCCCAACTCCTCCAGCCGCGCCTCGACGGCCGGCCGGATTCTCTCCTCGAACAGCCGGCGCAGGACGAGCAGGGTGAGAGCACACGACGACAGGCCTGCCACCAGACCCGCCACCAGACCAACGACGATCATCTCGACCATGGAGGGAACCTCTCCCGGATCGTAGCAGCCCCGGGTGCCGTCGAGCGTGCTGCCGTCGAGGGTGGCCGTCGAGGGTGCCAGTCACGTTCCCAGGTCGGCCGTCGAGGGTGCCAGTCACGTTCCCAGGTCGGTCACGTTCCCAGGTCGTCGCCAGGTCGCAGGTGCTGCCCTCACAGGTGCTGCTGCCCTCACAGGTGCTGCCCTCACAGGTGCCGGTCACGTTCCCGGTCACGTTCCCGGGCAGTCAGTCACGTTCCCGGGCAGTCACGGTCCCGCCGCCGTTTCCATCGCCGGGCCTGCTTCCCGAAGCGGAGCGCCAGGAGGAGACCGGCGATGGTCAGGCCCGCGATGATGCCGATCCACAGTCCCCGAGGCCCGAGGCCCGACCCGAACGTCAGCCACCAACCCGCCGGCAGACCCACCAACCAGTACGCGAACAGGGTGATGACCATGGGCGCTCGCGTGTCCTTCAGCCCTCTCAGGGCGCCGGAGGCGCTCACCTGGAGTCCGTCCGAGAGCTGGAAGATGGCCGCCAGGAAGAGGAGGTCCACGGCGCGCCGCGTCACTTCGGGGTCCGTGGTGTAGAGCCCCACCACGAGCTCGGGAGCCAGGATCATCACCGCCGCCGCGACGCTCTGCGCCGCGAGAGCCAGGCCGACGCCGGTCCAGCCGGCGCGGGCCACCCCACGCGCGTCCCCACGGCCCGCCGCCGATCCGACCCGCACCGTGATCGCCATCGCGATTCCGAGCGGCACCATGAACGTCAACGAGGCGAAGTTGATCGCGATCTGGTGTCCGGCCACCGCCTCGGTGCCCAACGTCCCCATGAGCAGGGCGACGATCGCGAACAGGCTCGCCTCGATGAACACCGCGACGCCGATGGGCAGCCCCACGGCCAGGAGCTCGCCGAGCATCCGCGGATCGGGAAGCTCCCAGTGCGCGAAGAGCTCGAGCGCGCGATACCTTCGACCCCACGCGACATAGATCGTCATCGCCGCGAGCTGGATCCAGAACACCAGCGCTGTCGCGTAGCCGCAGCCCACGGCTCCCAGCGCCGGCATCCCCAGGTGACCGAACATCAGGGACCAGTTGCCCACCACGTTGATCCCCAGGCCGAGAACCCCGAAGTACATCGCCGGACGAGTGTGGGAGAGCCCCTCCGAAAGAAAGCGCAGGACGAGGAAGAGGTACAGCGCCGGCAGACCCAGTGCGACGGCCCGCAGGTACGCGATGATGGTCGGAACGATCGCGGGATCGACACCGAATCCGCGGAGGATCGGCTCGACGGTGAACAGGAACCCGACGGAGACGGCCGCCAGGCCCAGCGCCAACCAGCCCGCCTGACGGGCGACGGAGCCGCTCTCCACCTCCCGCCCGGCGCCCTCGAGCTGAGAGACGGCCGGCGGCACTGCGAGCAGCACTCCGAGCGAGAAGATCATGACAGCGGCCCAGACGGCGGCTCCGACAGCGACCGCCGCCAGGGCCTCGGCTCCCAGCCGGCCGGCCATCGCGGCATCGACGAAGCTCATCGCCACGGTGGCGAGCTGCCCCGCCACCAGGGGCCCCGCCAGACGGAGAATCCGAACGGCCTCGCCTCGCACCGTGCCGCCAGCCACGGTGCCGCCCATTGCGATGTCGGAGTCCGGGCGCGGCGGTTCTCCCGGCGGCGCGGCTCCGGTGGGTCGCGACTCGTAGCTCATGGCAAGTCGGTGGAAACGGTACGTCCGTGGCAACGATGCCGAAGGGTCGAGTCGAGGTCAACCTCACCGGCCCGGGGTCGTAGGAGCATAGTGCAGCGCCCGATCGCGCCGATGCCGATCTCGCCGATGCTAGTGTCCCGCTCCGAAAGTGCCGTTCGCCTAGCTCGCGCCGATTCTCGTTCCTGGCAAGGCGCTGCGACGAGCCATATCGGGGATCTGGAGAGGAGCAGCAACGCCGCCGGGGACGAGAAGGGGCCGAGATTGGGGTA
>CAJQNK010000285.1 GCA_905479655.1 uncultured bacterium | reverse complement strand
GGCCGTAGGTGCCTGGAGATGCCAGGCTTGCGACCGAGGGCGACGCAGTCGTACTGTCTGTACGTCGAGGAGCCCGAGCGGAGCGTAACGCCGCAGATTCAGGTACATACGGCCTCGCAGTAGACAATTGGTGAGAAGGTCAGGCTAGGCTACGACTGGAGCCCGGGGCTGGACGAGGCCCTGCGGACGTCGGGGGTCTTCCTGCCCCTCCTCTCTTCGAACCTCGTCGCCAGCCCGTTTTGCGGCCAGGAGTGGGCGGCCCAGGCTCTGCGGAGGAAGGAAGCGCGGAAGGATGGCTCGCACGGCCCGCTCCTCCTGCCCCTGGTCTGGCATCCGGGGCCCGACGCGATTCTCGAGCAGCTTCCGGCCGGCGTCGCCCGCAAGCAGTTCTGGACAAAAGGGGCTCCCGAGAAGTATCTCTCGGAGGGGGCCCGAAGCCTGTTCACGAAGGAGGAGCTCAGCGAGGACGTGCGAGCGCTGATCGGCTGGCTCGCCCAGCGCGTGGACGTCGAACGGAGCGCCGGTAGCCGACCCGAGAGCTTCCGGATCGAGCGGCTGCCCAACGCCTTCGAGATCCCTCGGGAGGCGCTGGACCTCCGCTTCGAGTTCGAGACCTACCTGGTCGGCCTCTACGACGAGCTGGTGAAGGTCCCCCACGGCGCGGCCTTCCCCGGCCAGACCCCCGGTCTCGAGCTGCCCCGCGTCTACACGCCCCTGGACACGACCTTCCGGCTCGAGCTGCCCGGGCAGGGGCCGGACGGCGGCGCCAAGGGGCGGGGGGGCGAGCGGTCGACTCTGGAGAGCCTTCCGGGAGATGCCGAAGCCAGGGCCTCGCTGCTCGAGCGCCTGCGGATCGAGGCCGAGGCCGGGCTCCTGGAGGAGCCGGAGGAGCCTGGCGAGGAGGGTGGCCAGGACCCCGGCGGGGGCCTCGGGCGCGGGCCGGGCCGGCCGCTCCGGGCCGTGGAGTCCCTCGCCCTCAGCCCCGGGGTGGTCCTCCTGGGCGACCCCGGAAGCGGCAAGAGCACCTTGGGTCGGTGGGCGGCCCTGTGCCACGCGGGCACCATGCTGGGGCCGGAGCGGGTGGCGGACGTCTCCCACCTGAACCGGATGCCGGAGGAGGTCCACGTGCCGCGACCCGAGCACCAGCCCTGGCCCCACGGCCCCTGCCTGCCCCTGCTGCTGGAGCTCCGCCACTTCGTCCGCCAGGAGGCCTTCCCGGCGAACGAGCGGAGCGCCGGCGTGGAGGCCCTGGCGAGTTACTTCGAGGAGGGGACGCTGGACGGCCGGTTGCGGATGACGCGGAAGGAAGCCGACAGGCTCCGCGAGCGCCTTCGGGACGGAGAGCAGGTGGGCCGCATCCTGGTGATCTTCGACGGCCTGGACGAGGTGGAGGCAGAGGACGGCAGCCGCGAGGGCCGCAAGCAGGTCCGCGGCATCGTCCGCCAGATGGTCGAGAAGACCCGGGAGGCCGGCTGCCGGGTGGTCGTGACGGCTCGCCCCTACGCCTACGGCGAGGACAGCCCGTGGCGCCTTCCGGAGGAGGCGTTCCCTGCATTCACCCTGGCGCCCTACACGCTGGCCGGCGTCCGTTCGCAGATCCAGGCCTGGTTCGAGGAGCTCGTTCGGGTGAGGCCCGACGACGACGGCGAGTCCGAGACGTGCCGCGCCGCGCTGGAGCGATCGGTCGAGGCGGTGGTGGAGCGGGGCGACCGCGACCTCCTCGACCTGCTGACCAACCCGCTCCATCTCCGCATGGTCCTCGGCCTCGCCGAGAGGGGGACCTTCCCCGACGAACGGGCTCAGCTCTTGGAGGGCTCGATCCGCCTGGCCATCGACGACTGGAACCGCGCGAGGGGAGCGCCCGGCCCGGCCCGGGAGGCGACCGCCTCCCTGGGCATCGAGCTCGATGAGCTACGGACGAGCCTGGAGCTCCTGGCCTTTCAGGAGCAGGCGCGGGGTCGGCACACGAAGTTCCGCCGCGGCGCCTTCTCGGATGCGCTCGAGGATACGGTGGGCGAGCGATCGTTCTCCCCCAGAGTGGTGCGGCGCCAGCTCCGCGAGCGATCGGGAATCCTGGTTCCCCTCGCTACGGACCCGAAGGAGCGCTACCAGTTTCCCACCGCCTCCCACCAGGAGTACCTGGCGGGCTGCCACTCGAGCCGCCGGCCGGAGGAGCTGCGGGAGCGGCTCCGCGAGAGCCCGGAGCTGTGGCGCGAGGTCTTCCGTCACGCGGCGGGATCGCTGCTGGTGGGCGGAGAGGTCGACGAGCCATCGGACCGGTCCGGGCGAGAGGCGCGGGAGCGTGCGCTGTGGGAGTTCCTGGCCGAGGTCGTTCCGCCCGCCGACCCGCTCCCGGAGGCCCAAGATGGCGACCACGCGGCTCTCCTCGCCCACCTGGCGGCCCGCGTGCTGAGAGACCACGGCCTGCTTCGACGGTCGACCGGCCGCGGTGTCGACTTCCTCCCTCGCCTGCGCCGCCTCCTCGAGCTCACGGTGGACGAAGGGCTCCTCGAGCTCCGGGAGCGCCTCGCCTCCGCTCTTGCTCTCGCCCGGTTCCCCGGCGGCGACACGCGACCCGGGGTCGGGGTCCTCGGTGGCGTCCCCAATATCCGCTGGGTCCACCTCCCGGCCGTCGACGCCTTCCCTTTGGGCACGCCCGAGGACGACGAGGACTTCGTCGAGAGCGAGCGGCCACCCAGCGAGCTCCCTCCGGTGAAGGCGTTCAAGATCTCCCGCTACCTGGTGACGGTCGCCCAGTTTCAGGCCTTCGCGGACGACGGTGGCTACAACCTCGAGAAGTGGGGAAAGTACTGGACGAAGTCGGGGGAGAAGTGGCTCGAAAAGGGGGGCATCACCGGTCCCGTGGAGCTGCCTGACGGCCGCCGCGCGGGCAACCTCCCACGGACCTGGGTGTCCTGGTACGAGGCCCACGCTTTCTGCAAATGGCTGGACGAGAAGCTCAGTCCCGGTCGAAAGGTGAAGCTCCCCACGGAGATCGAGTGGGAGCGGGCGGCTCGGGGTCCCGAGGGGCGGAAGTACCCGTGGGTCGGCGAGTGGGAAGAGGGGATCTGCAACAGCACCGAGGCGGGCCTCCGGTCTCCGAGCCCGGTGGGGATGTTCCTCGCCTCGGGGACCCCGCCGGAGGGCCCTGATGGCCCAGTCCACGACCTCGCCGGCAATGTCTCGGAGTGGTGCCAGACGAAGTACCGGAAGGACCACAACGAGGAGCCCGACGACGAGGACGATGACGAGGAGAGCGCCGCTCGGGTGTTGCGGGGCGGTTCGTACCTCAACAGCCGCAGGGGTGTTCGCGCGGCCGCCCGCTACAGGAACGCTCCGAGGGACCGCCGCTGGGACATCGGTTTTCGTGTGGTGTCCCCCAGCTCCTCCTGACCCTCTGTTCTCTGAACCCTCTGCCCTCTGTGTCGTGCCGGTTCGGAGAGAGCCCCAGGGTCTCCGCGCCGGTGCGTGAGCGCCGGCGCGGTCGATCGATCGGCCGGTCGGCCAGCGCGGCGCCCTCGGTCAGTCGGCTTCCGGCCAGATCCTCGATCGCCTCGGTGCGGCGCCGCGGTGGCAACCGGGTCGGGCCTCCTCCAGCCTGCGAGGATCGGGGTCCCTCGACTTCGCGCCTGTGGCGCTCCGCTCAGGCCGCCACGAGATCTCGGCGCCCGCTACTCGAACCGGGACACGGTCGCCACCATCCGCCGCCGGCCGCCTTCGGCCTTGCGCCACTGCACCAGGATCGGGCTCTGGTAGGTGCCCTGCACGATGCCGGGACGGCCGTCGGGGCCGGGGGCGACGAGGAGGCTCACCGAGCGCTTGAGGCGCAGGAAGCGGTTGGCGGGGACGGCGAGGAAGCGGGCGAGGATCTTCTCGAGCAGCGACTCGCGGGCGCCGACGGCGTCGAGCAGCTCGTTGAAGAGTCGCACGAAGTCGTAGCGGGCGTACTGCAGGGCGCGGCCGGGGATGGCCCGCGGGTTGGCCAGGGCCTTGCGGCCGGTGGCGGCCACGTAGCGCAGGGGGTCCTTGAGGACCTCGGCCAGGTCGTGGCGCATGAGGAGGGTCTCGTACTCGTTGACGGTGAGCCCGGCGGCGGGCTCGTCCGGCGCGAGGGCCAGGTCGACGCGGCCCCGCTCGACGCCGCTCCGGCGCACGGCCTCGTCCAGACGCTCGAAGAGGCCCAGACGGGGGTCGCGGAGGTTGACGGCGTTGATGCGGTGGCCGGAGAGCGGCACGTCGAGGGCGATCTCGGCCAGGGGCTCCTCGCGGTCGAAGGCGAGGACGGTGGTGCGGCGCCGGCGGGCGATCTCGCCGTTGACGCTGACGCCGTCGAGGTCCACGAAGTAGACGGGCTCCTCGGGGCGATTGACGTAGGTGACGCAGTTGCGCAGGCCCGAGCCGATGAAGGTCAGGTGGGAGTCGGCGTTGAGGGGCTCGGTCTTCTTCTGCTCGTCGGAGAGCTCGGTGCGCAGCTCGATCTTGTCGTGCAGGTACTCGGCGCCGGGCGGGAAGACGCGGCCGAAGGCGGAGAGGAGCCGGTCGAGGTGCTCCCGGCGGTTCCCGAGACGGTTGGCGAACGGCTGCTCGAAGTAGCCCGCGGTGGTGTGGTGCGAGCAGTAGAGGGCCTTGCGATAGGCCTTCAGCACGTCGCCGAACTCGGCGCGGAGGGCGGCCGTCACGTCGATCAGGTCGACCCGCGTGGCGGGCTCGAGATCGAGACGGAGCAGGGCTGGGCCGGCACTCGCCATAGGTCGTCACCGTATGGCACGGGGGGCGGGGTGTCAATCGGGGGGGCGGGTCGGGGGTGGAACGGGGGCTCACGCGAAGGCGCGAAGGCGCCAAGGCGTTGGGTGGAGTCCATGAGGTCCGCTCTGTCCGGCCGGTCCATCTGGTGGTTTTGGACCTCATGGGCGGCACGACCCGCTCGGCCGTCGGGGGGCGCCTCGGTCTTCAGCCTTCCAGCAGGCGCACCATCGCCTCCTCGCCGGCGCCGCGGGCCATGTCAGCGGCGGTCTGGCCGTCGTCGGCCTTCAGTTCGCGGTCGGCACCGCGAGCGAGAAGCAGCCCGACGAGGGCTTCGTCGCCGTGCTTGGCCGCGGCGTGGAGGGCGGTCCAGCCGCCCGCCTGGGCCTGGTTGGGGTCGGCGCCGGCGTCGAGCAGCGCGCGGGTGATGGGCTCGCTGCGACGGGCGGTCGCGGAGTGCAGGGGGCGAAGGCGCGAGGGGTTCTTCGCGAGCGCATTGGGATCGGCGCCGACCGCCAGGAGCCGACGGACGATCTCCAGGTGTCCGAAGAAGGAGGCGAGGTGGAGGGCGGTGAAGCCATCGTCGGAGATGGCCGAGGCCGCCCCGGCGTCGGCCTCGAGGAGTGCGGCGGCACGGGCCTCGTCGCCTGCGGCCGCGGTCTCGAAGAGGTCGAGGGTGGGCTCGGCCGCGAGGAGGAGCTGGACGGCCTCGTCCTGGAAGCGGTAGCAGGCCTCGAGGACGGGAGAGGCGCCCGAGGCGTGGCGGGCGGCCTGGCCCGGCTCTTCGGCCAGGAGCCGCTCGACGGTGGGAAGATCGCCTGCCTGGATCGCGGCGAGAAGGGGGTTGGAGGCGGTTTGGGCGGTCATCCGATGGTCCTCGACGGTTTGGGGATCCTGGGGTTGTCTCGGGCTTGCGTTATTTACTTGTTTAGGCGAACGAACTATAATCTGTCCATGCCACGGGATGCAAGGGGGGGAGGCCGGAGAGCCCTGGAGCGGGTGGGTTCGGGGCCGGAGACGGAGGAGGGATCGGTCGACCGCGAGGGGGCGGAGCGGCAGGGCCTCGAGGGATTGGCGGACCGCCTCCACCGGGTCGCGATCCGGATCCTGCGACGTCTGCGACGGGAAGACGAGGCGCTGGGGCTGTCGCCGGCGCGCCTCTCGGCGCTCTCCGTGCTGGTCTTCGGCGGCGCCAAGAGCCTGACCGAGCTGGCGCTGGAGGAGCAGGTGCGGCCGCCGAGCATGAGCCGCCTGGTTAGGGCCCTCGAGGCGGACGGCCTGGTGGAGCGTCGCGCGAACCCGGACGATGGCCGCGCCGTGCTGCTCACGGCGACCCACGAGGGGCGGCGGTTGCTGCACGAGGGCCGGCGACGGCGCGTCGGCCGGCTGGCGCGCGACCTGGCCGACCTCCCGGCCGAGGAGAGAGCGGTCGTCGAGCGGGCGGTGACGATCCTGGAGATCTGAGCATCCTGGCGTCTTCGCGTCTTCGCGTCTTTGCGCCTTGGCGTGAGATCCCTCCCGCCCCGCGCGCGCCTCAAGGCTCGAGGTAGGTGTACCCCCGCAGATCCCGCGCGTAGCGCTCCAGCAGTGCCCGCGCCCCGCGGGCCGTCAGCGATCCCGAATCCACCGCCGCGCGGGTGGCGCGGCGCAGCGTCTCGGTGAGGACGGCGGGGCTGTAGCGCACGTACGAGAGCACGTCCGCCACCGTCTCTCCGTCCTCGGTCTCCAGACGATGGCCCCCCTCCGGGTCGAGATAGACGTGGGTGATGTGGGTGTCGCCGAAGAGGTTGTGGAGGTCGCCCAGGATCTCCTGGTAGGCGCCGACCAGGAAGATGCCCAGATGGTACGGCTCGCCCCCTTCGGACGGCGCCTCGAAGGGCGGCAGCTCGAGCACTCCGGTCTCGCCCTCGCGGCCCGGAAAGCGATCGAGGCGGCCGTCCGAGTCGCAGGTGAGGTCGGCGAGGACCGCCCGGGCGGTGGGCTCCTCGTCGAGACGCTGGAGGGGGACCACGGGGAAGAGCTGGCCCACGGCCCAGGCGTCGGGCAGGGACTGGAAGACCGAGAAGTTGCAGAGGTAGGTCTCGGCCAGACGCTCCCCCAGGCCTTCCAGCTCTTTCGGCAGCTCCCCGCCGGCGCCGGCTCCGGCCTCGGCGATCTCCAGCATGCGGCGGCAGAGGTCGTCGAAGAGGCTGCCCGCCAGCGCCCGTTCCTCCAGGGTCAGGTGCCCCAGCCGAAAGAGCGACAGGCAGCGGTCGCGGGAGGCGACGACATCGTGGTAGACGGACAGGAGGTTGTTCGGGCCCAGGTCGTCGCCGGCCTGCCACAGGTGGTGGAGGGCGGGGTCGGCGTCGGGGCGAGGCCCTGCCACGGGGCGCACCGAGGGTGGCGAGGCGGTGCCCAGGACCTCCACCACCAGCACCGAGTGGTGGGCGACCGTGGCTCGGCCCGACTCGGAGATCAGGGTGGGGTGTTCGATCCCGGCCCGGTCGCAGACATCGCGCACGCCCTGCACGACGACCCGGGCGTACTCCTTCAGGTCGTAGTTCATGGACGAGGGGTCGTCGTCGCGGCTGCCCAGGTAGTCGACCCCCAGGCCGCCCCCGACATCGAGGAGGCTCACCGGCGCCCCCATGCGGGCCAGGTTGGCGTAGATCCAGGCCGCCTCGGAGAGGGCGTCCTGGAACGAGCGGATGGAGGAGATCTGACTGCCGAGGTGGAAGTGGACGAGGCGCAGCGCCTCGAGGCGGCCGCGTTCCCGCAGCAGGGCGAGGGCGTCCACGAGGTCGCGGCCCGAGAAGCCGAACTTCGAGCGGTCGCCACTCGACGCCTCCCAGCGTCCGGAGCCGGGCGAGGCCAGACGCACCCTCAGGCCGAGGGTGAGCGCGGCGTCGGAGCCGCTCTCCGCCGCTTCGTGCTCGAGGGTCGCCAGGATCATGCCCAGCTCGGGAAGGCTCTCGGCCACCAGCACGACCCGCCGCCCCAGTCGGGCCGCGTCGGCCGCCGACTCGACGTAGTCGACATCCTTGTAGCCGTTGCACACGAGCGGGGCCTCGGGGTCGTCCAGCAGAGCCATGGCCACGAGGAGCTCCGGCTTGGAGCCGGCCTCGAGACCCACGTGCATCTCCCGACCGTAGTCGAGCACGTGCTCCACGACGTGGCGGTCCTGGTTGACCTTGATGGGGTAGACCCCCCGATACGAGCCGCGATAGCCGGAGGCCTCGATCGCCTCGCGAAAGGCGCCGCCGATCGCCGCCAGCCGCTCGCCGAGGATCTCGGGGAAGCGCACCAAAACGGGTGCCGCCGCGCCCCGGTCCGCGAGCTGCGCCACGACACCCGGGAGGTCGACGGTCCTGTCGTCGAGTCGCGGGTGGACCCGGAGCCGGCCGTCGGGGCCGACGGAGAAGAAGCCGTCGCCCCAGCGGTCGATGCGGTAGGGGCTGGGGGGGGAGGGCATGGGGAGGGAGGTCGGAGGGTCGGTCGTCGTTTCGTGCGTCCCGGAACCTCGCTCCGAAAGGAACTCGGACGGTTCCGGCCCTCCTACACTACAGGCCTGGGACGCCCGTCCCTGCTACGATCTCTGGCGCCATGCCTGCCGCCTCGACGCCCTCCGCCGGCCTCCATTCGTTCGAGCCCGCTCCGCGGCGCCGGACCGTCGGCGTCGACGTCGGGGGTGTCCAGGTCGGGGGCGGTGCGCCGGTGGTGGTGCAGTCCATGTCCAACACCGACACGGTGGACGTCGAGTCGACCTTCCGCCAGTGCCTCGAGCTCGCCCAAGCGGGCTCGGAGCTGGTGCGCATCACGGTGAACACGGCGGAAGCCGCCCGGGCGGTGCCCGAGATCAAGAAGCGGCTCCTGGGCGCCGGCTGCGCGGTGCCGATCGTCGGCGACTTCCACTACAACGGCCACCGGCTGCTCGCCGCCTACCCCGACTGCGCCCGGGCGCTCGACAAGTACCGCATCAACCCCGGCAACGTGGGCTACGGGAAGCGCCGGGACGAGCAGTTCTCCGTCATCTGCAAGGTGGCCGCCGAGAAGGGCAAGCCCGTGCGCATCGGCGTCAACGCCGGCTCTCTGAACCAGGAGCTGGTGATGCTCAAGATGCAGGAGAACACGGACCACGACCTGGGGTTCAGCGCCGAGGAGATCTACAACGAGTGCATGCTGATCTCGGCGCTGGAGTCCACGGAGCTGGCCCGGGAGTGCGGTCTGAGGCAGGACCAGATCATCATCTCGTGCAAGGTCTCCCGCCCCCGGGACCTGGTGGCGACCTACCGGGAGCTCGCCCGACGCACGGAGCAGCCGTTGCACCTGGGGCTCACCGAGGCGGGGATGGGGATCAAGGGCCTGGTGTGGTCGTCGTCGGCCATGGCCCTGCTCCTCGCGGAGGGGATCGGCGACACGATCCGCATCTCTCTGACGCCGCGTCCCGGCGGCGACCGGCGCGAGGAGGTCTACGCCTGCATGGAGCTCCTCCAGTCCTTGGGCATCCGCGCCTTCATGCCGGCGGTCACCGCCTGCCCGGGCTGCGGGCGGACCACCTCGACCACCTTCCAGGAACTCTCCGAGCGGGTGGAGGGCTACGTGCGCGAGAAGATGCCCGAGTGGAAGGAGCGCTACGAGGGGGTCGAGACGATGACGCTCGCGGTCATGGGCTGCATCGTCAACGGACCCGGGGAGTCCAAGGCCGCCAACCTCGGGATCAGTCTGCCGGGCACCGGCGAGGAACCCAACTGCCCGGTGTTCATCGACGGCCAGCCGTTCGCCCGGCTGAAGGGTGGCTACGACGAGCTGGCGGTCGCCTTCCAGGCCATCATCGACGACTACGTCGCCACCCGCTACCCGCGCAGAGAGCCGGCTTCACCGGCCGCGACCGGCTCGTGAGGAGGCCCTGATGCCCGTCACCTCGGAGGAGTACCGCAACGCCCTACGCCACTTCGCCTCCGGCGTCACCATCGTCACCGTGAAGGCGGGCGACGAGGTGCACGGCCTGACCGTCTCGGCCTTCGCCTCCGTGTCACCGGACCCGCCCCTCGTCTCCATCATGATCGACCACCGGCACACCGGTTACAGGCTGCTGGAGGAGGAGGGCGCCGTCTTCGCGGTGAACATCCTGGCGGCCGACCAGATGGAGCTCTCCAACCGCTTCGCCTGGCTCAAGGACGCCGACCGCTTCGCGGAGGGTCGCTGGGCCACGGCGGCGACCGGGGCGCCGGTGCTGGAGGACGCCCTGGCGTGGCTCGACTGCACCCTCCACACGCGGGCCCCGGCGGGTAGCCACACGATCTACATTGGAGAGGTCCAGGCCTCCTCGTTGCCCCGGGCCGACGAGCCGCCGCTGGTCTACTGGAACCGGGGCTACCGGCACCTGTCGCTCCAGGGGCCCGACGGGGAGGAGTGAGGCCGGGGCGGTGGGTCGGAAGCCGGAAGACGTTGCCGTGCGCGGGCCGGAGCTCCACACCCCGCCGCGCATCGCCGTGTTCGGCGCGTCGGGGCGCACCGGTCGCGAGCTGGTGGCCCAGGCGCTGACGCGGGGCTACGCCGTGCGGGCGCTGGTGCGCGAGGGGCGGAGCCTCGCCGAGCGGCGGGGGGCGGTGCAGGTGATCGTCGGATCGCCCCTGTGGGCCGACGACGTGGCGGCGACGGTGGAGCGAGCCGACGCCGTGGTCGTGCTCCTGGGCGCGCGCGAGCCCTCTCGCGACGTCTTCTGCGCGCAGGCGACGGAACGGATCGTGGAGGCGATGCAGGAGCACGGCGTGGGGCGGCTGCTGTGCGTCACGGGCGCCATGGTGGGCGAGGCCTCCGGCCACCGCAGCTTCGCGCTGGAGCGGATGGCGCGCGCGGCGCGCAAGAGGATGCCGGACGTGATGGCCGACCGGGCGCGTCAGGAGGAGGTCGTGCGCGCGAGCGGTCTGGAGTGGACCCTGGTGAAGCCTCCGCGCCTCGCGGACGGCGCTCGGACGCGCAGCTTCCGGGCCGCGACCGACCTCGTCGTCGGCGTGCTCTCCTCGGTGCGTCGCAGCGACCTGGCCGCGTTCCTGCTGGACGAGATCGTCGCCCCGCGGTTCGTCGCGCAGGCGGTGGTCGTGGGCTAGCCGGCCTCGATTGCACCCTCGGGCCGGCCCGTCCGTATATCGTCCCCGAGATGCGCGGAATCCTCTGGCTCCTCCCCGGTGTCCTCCTGGCCCTCTGCGGGGTGGCGGCCGCCCCGGCGGCCGACTTCGCCGTCGTGACGCAGGACGCGGAGCTCGCGACCCGGGTGCGGGAGGGCGGCTTCTTCCGCTGGTTGGCGCGCAGCAGCGACGCCTCCCTGGAGGTGGGTCCCGACGTCGTGGGAGAGCGGCGGGTGGCGGTGGGCCGCTGGCCGGTGTCGGAGGAGGTCGCCGAGCTGCTGGGGGGACTGCCGGTCGACGGCGACGGCGAGACCCTCGGGTTCGGCGGAGCCTCGTATCCGGCGGAGCGGGTCGTGCTCGCCGTGCGGCGACCGCGAGCCGCCGAGGGCGAGGCGGAGTGGGTGGTGGTGGGCAGGGATCCGGAGCGGGTCTCGGAGGCCGTGACCCAGGTGCTGGTCTGGATCGTCCTGGAGCGCGATCCGGCGCCGGACTATCTGCTGCGCGAGGGACGGTGGCTCGAGCGCAAGGGGACCTGGCGCGAGGACGAGGGCGTCTGGCGGGCGGTCGACGAGCGGGACGACTTCGCCGCCCGGGACCGCTGGCTGGCGGGTCTCGAGCCGGCGGGCGGGCGCGCCGTGCGGCTGCTGGCGCCGGCCGCGGGCAGCGCGGCGCCGGCCGCGAAGTTGGCGGGCCTGGCGGCGACGCTGGACGGTTTCGCCCGCGAGGCCGTCGAGCGTCTGCCGCTGACGCTCGACGGGCCGGTGACCCTGGCGGTGGAGCCCGATTTCGAGAGCCAGGGTCGGCACACGGGGGAGATCGGCCCCGCGGTGCCGGGTACCGTCGCGGATCTCCATCTCGTCTTCCACCCGGACGACATCTGGGCCTACCGTCACGCGGTGGCGGAGGAGCTGGTAGTCCGCTGGCAGGGTGTGGAGGCGGATCGGCCCCGGCTGCCGCTGTGGCTGCGCCGCGGCGCCGCCCTCTGGCTTTCCGACGAGTGGTACGGCCGTCCGTACCGCGAGTGGTTGCCTTTGCTGGCGGCGGCCGAGGCCCTTCCCGTCGCCGGCCGGCTGCTGGCCGACCGGGAGACCCCCTCCGACTCCGAGCCCCTGTGGACGCCGGTGGCCGCGGCCGTGATCGAGCGTCTGCCCGGGGCCACCCTGCGCGAGAAGCTCGGCCGGCTGCCCACGGCGGCGGTCGTCGAGGGGCTGGTCGGGGAGGTGCGGGCCGTGGCCCTCCGGCAGGCCCGCGAGCTGCCGCCGCCTCTGTCCCCCGGTGCCCCCCCGGCCTCTCCCTTCCTGCGCGGCGTCTCGCTGGCCATGGACAACTCGCTCGACGGCGGCTACCACGCGCGCTCGGTGGACGACGCTCTGGACCGTCTGAAGGCCCTGGGAGCCGATGCGGTCTCGCTCATGCCGTTCGCCTACCAGGGCGACCCCCGGAAGCCCGAGATCCGCTTTCTCAACGACAGCCCGTCGAGCGAGACGGACGTCGGAGTGATCCACGCCGCCCGCCGGGCGCGGGCGAAGGGCGTCAAGGTGCTGTGGAAGCCCCACCTGTGGATCGCCTGGGAGAGCTGGCCGGGCGACATCGAGATGACCTCGGAGGCCGACTGGGAGGCGTGGTTCGCCGGCTACCGGGTCTACGTCCTGCACCACGCGTTCCTCGCCGCGTGGGCGCGGGCGGACCTCTTCAGCGTCGGGGTCGAGCTGGTGAAGACGCTGCCCCACGAGGAGGCGTGGCGACGCCTGATCGCCGACGTGCGACGCCTGTACGACGGCCCGCTCACCTACTCCGCGAACTGGCACGGGGGCTTCGAAGGGGTCGGCTTCTGGGACGCGCTGGACTACGTGGGGATCGACGCCTACTGGCCGCTGGGCGGCGAGGAGGCGACGGTGGAGCAGATGGTCCTGGCCGCGCGCGGCGTCGCCGGGCGGCTCGCGGAGCTGGCAACCCGGACCGACAGGCCGTTGATCCTCACCGAGGTCGGCTTCGCGGCGCGGCGCGGCGCCTGGGTCGAACCCCACACCGAGGGCGGAGAGCTCTCCGAGGAGCACCAGGCCCGGGCCTACCGGGCGCTGGTGGCGGCCTTCGGGCGTCAGCCGGAGTGGCTCGCCGGGGTCTTCGTGTGGAAGGCCTTCTCCGGTGGTCCCGAGCGCACGGACCGACCCGACTTTCGCTTCCTGGGCCGCGAGGCCGAGGCCGTCGTCGCCAAGTGGTTCGAGGACCACGGGAAGACCGTGGGTCGATAGTTGAGCCGCTCGGTCTCCCTGGCGGCCGGCGCCGTGGCGCGTCTCGGCCGGTGGCGGGGGCTCGCCTCCTCGTGGGCCGTCCGCGCGGCCTGGACGGCGCTCGCCGCCGGCCTGCTGTCGCTGACCGTCCACGTCGTCTTCGGTCACCGGCCCGGGACGCCGGAGGCCCTGGGCGTGGCGCCGTTCGTGGCGGTCCACCCGGCCTACCTCGGGGTCGTGGCTTCCGCCCTGGCAGGCCTCGGGCTGGCTCGGGCGGGCAGGTTCGGCTCCCGGTAGGCCGCGCGGTAGACTAGCCGACAGACTCCGTCTCGACGATCACCCGGCGGGCGAAATCCGCCGGTCGCAGCGCCCCGGCGGTTCACGATCGCCTCGCCGGGGGCCGGGGCGCGCGCGGGCCGGCAGGAGGAGGGTCTCCCATGGTCCCCGTGCTGTCCCTGTGGCTCCCGATTTTCGTGGCCGCCGTGTTCGTCTTCCTCGCGAGCTCGGTCATCCACATGGTGCTGGGCTACCACAAGAACGACTTCGCCAGGCTCCCCGACGAGGAGAGGGCCCGGGCGGCTCTCGGGCCCCTCGCCATCCCGCCCGGCGAGTACGTGGTGCCCCACGCCGGCAGTTCGGCGGCGATGAAGAGCGACGAGTACCAGGCCAAGCTGAAGGAGGGCCCGGTGGGCTTCCTCACGGTGATGCCCAATGGCGAGTGGTCCATGGGCTCGAGCCTGGCCCAGTGGTTCGTCTACTGCCTGGTCGTCGGGGTGTTCGCCGCCTACATCGCCGGCCGGGCCGTGGGGCCCGGCGCCGGGTACCTCCCGGTCTTCCGCTTCGCCGGCTGCACCGCGTTCGTCGGCTACGGCCTGGCGCTGTGGCAGAACTCGATCTGGTACAAGCGCTCGTGGGTCACGACGGCCAAGTCGACCTTCGACGGCCTGATCTACGCGCTGCTCACCGCCGGCGTCTTCGGCTGGCTCTGGCCGGGAGCCTGAGCCGGGCGGTCATCCTTCGCGTCTTCGCGTCTTCGCTTGAGATCTCCACGCGACCGGACGGCTGCCGGTGGGACACCGCGCGAGTCGGCGGGCCGCTGCGTCGTCGGACGACCTCTCGCGACGACGCCCGGTGAGAAGGCCAGTTTAGGCCCCGACCTCCTCGAACTGCTCCTCCTCGGTGGAGCCGTGGACCGCCGACAGCTCGTCGCTCTGGGTGATGAGCGTCGTGACCTGGTCGAAGTACCCGGCGCCGACCTCGCGCTGGTGCTTGCTGGCGGTGTAGCCGACGGCCTCGGAGGCGAACTCGGCCTCCTGCAGCTCGACGTAGGCCGCCATCTGGCGCTCCCGGTAGCCGGAAGCGAGCTGGAACATCGAGTGGTTCAGCGCGTGGAAGCCGGCCAAGGTGATGAACTGGAACTTGTAGCCCATGGCGGCCAGCTCGCGCTGGAACTTCGCGATGGTCGTGTCGCCCAGGTTCTTGCGCCAGTTGAAGGACGGCGAGCAGTTGTACGACAGGAGCTTGCCCGGGAAGCGCTCGTGGATGGCCTCCGCGAAGCGCTTGGCCTCCCCGAGGTCGGGGTGGGCGGTCTCGCACCACAGGAGGTCGGCGTACGGGGCGTAGGCGAGGCCGCGGGCGATGGCCTGGTCGAGGCCGGCGCGCACCCGGTAGAAGCCCTCGATCGTCCGCTCGCCGTCCATCAGGAACGGGTGGTCGCGCTCGTCGACGGCCGAGGTCAGCAGGCCCGCGGCGTTGGCGTCGGTGCGGGCGACCAGGATCGACGGCACCCCGCACACGTCGGCCGCGAGGCGGGCGGCCACCAGCTTCTCGATGGCGTGGCCCGTGTGCACCAGGACCTTGCCACCCATGTGGCCGCACTTCTTGGCGCTGGAGAGCTGGTCCTCGAAGTGGACGCCGGCGGCGCCCGCCTCGATCATGGCCTTCATGAGCTCGAAAGCGTTCAGCACGCCGCCGAAGCCGGCCTCGGCGTCGGCCACGATGGGCTGGAACCAGTCGATCGAATGGTCGCCCTCGGCGTGGTGGATCTCGTCGGCCCGACGCAGCGTGTTGTTGATCTTGCGCACCAGCTCGGGGACGGAGTCCGCGGGGTAGAGGGACTGATCTGGGTACATCTGGCCGGCGACGTTGGCGTCCGCCGCCACCTGCCAGCCGGAGACGTAGATGCCCTGGAGGCCCGCCTTGACCTGTTGCATGGCCTGGTTGCCGGTGAGCGCCCCGAGCGCGTTGACGAAAGGCGTCTCGTGCATGGAGCGCCAGAGCTTCTCGGCGCCGTGGCGGGCCAGGGTGTACTCGATGGGCAAAGTGCCCCGCAGGCGGACCACGTCGGCCGCCGAGTACGGGCGCTCGATGCCGCGCCACCGGGGATCGTCCTGCCACTGCTGCTCCAGCTGCATCACGGGGTCTTTGGTCATGGGTCGGTCTCCTCTGGGGACGGCCTGAAGTAGGGCCGCGGTTCGGGTCTTTCGGGTCGGGGTCTCGATGCCTGGAACGGTGATCGCGGGAGGGCGGTCAGGCCAGGTCCGATGCCTGGGAAAGGAAGGCGCGGAACTCGCTCTCGAGGAAGATGCTCTGAGCCTCGTCGCGAGCCCGGGCGAAGCCCCTCACGACGGCGGTGATCCGGGCCTCGGCCTGGCCCTCCATCGCCTGGCGCACCTCCTCGCTGATCTTGCTCAGCTCCTCGGCGAAGATCCGCTCCAGGAGCTCGCGGGTGACGGTCTCGCCGCCGTCCAGCCGGACTCCGTGGTGCAGCCACTGCCAGGTCTGGGCGCGGGAGATCTCGAGCGTCGCGAGGTCCTCCATGAGATCGTCCCAGGCGACGCAGCCGATGTCCTGCAGCCAGCCGTTCATGTAGCCGATGCCCACCCGGACGTTGGTGCGCAGGCCCCCGAGGGTGCGCGGAGGCGTCGATGCGGGCAGCAGGTCGGGCTTGTCTTCGATCTCCGGAGTCGCCGCGAGCTGGTTGCGCTCCGGGAAGGCGGACAGCGCCGGCGCGATGAAGTACGGGTGGGAGACCCAGCAGCCGTCGTGGCCCATCCGGAACTCCATCTCCTTGTCCTCGACGACCTTCCGCGTCTGCTCCTCGCGCGCTTCCGGAGTGCGGCCCGGCGTGAAGGCCGCCATGCCACCCATGGCGAACGCTCCATGGCGGTGGCAGATCTCGATCAGCCGCTCCGCGTAGTTGCGCATCCAGGGACGGTTGAGCGAGATGGAGGCCCGGTCGGCCAGGATCCGATCGTCGTGCGCCCGCAGGACCTTGATGTCGGAGAAGATCTTGTCCCAACGGCCCACGTTCAGGCCGGCCGCGTGCTCGCGCAGCTCGTAGAGGATCTCCTCCATCTGGAAGGCAGCGGGCAGGGTCTCCATGAGGAACGTCGCGCGGCAGGCGCCGACCTCGAGCCCGATCTCCTCCTCGATGCGCGTGAGCAGCCGGTTCCACCACCGAGCCTCGAGGTAGTGCTCGATCTTCGGCACGTAGTACTTCGGGGTCTTGCCACGCTCCAGGAGGATCCGCGCCGTATGGAAGGCCGAGAGGGCGAGGTCCATCAGCCCGCCGTGGACCGGCTCGCCGTCCACCCGCAGGTTCGACTCGTCCAGGTGGAGGCCGCGGCAGCGGGCCATCAGCAGGGGCATGTCGTCGGGATCGACGGCGTAGTGCTTGTCGGCCTCGCCGGCCTTGCCCTCCTTGACGAAGCTGAGGCTGCCGTCGGCCGCTCCGATGAGGTTGTGGACCCCCTGGATGACGTTGGCCCAGGAGGGCTTCATCGAGTCCTCGAAGTCCAGCATGGCCGCGTCCGCGCGGACGCCGTCGTCCGTGCGGGAGAGCATGTTGATCACCATCTTGGGGTCGTTGATCGGACCCGTGATCTCGACCCGCCGCATCAGGAGGTCGTCGGGCAGCGGTCGGACCCGCCAGTCGCCCCGGGCCTCGGGCAGCTCGTCGTCGGGCAGGTAGCCGGGCAGCTCGCCGGCGTCCCAGCGGTCCTGCCTTTCGCTGCGCGCCTCGAGGAGCCTGCGGCGCTCGGGCTGGAGCTCGCGTTGCAGGCGGGCCACGAGGGCGAGTGCCCGGGGCGTCAGAACCGCCCGGGCCTCCTCGGTCCAGGCCGCCTCGTTGATCTCGACCCCGGGTTCGAGCTCCTGGAAGCGGGGGTCGGTCGCGTTGGGGGGCTGGCTGATCGTCGGCATGGAGCTCCTCGTTTCGTGGGGATCCCGGTCTCGGGCGACCGTCGCGGTCCGGGGGGCGAAACAACACCTGTCTGCCGCGGTGCGGCGGGTCGAGGAGATCGTATGTCCGCGACGGTCGCGAGTCAAGCGAAATTTCGCTAGCTACGAAATTCCTCTGATCTCTGGTAGGGTCACCACGCCCCGGGACTCGGTGTCTCCGAATGCCACCCGGGAGACCCCATGGCCCTCTCCCTCGACCGGCATCCCCGTCTCGTCCTCGGCCTCAAGCTCCGGCGCGCGCGCACCGAGCAGGGCCTGGGGTTGCAGGAGGTCGCCTCGAGGTCCGGCCTCTCCACCTCGTATCTGAGCGAGATCGAGAAGGGCAAGAAGTACCCGAAGCCGGAGAAGCTCGTGGGTCTCGCCCGGGCGCTGGCGATCCCCTACGACGAGCTGGTCTCCCTCGAGCTGGACCAGGGCCTCGAGGGACTCGGCGCCCTCTTCGGCTCCGCGCTCCTCCAGGAGTTCCCCTTCGACCTGTTCGGTCTGGGCGCGGAGGACTTCATGGGGCTGCTCTCCGACGACCCTGAGCGTGCGGGCGCTCTGCTCCGCGCGCTGGTCGACGTGGGGCGCATGTACGACGTACAGGTCGAGCACCTCCTGTTCGCGGCCCTGCGCTCCTACCAGCAGCTTCACGGCAACGGCTTCCCCGAGATCGAGAAGACGGCGGAGGCGTTCCGGCGGGAGCACCTCGGCGCGCCCGAGGGCGCCGTCGCCCCGGGGGCGTTGCGGGAGATCCTGCAGCGGCGCCACGGCTACCGGGTGGACGAGGAGACGCTGGCCGACGACCCGGACCTGGGCCGCTTCCGCTCCGTCTTCGTGCCTGGCGAGCGGCCCTCCCTGCTGATCAACGGCCGGTTGCTGCCGGAACAGCGGGCGTTCGTCCTCGGCCGGGAGCTGGGCTATCGGGAGCTGGGGCTCGAGGAGCGCGCGCACACCTCCTCCTGGGTCGAGGTGGAATCGTTCGAGCAGCTCTTGAACAACTTCCGCGCCTCCTACTTCGCCGGCGCGGTCCTCATCCCCACCGAGCCCCTGGTCACCGACCTCGGAACCCTGTTCGCGCGCGACCGCTGGGACGGGGGCGAGGGGCTGGTCGGCCTGCTCGAGAGCTACGGGGCGACGCCGGAGATGCTGGCCTATCGGCTGACCGAAGTGCTGCCGGCGCGTTTCGGATTCGACCACCTCTACTTCGTGCGCTTCAACAGCCCCTCGCGCGATCGCCCCCTGCGTCTGACGAAGCTCCTGAACCTCTCCGACCTGCCGCTGCGCCAGGGCCTCGGCACCCCCGAGCACCACTGCCGGCGGTGGCCCGGGGTGCGACTCCTGCGGGAGGCGGGTCCGGGCACTCGCCGGGGGGCGCGCGCGCGACCCCGGGTGGCGTTGCAGCGTTCCCGGTTCCTCGACGGGGACGGCGAGTACATGGTGCTCTCGATGTCACGCCCTCTGGTGCTCAAGCCCGGCGTCCACTCGGCGGTCTCGGTGGGGTTCCGCATGGACGCCCGGTTCAAGCGCCGGGTCCGGTTCTGGAACGACCCGGCGATCCCCCGCTGCAATGTCGGCATGACCTGCGAGCGTTGCTCGCTGACCGACGAGGAGTGTTCCGACCGGGCCGTACCGCCATCGGCCCGGATCCGCGAGGAACGCCGGGCGCGTCAGCGGGAGGCGCTCGAGTCGCTGCGGCGGCGGCGCGAGACGGCCGGCTGAGGGCCCGGATCGGCGCCGATCGCGCGGCGGCGCCCAACGGGCGTTCCGATCGGGCCCCGCAGCTGTCTCAAGGATTAGGTCCGCTGCCACCCGAGACCGCGTCCCGCGGGAAAGGGGTGGCCCATCCGACCCCCCCATCCGACCCGCGGTCGCTCCCGTATCCGAGGTTGGGTGAACCGGCCGCGATGGCCGGCGGTCGCCTGGAGAAGATGATCACCATGAATGAACCGCTAGCCCGACCTTCTCACCAATTATCTACTACGAGGTCGTATGTGGCTGAATCTGCGGCGTTACGCTCCCGCAAGAGCTCCTCGACGTACAGACAGTACGCCTGCGTCGCCCTCGGTCGCAAGCCTTGCACCTTCAACCACCTACGGCCTCTCGCTACGACACTCGGTGAGAAGGTCAGGCTAG
>CAJQNK010000284.1 GCA_905479655.1 uncultured bacterium | reverse complement strand
CGCGAGCGAGAGCGCGCAATCTTCTTCGGAATCAAGGCGGGAATCCGCACTCGATTCGGTGAATCGGGGAGGATTCCCAACGAAGAGTCCGGAGGAGAGGGCCGCTCGTAGCGTGTCTCGCCTTTCACCACGGGCTGCTAGTGGCCTGTAACAGTTGAAGTATTAGTGGATGAACTCACGCCGCAATCCTCCTTGCCGGGTCGTTGTGCTTCCACTTGATCGGTTTCGGATCCGTGTTGTGTTGTTTGACGAAGCGCTTGATCTTGCGGGCCAGATCGGGCACCGAGGTGAAGATTCCCCGGTGCAGGAGGTCGCGGGCGATCTTCGAGAACCACAGCTCGACTTGGTTCAGCCACGAGCTGTAGGTTGGTGTGAAGTGGAAGTGGACGTTCGGGTGCTCGCTCAAGAACTGCTTCACGAGCTTCGACTTGTGGGCCGAGAGGTTGTCGAGGATGACGTGGATCTCCCGATCCTCCGGCTGGTGGGCCAGAAGCTCCTGCAGGAAGGCAACGAACTCGGCGCTGGTGTGCCGATGAGCGGTTTTCCCGAACACCTCGCCGCTCTGGGTGTCGAAGGCGGCGAACAGCGAGAGCGTCCCGTGGCGCTTGTACTCGAAGCCGTGGCGCTCGGCCCTTCCCGGCGACAGCGGCAGGCGCGGGTCCTTACGATCGAGCGCCTGGATCGCCGTCTTCTCGTCCACGCAGAAGACGGCTGCGTTCTGGGGCGGATTCATGTACAGCCCGATCACGTCCGCCGCCTTCTTCTCGAGGTCCGGGTCGTTCGACGCCATGTAGCGCGCGAATCGGTGCGGTTGGATCCCGTGCTTGCGCCAGGTGCGCGCCACAGCCATGTGATGGATCCCCAGCTTCTTGGCCAGGCGTCGAGTGCTCCAGTGCGTCGAGCCGTCTGTCGGAGGCTTCTGGGTCCACGCCAGAATCCTCGCTTCGAGCTTCGGTGTCAGCACGTTGGCCTGGCGCCCTCGGTATCTCCCGTACAGGCCGGCGAGGCGCTCGGCCAGGAACCGCTTCTTCCACTTGCTGATGAACGGCGCCGAGCACCCCACCGACTCCTGGATCGTCCTATAGGTCGCCCCCTGGTCCAGCAGCAGCAGCACCCGAGCGATCCGAGCGTCCTCGGCTCGGCCTTTCCGACTGCGCGTTCGCTGCTTGAGCTCTTCTCTTTCCGGGGTCGTAAGAGTCAGTGGCGTCTTCATGCGACCCATCATATCACTAAGCGTTCAACAGTTACAGTCCACTAGAGACGTCCGACACTCAGCACCCCATTTCCCTCCGCTTCGGACCCGGAGTCGTCCATTGCCAGCACCACCGATCGGGCTCCCAGCTCCCAGGGAGGTCCGTCCGCAGCACCGGATCCAGGAACAACGAGACCGCCTCCGTGACCTGCTGAAGCGTTGCCCAAGGCAGCTGGCCTGTCGTGGCCATCGTGGCGTACGGAGCCTCCCAGGGCTTCGGCGGCATCGGAATCGCGGCCGGGACCGGATGAGTGTTCCTGAACTCGAAAGTCGTCTCGATCGCTCGTCGAAGGCGCTCCCCCTCAATCGGGCCAGTCGTGGCCAACAGCGCGAGGTCCGGGAGATCTCGGACCCGCGAGTTGGGCCGCGGGCGAGGCATCGTGAGTGCGTGGAGCTTCTCGGCGATGTGCGAGACGACCGGGTAGAGACGCAGAGTCGGTGGAGCGATCCCGGCAAATCCTAGGGTGTCCTCGCCCAGGACGATGTCCGGCTCACCGACCAGAGGGTCACCGAACGCCACGTCGACGCCGAAGGGCCGCCCGTAGACCTTCCCGGCGAGTCGGCACTCGGCACGGTACCGATACCCCTTGTATCGCATTCCGTCGTTCAGCATCTCGGGATGCTGAACGTCAGGCTGAACCGAGAAGCGCATCTGGTCGCCGAGGTCGAGCCTGCCAGCCTCCTGAAGTCGGGCCAGCACCTCACTCGACGAGCCCATCATCCGCAGATCGACGTCCTTCGTGGTTCGCGCTCGCGCGAGACGGAGCTCGAGGACGATTCCGCCCTTGAGCGTCACAGCCTCGCCGGCTACCTGGGCAACGCGGGCGAGGAATCGTCCGAAGACGAGAAGCTGTCGACGGCGCGCGAAGTCTGCGCCAGTTTCCGACGAGGCCTTAAGCCGGTGCTCCAGGGCCTGTTTGAACGCCAGCGCTGTGGTGTACTGGCGGACCGTCATGGTGCCGTGGCCTCGCCCACTCCCAGCAGCTCGCCTCGGAGTCGGGTCTCATCGGTCGTCGAAATGAGCCCGCGCTGCCGCGCCTGGTGGATGGCCTGCTCGACGAGCCTCGGCTCGACGTGCGTCTCGATGCAGTCCTCAAGGGTCCGCCGCGGTCCAGTCACGGGCACAGCATCGAAGCTCGAACGATCCCCGTCGCCGACGTCGGCGAAGTGAAGCACCAGACCCGTGGGCACGCGAAGGCGCCGGCGGCGCCACCTCGCTGGAAGGGTCAGGTGGACCCGGCTCGGGAGGATGTCCGAGAGATCGTGGAGAGCGAGCGCCGTCTCGTGCGAGAAGACTCCTTCCTGTTCGCTCCACAGCCAAAGGACGAGGAGATCTTCGTGGTCGGAGGCTGGAAAGTGGACGAGACGGTAGATTCCCCGCCGCACGCGCTCAACCCTGTTGTCTCGATAGTAGGCCAGGAGCTGCGGAGAGTAGCCTGCATTGGCCGCTTGCTTCGTCGTGAAATAGCCCGCCTGGGCCTGTGCAACGTCGAAGAGGGCGTCCCAGTCCGGCGTTTCCGATGTTCTCTCGTCTCCAGCCATCTCGCACAAACCTTAAGCCATCCTTTAGTTTCGTGCAACCCTCTTGGTGCGAGCGGCGAGACAAAAATCAGCCCGTCACAGTTTCATCGGTGAGCTGCGCGAGGCGACATGGGGCGGCGAGGGCTTCAGCAGCAGCCCTGCCTCGGTGTTCGTGAGTCGGACCTCAGGGTAGTAGCTGATGACGCTCTTCAGGTACTTCAGGAACCGACGCTTGAAGTGCCGTGGGTTCTTGTAGCCGCAGCCGAATTGGAGCTGGAGCGAGTCCCACGGAATCGTGACTGGCTTCCGCAGCCGGAAGAATCGCCAGATCAGCCAGACGTAGATGTCGATCTCGAACGGCGACCGCAGGGCGCGCAGAACCCGTAGGTCGAGCGGCACCGGGGCTTCGGACGCCTCGCGGAAGAAGCGCTCCGAGAGAACGACGTGCGATCCCCAGGACGCGTCTCCCGTCTCGCGCCTCGGATCCCACCAAAGAGCCCGCTTCTCGGCGATCAGGAAGCCGTCGCCGGCGTGGCGGCCCTTTCCCTCGTCGTGGAAGACGCACTGGAACGTCGACGCGAACAACCGCTGCATCTGCTCGCGGAGATGCGGCAGCGAACCTCGAGGTCCCGTCGTCGGTGGGATCCCGAGCGCCGCACAGAAGTGCGAGAAGTGGTGGTCGAGCTCGATGTGCCGCGTCTTCCGCTTGACCGCCTCGGTGTTGAGGTAGGCGAGCACGAGCCGCGGGTAGCGGCCGTACGGCAGGCCGACACCCTTCGGCGCGAGGATCGAGAGCGAGTAGTGCCCGTTGTGCCGCACGAACTCGTTGGTCTTCGGGTCGCTGTGCGGCATCGTCGCCTGCACCAAGGCGCGCGCCATGAACCCGACCTCGCCGGCGGCGTAGGCGTCCCCGTCGTCGAAGGAGAGCGCCTGGGAGATCAGGCTGCTCAGGCGACGGGGCCTCCTCTCAACAGTTGTAGAATGAAACGGTGACGCAGCGTCTCGCCGATCGGCTCGACTGTCCCTCGATTCGCCCATGGCCCCTCCGTGAGGCCGCAGGAGCGGCCGGTTTCGAGGGGCCTCGAATCAGCACGGCAGAAGCGAGTCGAGGCACAGCCATTCAGGCGGCCTCCCGCATCGCCGCGACCTCGCGGAGCCAGGCGTAGAGGGTGTTCGAATTTCTAGCAGCCCGTGGTGAAAGGCGAGACACGCTACGAGCGGCCCTCTTCTCCGGACTCTTCGTTGGGAATCCTCCCCGATTCACCGAATCGAGTGCGGATTCCCGCCTTGATTCCGAAGAAGATTGCGCGCTCTCGCTCG
>CAJQNK010000283.1 GCA_905479655.1 uncultured bacterium | reverse complement strand
GGTGTCGTCTACCACGACTTCACCGAGCGGAAGTGGGCCGAGAAGGGGGTCGAGGGCGGCGTCGACGGACTCATCGCCGTCAACCGGCGAGCCGGCGGGCACGCGGGAGCGCGCTCGGCCGAGGAGCTCTTCGAGATGGCGGCGGACCTGGGCAAGGCCCTGGTCTGCGCGGGCGGCGTGGGCGAGGCGGCCGACTTCGTCCGGGCACTCGAGATCGGCTACGCCGGCGTCCAGATGGGCACCCGCTTCATCGCGACCGCCGAGTGCACGGCCGGGGAGCCCTACAAGCGGGCGATCGTCGACGCGAACGAGGAGGACATCGTCCACTCCGAGCGCATCACGGGCGTGCCGGTGGCGGTGATCAAGACACCGTTCATCGAGAAGATGGGGCTGAAGGCCGGCCCCTTCGCACGCTGGATGCTCCGGGGTCGCAAGCGCAAGCACTGGATGCGGACGATCTACGCCCTCAAGTCCCTCTGGCAACTCAAGCGATCGAGCTACGACGACAGCGGCTCGAAGGACTACTGGCAGGCCGGCAAGAGCGTGGCCGGGGTGCGCGAGGTGGAGCCGGCGGGAGAGATCGTTCGGCGGTTCGCGTCAGCGGCGCGGTCGGCCCGCGCGAGCTGATCCGGAGCCGGGCCGTCGGGAAGCGGAGATCCGCGCCATCCGACTACCGCTCTTGGTCCCAGATCCTCCAGACTCCCTCGTGGCGCTGTTATACTCAAGGGGTCGTTTAATAGGGGTTGTCTTCCACCGCTTGCGCGCGTCGTGCGCGTAACAACCCCGAGACACCCTTACCCAGTAGATCTGGAGGCATCACTTTGAAGAGAACACTTCTCGCCGTACTCGCGCTCGCCATCATCGCGCTGCCGGCCCTCGCCGCCGGTCCCAACGTCCCGGGTTCCCAGCCGCAGGTGGCTCCGGGTCAGCACTCGCTCACCGACGTGCCCATGGGCGGCATCAGCATCCTGTACGCCCCGTCCGAGGCCGATGACGCGGCCTTCCGCTCGGCTATCGCGGCGGCCACCGGTGGCACGGTCGACTACTTCGACGCTTCCGTCGGCACGCCCGACGCCGCGACGCTGAACAGCTACGACTGCGTCTACACCTGGACCAACTTCGCCTACGCCGACAACATGCTGTTCGGCGACAACCTCGCCGACTACAACGACGGCGGCGGCAACGTCGTCCTCGGCGCCTTCACCACCTACACCAGCGGCAACTTCCTCGACGGCCGGATCATGGATCCCGGCTACTCGCCGGTCGTGGGTGGCACCAACTGGTTCATCTCGTCGTCCTATGCGGGCGACGGAACCACCTCGATCTACGACGGTGTCACCAGCTTCGAGTGCACGTTCCGGGACATCCTGAACCTGCAGGGCGACGGCACCCAGGACGGCAGCTACCTGGACGGCGAGATCGCCCACGCTTACAACGGCGCCGGCGACGTCGTCTACTCCAACGGCTCCGGAGCCGTGCAGCTCGGCTGCACCGGTGACTGGGCCCAGCTCGTGGCCAACTCGTGCATGGGCGTTGCCGCCGGCGGCATCTCGCTGGACGACATCTTCCCCGCGATCGCGGGTCAGATGAACGCCTGGCAGATCTCCGGTGCCACGCCGAACGACACGGTCACCGTGCTGTGCCGGCCCCAGGGCGGCGGCACGATCGTGAACGTCGGCACCACCACCGCGGACGCCAACGGTGACGCGAACGTGACCCGCATGGTCCCGGGCGCCGCCTCCGGCCGCACCCTCGAGTGCGTCGCGCAGGACAACGCCACCGGCGACCGCGACACCCTCGTGAAGGCGTTCAGCTGAGCTGAACCGTCCCGTGGCGTCCAGCGACGCCGCTGAACGCGAAAATGCCCACCCTCTCGTCGAGGGTGGGCATTTTTCTTGCCCCTCTTCGGGGCCGTCCTGTCTGCCTCTGTTCGCTACTCGCCGCCCGCCAGGGACTTCACCCGGCTCGTCTCGGACGGGGAGTGCTCACGGACCAGCTCGGCGGCGACCGACAGCACGCCCTGCAGGCTCGCGGCCCGGATCGGATCGCCTCCGGCGCTCACGGCCGCGCTGACCACCGCCGGCGCGAATGGAGTGATGCCCGCGGCCCGGGCCGCGTCGAGCTCGGCCACCACGGTCTCGGCATCGACCCGCTCCGGCAGCTCGGGCGAGCCGAACCAGATCGGCGCGCTCGCCAGGTCCACGTCACCCGGCACCAGCGCGACGAGGCGACCGGATCGATAGCCGACGTTGAGGCGCATGGCGGTTTGGTTGCCGACGTAGAGGACCGGCTCGGCCACCTGACGCGGGTAGAGCAGATCGGGGGCGGCCTCGATCACCAGCAGGACTCCGTGGTCGTACTCGGGGCGCTCCGCACGCCAGTCGAAGGTTACCGGCTCGGAGAGGTCGAAGGTCCGCGCCAGCAGCAGCCCGCCGGCGGCGGCGGGGGTGTCGGGAAGAGTGGGAGGCGCCCCGAGGGCGGGGACCGCCAGAAGCGCCAGGGTCAGCATGGAAAACGGCAGGATTCGCCGGATCATCGTTCTCTCCTTCAGGTCTCTTCGTTCGTTCGGGGAAGTCGCGTCAGTCGACGTTCAGCTCGAGATCGTCGAGGCCGATGCGGCCGACGGAGAAGCCGTCGATGCCGCGGAAGAAGAACGCGATGTTCCGGACACTGGAGAGGTCCAGGGTCTTGCCGTCGCGCAGGAAGTCCGACAGCCGGATGCGCACCGTCTCGAACTCGTTCTGCCAACCCGCGCCGCTTCCGTAGCCGGTTCGCTGGTAGGGCTCCTCGATGCCGCCGCCATAGACGCCGAAGTCGATGAACGAGAAGTTGCCTTGCGTGTCGCGCAGTGCCACGGCCCAGCTCAGGTCGCCGTCGTCCGCGTCCGTCAACGGGTGCCGGGTGCCCTGGGCGGCCCGGAACGACAGGTACTCGTATCCGGTGAAGTCCTTGAGCCCCACGGGCACCTCCCAGGCGAGCCAGCGGTTGCCAAGGCCGTCGGCATCGAACACGACGCCGCGGTTCGTGTCACTGGACTGGCCGCGGGCCATGCCGTTGAACGGGTCGCTCTCCTGCCAGGTGTAGGTGGAGTTGTTGTCGAACAGGTCGCCCTCGTCCAGGTTGCCGACATTGAAGAAGACGGCTCCGCCGGAGCTCGAGGTGCCCGTACCCGTGCCGCTCTGGTAGTCGTCGATCACCAGCTTGCCGCTGGCCGCGCCGTCGCGGAACTCGTGGACCACGATCGTCGACGGACTGACGCCCGGCGGGCGCAGATCCTCGATCTGGCGCCACAGGTAGTCCTTGGCGGCCAGGTTGCCGTCGATGCGGTACTCGATCACCGCCAGGTAGTCGGCCTTCGCCACCTCCTGGGCCTCGGTGCGGCCGATCTCGGTCCCCGGAGGCCCGTCGAAGTCGTTGAACCCACAGCAGTTGAAGTCGTTGTGGTCGGCTCCCTGCAGATAGGTGGAGCTCCGATTCTCCTCCGCCCGCTCGAAGATCGAGAAGGCGTCGGCGATCGGGAAGCCGGGACAGCCGCACACGTCGCCGTCCGCCGAGCCGTAGAGGAAGTGGTAGTCCACGCCGTGGGGGTTGGAGCTGTTCGTACCCAGGAAATCGGTGGGAGCGATGCTCGACACCAGCTTGATGTCGCCGAGCGAGTAGTTCACGGGGCTCCAGGAGCCGTCGAAGATCCGGTCGTAGGCCCGAGCGACGCCCTCGCCACCTCGACTGTGGCCGATCCAGGTGATGCGGCTCGAGTCGATGTTGCCGTTCAGCACGCCGCCTCCGATGATGCCCTGCTGCCCGAGGATGGCGTCGGTGTGCTCGAGGGTCGTGGTCGAGGCCGACTCGATCCCCGGGCTCGTGTTGTTCTCGTGGCTCATCACGATGTAGCCGTGGGAGGCCAGGTGCTCCTGCAGGTAGTCGTACCAGTCGTAGTCGTGGCCGTTGCCGTGGCCGATGATCACCAGGGGCAGCGGCCCCAGGTTGTCGATGTCCGTCGGGAACCAGGTCCTCTCCTGGTCGTCGCCGGGCGTGACTCCGGTGACCGAGTAGTCGATCACCGAGGTCGCGTACGGCCCGAGGAAGGTCAGGTCCTTGATGACGAACAGGCCCGGCTCGCCGGCGCCGCCGTCGAGCAGGTCACCGTCCGACAGGAGCCCGTCGCGGTCCAGGTCCACGACCACGTCGTAGGGCACGGCGAGATCCGCGCCGCCGTTGCCCGGCAGCTCGAAACCGGCGGCGACCTGGAAACGGTTGTCCCGCGTGGAGCCCGCCACGAAGGTGACGGAGTCGGCACCGGCTCCGGCGTCCGTCAGGGGGTCGCCGATCGTCCAGCTCGCCTGGGAAGCCACCACGTAGACGTCGGCGGTGACGCCGGCGACCTGGGGCTGCAGGTTCGGGTCCACGGCCACCTCGACCGCGCCGTCGCCGTTGAAGGTCCGAACCTGGTGGAACCAGGGGTAGAACGCGAGGCTCTCGCCCGCGAGCTCGGTGGTGATCGCCTGGGCCCCGGCCAGAGCCGGCACGGCCAGGAGCAGAAGTAGGATCGTCGTCACTCGTCGTCTCATCTCGCCTCTCTCCTCGATCCTCGTTTTATCCTCGTTGATCCTCGTTGGGTCCATCTGGGAAGAATGACGGCCGCGCCCTCAAGGGAGGGTGGCCACGTGGACCCGCTCGCCAGCACGACGCCTCCGATGGAGTCGCCTTCGCGAATCGCGATGGCGCCGTCGTAGGCGATGAACTCGTCGGTGGTGGTGTCCCCGTCGGTGTCGCCACTGAACAGGTAGTCTCCCGGGTCGTTGATCGAGACCACGTCGAAGTTGTCCCAGTTGTCGCCGTCACCGTTGGGCAGGGACTCGCGGGCCACCAGGGAGCCGTCCACGTAGATCGCCCCGTCGGTGCTCGTGTCGCCGGTGTCCATGACCAACTCGTGGATGTGGTGCAGGGCGTTGTCGGAGATCTGGTAGTCGAAGCCGACGCCCGTAGGGCGCTCGATGGCCAGGCCATCGATCGTCACCGGATTGCCGTCGGAGCCGGTCAACGGCGAGCCCTCCACGGCGACGACCTCGACCGGGACGATCGCCTGCGCCGCGAGCGGCGAGGCGACCCCCGTCAGCAGGACGGCCAGGGCCAGGGTGAGGGTGAGGACCCGACGAGCGTACGGGTGCCGAGGAAGACTGCGAGCCATCGAGGTTTTCTCCACTGGGTGACACGGAGAGCGGCGCAACAAGACTCCCCGCAACCTACCCCCCTCTCCCGGGAGGGTCAAGGACGGTCGGGACGGCCGGGACGAACGGCGAGCGAAGCTGACGAGCGCACCGACTTGTAGGCTCGGGCCTCGACGCGGCGGCGCCCGCGCGC
>CAJQNK010000282.1 GCA_905479655.1 uncultured bacterium | reverse complement strand
ATGTCAAGCGACACCCAGTCTTACGAGTTAAGGCGACACCCACTCTTACGATGTCGTCGTCGTAGTTCCGGGTCTTGGAGGAGGGCTCCGGGCGGGCCTCGGGCGGGGGCGTTGAGGGCCGCAGGCCCGAGGCATCGGTGGGGGCGGAGGACGCCCGGAGGGCGGCCGGAGCCCCCACCGTCGCGCGCTGGGGGGTGGGCCCTCATGAGCGGCTCGTCGCGGCCCGCTCGAGGTCTCTGAGGCGGTAGCTGCGGCCCTTGATGTTGAGGACGTGGCTCTTGTGCAGCAGCCGGTCGAGGATCGCCGTGGCGAGGATCTCGTCGCCGGCCAGGACCTCCGGCCAGTCGCGGATCCCCTTGTTGGTGGTGATGAGCATGGAGCCCCGGCCGTAGCGGTGGCTGACCAGGCGAAAGAAGAGGCTCGCCTCGTGTCGGGACATCGCCTCGAAGCCCACCTCGTCGACGATCACCAGCGCCACGTTGATGTACTTCTTGCGCCGGAGCCTTGTCGGCGGGAGGTCGGCGTCGCGCTTCATCGCCGCCAGCAGCTCCTCCAGGCGGAAGAAGGCGACGGAGAAGCCGTTCTCCACCGCCCGCACCCCGAGGGCCACCGCCAGGTGGGTCTTGCCGACGCCGGGCGGGCCCTGGAGCAGCACGGTGTGGTGGTCCCGGACCCAGGCGCAGGTGCCCAGGGTCTCGATGCGGCTCTTCTCGATCGACGGCTGGAACGAGAAGTCGAAGCTGCCGAGCGTCTGGCCCGTAGGCAGGCCAGAGAGCCGGAGCGCTGTCTTGATCCGGCGCTCCTCGCGCTGGGTGATCTCGGCGTCGAGCAACCGGTCGAGGAAGACGTGGGGCGAGGTCGACTCCTTGACCGATGCGCTGATCCGCTCCTCGAGCTCCTCGGCCGCGTGCTGCAGCCCCAGGCGCTGGAGGCGGTCCCGGGTGGCGTCGAGGTCGACCTTGGGCGCCCGGCGCTTCGTTGAGCCGCTCATCGCGCCACCTCCGCCAGGGCGGCGTAGAGGTCCACGGGACGCTGCTCCGGGGGCATGGAGGCGATCTCCGCGATCCGCCCGCCCATTTTGCCCAAGGGCGGCGGCGGGACCACCCGGTCCGTCGCCTCCCCCTCGAAGTGCTCGGAATCAAGCAGCAGCCGGGACTCCGTGTGGCGGGGGTGGCTCGCCACGATCTCGGCGCCGGCCAGCACCTGGACTTGGTCGGCGCAGCCTCTTACCTCGACCCGCTGGCCGAGCAGAGGGAAGGGCACCGAGTAGCGCCTCCCCTCAAAGGCCACCGTGCAGTCGTGGGCCACGGTCCGCATCGCCACCAGGTCGAACGGCTCCGGCAGGATGGGCACTGGGCCGAGGGAGGGCAGCTCGCGCTGCCAGGCCTCCCACACACTGGTGCCCGTCGGCGGGCAGATCCGCCGGTGCTCCGAGCGCTCGACCCGTCCGTCGGTCCACGCCTGGAGCTCCTCGAGCGACTCCCAGTGGCGCCGGCCCGGATCCGAGCCCAGCCGATGGTCCCGGATCCTCCGCTCGACCTTGCCCTTGGCCTCCGGCGAGCGCGGCTGGCAGGCGTCCACGTGGAAACGGACCGCCTGGGCGTAGCGACGGTAGGTCGTGTTGACCTCGCCCCAGGCGCCGGCGCCGCTGGAGATTGCGGTCTTCTCGTTGTCCACCCGGACTGTCGCCGGCACGCCGGCGATCCGGCGGAAGGACTCGTTGTGGCACGTGAGCCAGGCGAGCTGGTGCTTGCGCCGGGACCAGATCACCGCCCCCTTGCGGGAGTGCGAGAGCTGCAGGTGGAAGGCGAACAGATCCTGCTGCTTGCCGCCCACCAGGATCCGCGGGAAGTGCCCCCAGTCCACCTGGGCCTGCGCTCCCGGCGGGGTCTCCACCCGCCGTCGGGCCCGCAGCTTCGGCTTCGGGAACTGCCGGGAGACGTAGCGCTGCACTGAGCGCAGGCTCCCCTCGTACCGGTGCTCCTCGACCAGGAAGTCGTGGAGCTCCGCCAGATTGACCCCCTCGTCCTCACCCAGGCCGCCGACCCACTCGGCGATCACATCGTGCACCGCAGCCGCCCGCGGCACCTGCCACGAACGGCCGTCCACGGCGCCCTCCGCCTGCCGCCGCAGGTGGTAGCGCACCGCTCCCTCCGTCACTCCCAACGTCCGGCCGATCTTCGACCGCGTCCAGCCCCGACGGGCCAACTCCTGAATCGTCATCCTCGCCTCCGAACTGAGCTTGGCTGCCATGCCGGACCCTCCGTCGATCGGAGGATCCTGGCACGGCCACGACCCCGAACCGGGGTCGTAGTACTGGGTGTCGCCTTAGCTCAATTCTCGGGCGTCGCGCTACAGGTGAAGAGCGGCAGGTCGTTGGCGAGAGCGGTGGCCGCGATCAGCGCGTCGTACGCTCTCGCCGAGGTCTTGCGCCCGGCCTTGCGCAGGGATGACGCCACGCGACCGAAGGCCCGGGCGGCGGAGGCGTCGAAGGGGAGGGCACGGAAATCGGCCTCGGCCTGCTGAAGGTGTGCGAGCCTCCGGGAACGCTCGTCCTCGTCGGTCGTGACGAGGGGGCCGACGCTGAGCTCGGCCAGGGTGATCGCCGAGATCATCGGCCGTTCGGGGAGAACCTCGGCGCTCGGCAGGCGGGAGAGGAGGATCACCGTGCTCGTGTCGAGCAACCCGGCTTCGTGAACCCGCGCGCTCACAACGAGCCGTCAACGACCGAGTCGACGTCCCGCCGAAGAGCGTCGGGATCGATGGCGGGCAGCTTCCGCCAGCGCTGGAGAAGGGCCTCCCGCTCGAGCCCGGGCCTGCCTACGGGCCCCAGCTCCGCCACCGGTGTGCCCGCTCGGGTGACCGTGAGCGATTCGCCGGCCAGCACGCGCTCGATCACCTTTCCCCCTTGATTCCGCAGCTCCCGGATGGAGACTGTCCGACTCATGGAGCCATTGTATCACGGGGTGAGACCAGGGAGCTGGCGCCCGGCGGGGCGGTCCTCGCGGCGCTGTGGATCGATCCGGCGACATCGGAGGGGAGTGGGCGTCCAGGCCATGCAGAGGGTCGCAACAGGCCGTAGGCTCCCGGAGCGGGTCGCCGGCGCGCCACGAGCGGGCGACCCTACCCGCGCATCACACCGTCAGGAAACCGCTCGACACCGGATGGCGTGATCAAGGTTCGTACCTTCGTGTCGTAGATGATGTCGCAACTTGTGCAAACGCCCGACAACACCATTCAGCGGACGGCGCTACGCGCCGCCGCTGATGCCGAGCGCCGGACTGCGGACCGGCGGCCCTCCCGTCACGGGCGGGACGCCTGGATGGTAACCTCGTCGGCCATGGGGCCGCGCGTCGATGTGGAGACCAGCGTAGTCAGCTACCTTGCCAGCCGGCCCGGTCGTGACCTCGTCGTCGCGGCCCACCAGCAGATTGCGCACGGCTGGTGGAATTTGCTCGGAGAGTAGAAGATGCCTGAAGATCCCATCGTCGAGGAAGTCCGGGCACACCGGGAGGCCATCGCTACCAGACACGGGAATGACATTCTCGCGATCACTCGGCTCCTGCAGAAGGAACAGGACGCCCGGGGTCGCGAGCTGACGCCTCAGGAGCCTCGACCGTCGAACCGGTTGGAGAGGATCGGCTGATTCGCCGCCCGACAAGCGCTTGCAGCGGACGGCCTTCGGCCGCGGCTGAGGCGCGAATCGTCGGGCGGCGAGAAGATGGAGGTGCGATCCATGGGAAGGGTGAGCAGACGCAAGCGAGAACGACGCGCGCTCGGAGCGCTCGACCGAGCGCGCAATTCTCCCGCGGGCCGTCGCACTCGGGTCAACCGCGACCGGCCGAAGATCTCCGAGGCTCTCGCGGCTCTCGTCCGGCCCTACACTGCCTACGACATGAAGGTCGAGGACTTCCGCGGTCTCGTCGGGGTCGGTGCTCTTGCGTGGAACCTCTCGCTCCTCGAAGACGGCCCTGCGGCGAACGCACTGGTAGATCTTGTCGACGGCGTCGAGGTCTCGGATCGTGAGCGGTTCGAGTCCTTCGTCTGCGAGCTGGTCGATCGGAAGCGAAGCCTCTTCCCGAAAGACGTGCGATTCATCGCGGCCTGGGACGTGACTGTCAAACCCGACGGCAGCTTCTTCCTTACAGCTGCTGGCGCAAGCGTCGAGTAGTTGCGCGGGGTTGCGGTCAGGGGTCGCCGAAAGGGCATCAGAAGGAAGGGGTTGAGAGGAGGTGCTTCAGATGACCTTGTACAAGAGCAAGAGCGGTAGCGGATTGCCTGCTGGGATCCGAATGAAGGGTGGCGTCGCCTACGATGCGGAGGTCGGGGGGTTCGTTGCGATCGTTCACTCGTGGGACAATACGGAGTGCGTTGGCGAGCCGACCGAGTGGACCTCGGAGAAGGTGTTCCCCACCGAGGGAGCCGCCATGAGGTACTACAAGAAGGCGATACGGCCCGGGTTGAAGAAGGCGATGCGGAAGGCCCGGAGGAGTAGAGGCATGACCGCTGTGTACCGGGAGTTGGAGTGAGCTCGGAGCGAAGGCTGGAGGTCGCTTGACAGTCATGCGGCACCGGGGGCTGGACGCCGCCGCCGGATCCGGGACTCGCCGGTGCCTGGGCGCCGACGGGCTTCCTGACCGACGCCGAGCACTGGCCGACGGGCGTCAGGGGGCCCGAGGACGTCTGTGAGTCCTCACCCAGCGGCTGCGGGGCGCCCACTTCCGCATCCGGACGACCCGCGCCCCATGCGACCCCCGGCGTCGCCGGCAGGGGTCCGGCGAGGGACCGAGGCCGAAGCGGCTTGCGCTGGTCAGGCTACTGAGTAAAAATACTCAACGTGCTGAGTAATTCGCAGAGCTCGTACCGGAGGCCCGCGGCCGCCGAGCTGCGCCGCCGGTTGGCGGAGCCGCGCCGCTTCATCCAGGTGGTGGCGGGGCCACGGCAGGTCGGCAAGACCACGCTGGTCCAGCAGCTTGTGGGGGAGATCAGCGCTGGCTTCCGCTACGCCAGCGCCGACGAGCCGACGCTGCGCGGCGCGGAGTGGATTGCTCAGCAGTGGGAGGCCGCGCGCTTCGAGGCCGAAGAGGCGGGCGAGGTCGGGGCGGTGCTCGCGCTCGACGAGATCCAGAAGATCCCGGGCTGGTCCGAAACGGTCAAGCGGCTCTGGGACGAGGACACGCGGGGCGGGCGACCGCTGCGAGTGGTGCTGCTCGGATCGGCGCCGCTGCTCATCCAGCGCGGCATGACCGAGAGCCTCGCCGGCCGCTTTGAGCTCCTACGCCTGCCGCACTGGTCGTTCTCTGAGATGCGGGACGCCTTCGGTTTCGATCTGGATCAGTATCTCTACTTCGGTGGCTACCCCGGCGCTGCACCGCTGGTGGCGGAACCGCGCCGCTGGCGGAGCTACGTGACCGACAGCCTGATCGAGACCTCGATCTCCCGCGACGTGTTGCTGCTCACCCGGGTCGACAAGCCCGCCCTGCTACGCCGCCTGTTCGAGCTGGCGTGCCGCTACTCTGGGCAGATCCTCTCCTACACCAAGATGCTCGGGCAGCTCCAGGACGCCGGCAACACGACCACCCTGGCCCACTACCTGGAGCTCTTGGCCGGCGCGGGAATGGTGTGCGGCCTGCAGAAGTTCGCTGGGGACGCCGCGCGCAGCCGCGGTTCGAGCCCGAAGCTGCAGGTGCTGAACACCGCCTTGATGAGCGCGATGGCGAGGCTGTCTCCCGCCGAGGTTCGAAGCGACCCCGAGTATCGGGGCCGTCTGGTGGAATCCGCTGTGGGCGCCCACTTGGCCAACGCTGCGGCGTGCGGCGAATGCGAGCTGTTCTACTGGCGCGAGCGCGGCGCCGAGGTCGATTTCGTGGTGCGCGCGGGGCGCCGGGTCACCGGGATCGAGGTCAAGAGCACGGTGACAGGAACGGCACGCCCCGGGGCTTCCGCGTTCGCCGAGGCGTTCCAACCGCAGCGGATGCTGCTGGTCGGAGGCGACGGAATCGCCCTCGACGACTTCCTCGCGCGGTCGGTAGCGAGTTGGATTCAGGCATGAGCGCCTTCACATGCCTCCGTCCCAACTCCCCGCCGGAGCGCTCGACGACGCCTGTCGCAAGCTGACGCGGCCCGAGGCGCGGACCTGATCCAGCGCAACCGGGCGCTGCATCGGCTGCTGGTGGACGGCGTGACGGTCGGGTACCGCCGGCCTGCAGGCAGGGTAGGCGACGCTCGAGGTGTGACCCGCGGCGCGCAGGCGCCCCTGATCGACTCGAGGACGCGGGGGTCGACGGTTGCTTCGGGTGTACCCTCCCCCCCATGGCCTTCCATCCCGTCCGCTGGACGCCGCCTCCTGATCCGGGGCTCTCCGGACCGTACACCCCGGACGGCGCGTTGACGGGGGCGGAGCTCTGGTCCACGGGGGGGCACGGGCCGGGAGGTGGTGGCGGAGACGGGCGGCCGGCCGCTGGGGCTCGAGTGGCACCCGGAGGGCTGGATCGTGGTTTGCGACGCGCGGCGCGGGCTCCTGCGTCTCAGCCCGGGAGGAGGCGGCCTGGAAGGAGCTGTGGAGGTCCCGGTCGACCGGGTGGACGGGGCCCGGCTGCGGTTCACCAACAACGCGGCCGTGACCCGGGAGGGAGCGGTCTACTTCACGGACACCTCGCGGCACTTCGGCATCGAGGAGTACAAGCAGGATCTGCTGGAGCACTCCTCGACCGGTCGGCTGCTCCTCTGGCGGGAGGGTCACGGGGTCGAGACGCTGCTCGACGGCCTCAGCTTCGCCAACGGGGTGGCGCTGTCGGAGGACGAGAGCTGGCTGCTGGTCGCGGAGACGGGGACCTACTCCATCGAGCGGTACTGGCTCCGGGGTCCGCGGGCGGGGTCGCGGGAGACGTTCGTCGACAACCTCCCGGGCTTCCCCGACAACCTCTCCCGCTGGCGCGACACGTTCTGGGTGGCCATGCCGAGCCCCCGGGACCGGCTGCTCGACAGGCTCCTGCCGGGCACCCTGGCCCGTCATGTGGTCGCCCGGCTGCCCGACGCCCTCAAGCCCCGCCCGAAGCGCCACGGGCTCGTCTTCGGCTTCGGACCCGACGGCACGCTGCGCCACAACCTCCAGGACCCGACGGGCCGCGTGGCGATCGTGACGGGCGTGCGGCAGAAGGCGCGGACCGGCTCTACCTCGGAAGCCTCAGCGAGCCATGCGTGGCGGTGGTGCCGGCGCCGTAGGAGTCCTTCCGCCTTCCGCGCCTTGGCGTCTTGGCGCCTTGGCGTGAGCCCTTTTCGTCCCCGGTCCCGCTCCCGGCCCCGGTCCGAGCATGAGGTGCCAGAGCATGAGGTGCCATGCACTTCGTAAGAGGGACGAAGCTCGACGTCCCGGCGGCCCGCCTTGCTGGTCGCTCGGGTGCCTTTCTCCCCTGCAGAGGGGGTGCCTTGGAGGGCGAGGGGGCGCTCTCGGGCCCGGCGGGGTCCTTGGAGCGGCTCCCCGGCGCCGTCACCGCGGTGGCGAGACGCACCCCGGCCGGGAACGGGGCCCGAGGGGCCTCGCCCGACCCTGTTCGGAGGCGTCCGCGCTCAGGGATCCGGGCCGCGGGCGCGGTCCTCGGTCCTTCCCCGGCAGAACGGCTTCGGTCTCGGGAACGAGTGCGCGGGGAAGGTCGCCTTCCTGCCTGCGAGGAGGTCGTGCGCGGCGGTCCGGTAGTCGTCCGCGAACTTCCGGTAGGTCTGTTCGAGGCCGGCGCGGAGGGCGGGTTCGATGGCGTGGAAGCGGGGTCTCGGGGTGGACCGGAGGCTGTCGGGGTGATCGTGGGGGTCCACGCGTTGGAGCTTCTTGATACCGAGAACCGGCCTGCCGGTCTTCTCCCGTAGGCGTCGGCCCTCGTCTTCGCACCCCCGGGCCACTTCGGCTGCGTGGCGCTGGCGCTGGAGGTGGGTGAGCCGGTCCCAGCAGGGTAGCGACGCCAGCCCGTACTCCTTGTCGTCAGCGACAGCGGTCCGCTCGATCCGGTCGGGCTCACCCTTTCGGCGCACGCCGATAGCGGTTGCGAGGTGATGTCGATTCCATCCTTGGTCTTCGGCAGGCGGACGCATCTCATGTGCCTACTCTTCTGCCCGCTCAGCCCTACGCGGAACGGCCGGCTTTGCCGCCGGCCGTTCTCCTTCAGCGCCGCGAGAGTTCCTGCTACACGTCAGAGCGCCGGAGCCGACTGTCAAGCGGCCCAAACAGGCCACTTGTTCAGACATGCGGCGGCGCAACACTCTTCCACCCGATCCTCGGTGAACCGCTCTCCCAGTCCTTGCGTATATGCTAAAGTAATGCGCTGGACCAACCGGCAAAGGGCCAAGAGGAGAACTCGTGAATGTCGACAACTACTGGATCGAGCTGGCTGGGAGTCGGGGCACTTCTGACAGCGGCCGGAGCTTCCGTCTGCTGCGTGTTGCCCGTCATTGTGGCCCTTGCCGGTGTCGGCTCCGCTACCTTCGGAGCCATCTTCGAGCCCTACCGCCCCTACATGATCGGGGCGACAGTGCTGCTCCTGGGATTCGCCTTCTACCGGACCTACCGGCCGGTGACGGCCGAGTGCGCTCCGGGAGAAGGCTGCGCGGTGCCCGAGAACCGCAGCCGTCAGCGCCGGCTTCTCTGGATCGTGGCCCTGGTGGCCTTGCTCCTCTTGACCTTTCCCCACTACATCGGCTGGATCCTGTAGGAACAACGGAGGATGAACATGAAACAACGACTCGCACTCACGACCATCGTTGGACTCGCCATCTTCGGACTCATCGCCTGGGCCGCCTTTGCCGGCGACGAACCGAGCCAGTGCGAGTCGGAGACCACCACTTCGACCTTTCACGTCACCGGCATGACCTGCGGCGGCTGCGAGGTCGGCGTCCGGCGCGTGGTCAAGAAGCTGGAGGGTGTCGAAGAGGTCGAGGCCTCCTATGAGGACGGGACCGCAAGGGTGACCTACCAGGCCGGGGAAGTGACGCCCAACGACATCATCGCGGCCATCGAGGAGCTCGGCTACACCGCCGAGCTGGTGGACGGCGAGGAGGCCACATGAGCGAGTCCTGCTGCTCGGTGCCTGCCACGGGAGGCGACGGCGCTAGCTGCCCCGCGAGCGGAATCGGGGGCAAGCAGGTCGACTGGACGACGGTTGCGGCTCTGACTGCCGGCCCGGTGCCGGCGAAGCAGGAGTTCCGGCTCTGCCGCGAGCCTGGCTGCGAAGTCGTCTACTACGGCTCGGCCGGCACGGTCCTCACAATGACCGATCTGAACGTCCAGCCAGGCTTCAAGGACGGGAGCGACGGGCTCGTCTGCTACTGTTTTCTGCACCGCAAGTCCGAGATTGCCCGTCAGCTCGGCGAGACGGGCGAGACGGACGTTTTCGACTCGATCAAGAGCGAGGTCCAGGCCGGCAACTGCGCCTGCGAGGTGCGGAACCCCTCCGGAAAGTGCTGCCTGGGCGAGGTACAGCAGGTGATCCGGAGTCTCGAGAAGGAAGTGGGGGTAACGGCATGAGGTGCGTCGGACCGACCCTGGCACGCGAGGAGATCGCGGCCATTCGCCAGAGCCTCGAGTTCGCGCCCGAGCTCGAAGAGGCGGCTGTGCTCTTCAACTTGGCGAGCAACTCGACGCGACTCAAGATTCTCTTCCTTCTCGACCGACTCAAGGAGCTCTGCGTCTGTGACCTCGCCGAGATGCTCGGGGTCTCGGTCTCGGCAGTGTCCCAGCACCTGGCCAAGCTCAGGGCCTACGGGCTGGTCGCGACCCGGCGTGACGCTCAGACTATCTACTACCGGCTGACGGACCATGCGTTCCTCGGCAAGCTCCGTAACAGTCACTTCGACGGAATCGAGTTCGATGTCGGCGCCAACGCTAGCGTGACCGGTCAGCGGCGCAGTGCATAGCGACAAATGGGGTCCGCTCGGCAGCGTCTTCGCCGCGTTGTGTTGCCTCGGTTTGGCACGTGTCCTGGGCGCGTTGTCGGCGGTAGGTCTCGGGTTCTTGATTCATGACGCGATACTGATTCCGCTTCTGGCTCTTTTCTCGCCATCTCAGTCTGGGGCATCCGCCGCGACCGCCCACGCCATAGCCAAGCTGGGCCATACCTGCTCTCCGCCTTCGCGGCCATCACGACGCTGGCGGGGCTCTGGATCTCGGCGGTTGTCGTTGGAGCCGGGTTGATCGGGCTGGTGGCTGCGTCGCTTTGGAACTTTCGCCTTGTGCGTCTGGGGTCTACCGCAAACCAAGCCTGATTGGTGAATGTCTCAAGGAGAGGAGAAGAAATGACAGCCTACGACTACGATCTTCTTGTCATCGGAGCGGGTCAGGGCGGTCTGCCCGCCGCCCACATGGCAGCTAGCCTGGGCGCCCGGGTGGCGCTCATCGAAACCGGCGAAGTCGGCGGCACATGAGTCAACGAAGGGTGCGTGCCCACCAAGGCCCTGCTGCGCTCGGCCGAGGTCATGCACCTGGTTGCCCGGCGGGCGGCCGATTTCGGAGTTGAAGTCGAAGGGAGCGTCCGCTTCCGCATGCAGACCGCGGTTGCTCGTAAAGACCGCATCGTTCAAGGAATCCGCAAGTCGATCTACGGCGCTCTCGAGGGAAGATCGGATCATATCGACTTCGTGCGCGGCGAGGCCTCCTTTCTCAACGATCACGAGGCCGATACCGGCGACCGAAGCCTGAGCTTCGAGAAGGCCATCGTGGCAACCGGCGCCCGGCGAGCCGTGCCTCCGATCCCCGGCCTCGACAGCGTGGAGACGCTGAACAACAAGTCAGCCCTCCTCCTCGAAGAGCTACCGGAGAGCCTGATCGTCATCGGCGGCGGGTACGTGGGTATCGAGTTTGCCCAGATGTACGCGCGGTTCGGGAGCCAAGTGACTCTCCTGGGGCGGAATCAGCAGCTCGCGCCCCAGGAAGACCCCGGGTTAGCCATGCTGCTCGGCGACTTCTTGCGCGAGGAGGGCATCGACGTCCGAACGGGAGCGTCGGTTACCGGCGTGCGCACTAACGCTTCCACAAAAGTCGTCTCGGCCCGAATCGGCGACGAGGATCTCGACTTCCAAGCCGAAGCGGTATTGCTAGCTGCGGGCCGGGTCGGAAACACCGATCGGCTCCGCCTTGCCTCGGCCGGAGTCGACTTGGGCAAGAAGGGATTCATCGCCGTCGATGAGCAGTTGCGCACGAATCAGCCCCACATCTGGGCCATCGGCGACGTCAAGGGCGGTTGGATGTTCACCCACGTGGCAACCTACGACGGACCGATCGCCGCCCTCAATGCAATCAAAGACCTCGGCCGAAGCGTTGACTACCGGGTCGTCCCCAGGGCGGTGTTCAGCGACCCCACGCTCGCCTCGGTTGGTCTGACCGAATCCGAGGCCCGCGACCAAGGCCTTGATGTCGCTGTGGGCGTAGTCCCAGCAGATGGAGCGCGAGCGAAGGCCATTGGCGATCGTCGCGGACAGCTCAAGGCTGTCGTGGACGACTCGAGTGGCGAAATTCTAGGCTTCCACATCCTCGCTCCCCACGCGGACGATCTGCTCCACGAGGCGGTGGCGGCCATGCACGGTAGAGGCAAGATCGATCGCATCAGCAAGTCCATACACGTTCATCCGACCCTCAGCGAGATGGTCAAGGCCGCAGCTCGAGCAGCAAAGTAGTGCGGCAGGTCGAGCACTCCGCGCGGAACACAGCGAAGCCCCGCGGTGTCACAAGCGTTGGTTCGCGTGCGAGGGTGGCGGGTCTGAATCTGCGGCGTTGCGCTCCGCTCGGGCTCCTCGACGTACAGACAGTACGACTGCGTCGCCCTCGGTCGCAAGCCTTGCATCTCCAGGCACCTACGGCCTCTCGCAACGACACCCGGTGAGAAGGCCAGGCTAATCGACCTCTATGGGTTGACGCTGACGCCGACTCTCCATCGGCTCGAGATCGGCGACAAGGTCCTGTTCAGTTGCTGTGCGCTCTGGGCACACGTTATCCCGAAGTTGGTCGGCGCTACCGTCCAGGTCGAATCTGTCGACCTGATGCGACACGAGCTGGCAGGCAGGCATGAGGTGCCATGCACTTCGTAAGAGGGACGAAGCTCGACGTCCCGGCGGCCCGCCTTGTGGGGTCGCTCGGGTGCCCTTTTCCCCTTCGGGGGAGTAGCTTGGTGGCCGATGGGGCCCTCTCGGGCGCGGCGAGCCCCTCGGGACGGCTCCTCGGCGCGGTCACCGCGGTGGCGAGACACACTCCGGCCGGGAACCAGGCATGAGGTGGGCAGGCAGGCAGGCAGCTCCCGCCCCCTCTGGGCTCATGCTGCAGGAATCCGCTAAGCTAAGACTTACCCGAGTTCAGCAGAATCCGAGTTCAGTAGAATCATAGTCAGGCCGTCGACAGAGCGCCGCGATTGCGAGCCATTCGAGCGGGATATCCGGCAAGAAGACCATGACGCGCCAACCAACAACGGGATGTCAATTAGGATGCAAACCATGAGTGACCCCTTCGTCCCACGTGTCGGCGGAATCCTCAGCGCCGACATTGCCGTTCCCGAACACGAGCGTGTAAAGCGCTTCTACTCACGTGTACTCGGCACGGGCGAGAATCCGCTTTGGCGCGAGGATCTGATGAACAGCCGTGGCATGCCGATCATCGGCTTGGGCGCGCGCAGCGCGGAGTATGCTGACCTTCCGCTCCAATGGATGCCGCACATTCAGGTCGCCGATGTTGCAGCCAGCGTGGAGGGTGCCCTTGATCTGAGCGGGACGGAGCTCATGCATGGCAAAGACGACGATGGAAAGAGCCAATGGGCGGTGCTGCTCGATCCGAATGGCGCGGGGTTCGGGATCATTCCAGTCGTCTCTGAGGAGGCGTTCCCCACAACCGAGGGCGTCTCTTCGCGCGACGCCTCGGCGCCTACGGGTTGCATCTCCTGGCTCGCCCTGACGGTCTCCGACGCCTCGGCGACCCGTGACTTCTATCGCGTGGTCGTTGGCTGGTCGGTGCAGGACGTCGAGATGGAGGACGCAAGCGAGCGCTACGCCGACTTCAACATGGTGGGTGATGACGGGAACCCGGCGGCGCGAGTCTGTCATGCGCGCGGTGCGAACCTGGGGCTGCCGTCTGTCTGGATGATCCACCTTCCGGTTGGCGACCTCGCTGAAAGCCTCCGTCGCGTACGAGAGGAAGGGGGTAAGGTCATCAAGGCGACACTGGGGAGGGATGGTCAGTGCGCATATGCAGCTGTCCAGGATCCGGTGGGGGCGTGCCTGGCGTTGGTGGCGGGATAGAGAAGGTCCAGCGGCCCAACATGCCGTTGCACCTGACAGCGCGCTTCGCGCGCAGCAGGGGAGCCGACAGCCATCTTTTCAATGCCCGGCCCGAGAAGGAGTTGCCATGAAGAAGCCACCTCCCGGCACGGAAGAACGAATTGCGAAGATGAGCTTCGCGTCAGTCTACCCCCACTACGTTGCGAAGGTTGAAAAGAAGGGTAGGACCAAGAGTGAGCTACACGAGGTCATCGAGTGGCTCACCGGTTACGATGAAGAGGCTTTGCAAGGACTCATCGACGACAAGGTGACCTTTCGAACCTTCTTTGAGAAGTGCAGGCTGAATCCGAATGCGCACCTCATTAGGGGCGTCATCTGCGGCTACAGGGTTGAAGAGTTGGAAAGTCCGTTGATTCGAAAGGCCAGGTATCTGGACAAGCTTGTCGACGAGTTGGCCAGGGGGAGGAAGATGGAAAAGATCCTGCGTTTCGACGAATAGCGCGATCTTCCTCGAACCCGAGCCGTAGTTGTAATTATGGAGAATAGAAAATGACCGGGAAAAACGTCGAGAATCAGAGGTCGCATAGGGCAGTACTCATTCTTGGAACAAGCTTTGGGGTTGCTATCGGAGCTGCGATTGGCGCATATACAGGCAATGTTCGACTCTGGGTGCCTTTGGGCATTTTCTTTGGGGCTGCACTTGGCTACGCTTTTGTGTGGAGCAACTCAAGGCGGAATCTCTCGAAGGAGTAGGTCGCGCGTGACATGGCAGCTGAAGTCAGTCGTCGCGTAGCGCGAGCCCGTCACGCCCGGCACGTCACCTCGACGCGACGTGCCGTCGAGGCGGTTCCGGGTGTACCCTCCCCCCATGGCCTTCCACCCCGTCCGCTGGACGCCGGCTCCTGATCCGGGTCTCTCCGGACCGTACGCCCCGAACGGGGCGTTGACGGGGGCGGAGCTCTGGTCCACGGGGGGGCACGGACCGGAGGACGTGCTGGTGGACCCCGAGGGGCGGGTGTGGTGCGGTCTCGAGGATGGGCGGATCCTGCGGTTCGCGGCGGACGGGTCGGGCCGGGAGGTGGTGGCGGAGACGGGCGGCCGGCCGCTGGGGCTCGAGTGGCACCCGGAGGGCTGGATCGTGGTTTGCGACGCGCGGCGCGGCCTCCTGCGTCTCAGCCCGGGAGGAGGCGGCCTGGGAGGAGAGGTGGAGGTCCTGGTCGACCGGGTGGACGGGGACCGGTTGCGGTTCACCAACAACGCGGCCGTGACCCGGGAGGGAGCGGTCTACTTCACCGACACCTCGCGGCACTTCGGCATCGAGGAGTACAAGCAGGATCTCCTGGAGCACTCCTCGACCGGTCGGCTGCTCCTCTGGCGGGAGGGTCACGGGGTCGAGACGCTGCTCGACGGCCTCAGCTTCGCGAATGGCGTGGCGCTGTCGGAGGACGAGAGCTGGCTGCTGGTCGCGGAGACGGGGACCTACTCCATCGAGCGGTACTGGCTCCGGGGTCCGCGGGCCGGGTCGCGGGAGACGTTCGTCGACAACCTCCCGGGCTTCCCGGACAACCTCTCCCGCTGGCGCGACACCTTCTGGCTGGCCATGCCGAGCCCCCGGGACCGGCTGCTCGACCGTCTCCTGCCCGGCACCCTGGGCCGTCATGTGGTCGCCCGGCTGCCCGACGCCTTCAAGCCCCGCCCGAAGCGGCACGGGCTCGTCTTCGGCTTCGGACCCGACGGCACGCTGCGCCACAACCTCCAGGACCCGACGGGCCGCGTGGCCATCGTGACGGGCGTGCGGCAGAAGGCGGACCGGCTCTACCTCGGAAGCCTCAGCGAGCCGTGCGTGGCGGTGGTGCCGGCGCCGTAGGAGTCCTTCCGCCCTTCCGCGCCTTGGCGTGGGCCCTTTTCGGCCCCGGCCCCGGTCCGGGCCCGCGCTACAACCGCCCCCCGCAATACTTGCAGAACTCCGCGTCCGTCGCGTGCCCCTCCGCGCCGCAGGTCGGGCAGGCGTCGGTCCGCACCGAGGTCCGCAGCGCGGACGAGAGCTCCACCGTGACGATGCCGGTGGGCACGGCGATGATGCCGTACCCCAGGATCATCACCCCGGCGGCGAGGATCTGGCCGGGCACGGTCTGGGGGGCGATGTCGCCGTAGCCCACCGTGGTCATGGTCACGATGGCCCAGTAGATCGCCAGCGGGATGCTGGTGAAGCCGTTCTCGGGTCCCTCGATGAGGTACATCAGGGCGCCGACGATCACGACGGAGGTGAGGACGGCGCCCAGGAAGACGACGATCTTGCGGCTGCTGGCGCGGATGGCGGCGTGGAGCATCCGCGCCTCGCCGACGAAGTGCGCGAGCTTGAGCACCCGGAAGACCCGCAGCAGACGCAGGGCCCGAATGACCAGCAGCGACTGGGAGCCGACGACGACGAAGCTGAGGTAGGACGGCAGGATGGCCAGCAAGTCGACGATGCCGTAGAAGCTCCGGGCGTAGGAGAGGGGCCGCCGCACGCTGGCGAGACGCAGGACGTACTCGATGGTGAAGAGGATCGTGAACAACCACTCCACGGCCCGCAGCTCGGAACCCCAACGGGTCCGCACCTCCGGCACGCTCTCCAGGCACACCGCCACGATGGAGAGCACGATGGCGACGAGCAGGCCGACGTCGAACGCCTTCCCGGCTGGCGTCTCGGCCTCGAAGATGACCTCGTGGAGGCGTGCGCGGCGCGATGGAGTGGGTCCCGACATGGGGGGATGGTACCGGAGCCGGGACCGCCCGGGGGCCGCTTTGGCTCCACGGTTCGACAGGAGCAGCCGTCGAGCGCTACGGCGTCCGCCCGCGGGTCGCCAACCCGCCGACCACCGCCACCGTCACGCTCGCCAGCAGCGCGTAGGTCGCCGTCAGTCCGGGATTCGTCCAGTCGGCCGCCGTGAGGATCGTGAGCCTGCCGTAGCGGAAGCCGAAGTGGACGACCAGGGCGGTGATCGAAGCCGCCACCACGACGCCCTTGGGCAGCCGCCGCCCGAACATGCCGGCCAGCAGGGGCACGAAGGTCGCCGCGAACAGGGCGTACACGCCCTCCTGGGCGAAGATTGCCACCGACAGCTCTTTGTGACGGTGCTGCAGCACCGCGAGCACGAACGCGACGACCCCGAACAGCACCAGGCTGTACCGGCCGACGCGGAAGGCCAGCGCCGCCTCGGCCTCCGGGTCCGCGCCGCGGTTCCGGCGCAGGACGAGGAAGACGTCGTTGGCGGCGATGGCCGAGAGCGCCACCAGGATGCCGTCGAGGGTCGACATGCCGGCCGCCAGGATGGCGATGGAGATGAGGGTCTGGAGCCCCGCCGGGAAGGTGTGGACGATGTAGGCCGGCATGACCCCGTCGATGCCCATGCCGCTCGTGCGCATGAAGTCGGTCACGAACTCGGAGGCGCCGACCCGGGCGTAGAGCCCGCACAGCATCACCAGGTTGAAGACCACGCCGGCACCCACGGCCACGGCCAGGTAGCGGTTCACGTCCCGGTCGCTCTCGACGTACAGCGACTTGACGATGAAGTGGGGCTGGAGCGCCAGGGCGAAGCCCACCAGGAGGTTGACGCCGAAGACCTCGAACACGTTGCGGAAGAGGATGCTCGACGGGTTGACGGGCCGCGCGAGCTGGGGGTCGATGGCGGCGAGCCGGGAGAGGAGCTCGCCCGAGACCAGCAGATCCCAACCCGAGGCGATGAGCAGCACCGAGACGATCAGCATGAGGCCGCCCTGCACCGTGTTGGTGTACGCGTGGGCCCAGGTGCCTCCGAAGAAGATGTAGGCGAAGACGAAGAGGATGATGCCGGCGAGCGCCACCTCGAAGGCTACCGAGCCGACGAGCGCCTGCAGGTCGAGGGTCGCCATGGCGAGGCCGGCCATGGCGTAACAGATGAGCACGACCATCGCCAACAGGAGCAGGTTGACGAACGCGTAGAACAGCGTCATCCGGGGGTCGCCCCAGCGCTCCCCGATCCACTGGGGCACGGTCAGGATGCGGGTCGCCACGCCATGCTTGCGAAATCCCTTCGACAGGATGACGATCCCGGCCACCAGGCCGATGCCGGCCGAGACCCCGTAGGCCAGCATGCCGGAGAGACCGTAGGCGTAGATGATCCCCGGGTTGATGACCAGGGTCGCGGTGGAGGTCATGGAGGCCGCGAGCGCCATCCCCACGACCCAGGGGCTCATCTTCCGATCGCCCACGGCGTAGCTCTCGAGGGTCGTCGTCTTCCTCTGCCCGAGGCGGGCGAGCCACAGGGTGAGCGCCATGTAGGCGATGAAGAGGGACCAGGAGAGCGCCATGAGTGGCCGCATCCTAGACCAGCGTTTCCGAACTTCGCCAACAGTCCGCCCGCGATGCATCTCGGCTGCCAGCGTTCCGCCTCCTCGACAATGTCCCTGCTTTGCCTGCGTCGGCGCGCCTTGGCCCCCGAGCGCCTCCCGTCCGGCCCTTGTCGCCGGACTTCGGAAACGCTGGTCTAGTGCGAGATCTCGATCTCGCCGCTCTCCGTCACCTTCCACGTCTCGCCGCCGTAGACCAGATCCTCCAGGGTGCCCTCGCCCTGGCGATCGGTCTCGTCACGGATCTGGCCGGTGACCAGGTCCTCGTAGGTCGGCCTCTTGACGGAACGGAACACGCCGATCGGGGTCGGGAAGTCCGGCGGGCCCATCTGGGCCGCCAGGAAGGCGATGGCCGGGTTGTCCAGGGTCTCGTCCCAGACGAGGCAGTCGTCCTCGGTGAGACCGCCGCCGAGCTCGATGACCTCGAGCTGAGTGCCGCTCAGCCGGATGCCCCGGTTCTTCTCCTTGCCGAACACCAGCGGCTCGCCGTGCTGCAGGTAGACGATCTCGTCGGCGCGGGCGTCCTTCGCCGTCATGAACTCGAAGGCCTTGTCGTTGAAGATGTTGCAGTTCTGGTACGCCTCGATGAAGGCGGCTCCCCGGTGCTGGGCGGCGAGGGTCAGGGTCTCCTTCATGTGGGGCTGGAAGATGTCGACGCTGCGGGCCACGAAGCCCGCGCCGGCGCCGAGGGCGAGCGCCAACGGGTTGAAGGGCGGGTCGACCGAGCCGACGGGGGACGACTTGGTCCGCTTGCCGATCTCGCTGGTGGGAGAGTACTGACCCTTGGTGAGACCGTAGATCCGGTTGTTGAACATCAGGATCTTGATCCCCACGTTGCGCCGCAGCGCGTGGATCAGGTGGTTGCCGCCGATGGACATGGCGTCGCCGTCGCCGGTGGCCACCCACACCTCGAGGTCGGGCCGGGTCGTCTTGAGCCCGGTGGCGATCCCCGGAGCGCGGCCGTGAATGCTGTGGAAGCCGAAGGTGTCCACGTAGTACGGGAAGCGGCTGGAGCAGCCGATGCCCGAGATCACGGCGAACTTCTCCCTGGGGATCCCCAGGGTCGGGAAGATGTTCTGTACCGAGGCCAGGATGGCGTAGTCGCCGCAGCCGGGGCACCAGCGAACCTCCTGGTCGGACTGGAAGTCCTTGCGGGTCAGGGTCGGGGTGTCGGTGGACATCGTCAAGCCTCCAGGAGCTCGTGCATCTTGGCCAGGATCTCGCGACGGTAGAACGGCTTGCCCTGGACCTTCGGCAAGCTGACCAGGTCGCGGACGAACTTCGCGCGCAGAATCAGCGCGAGCTGGCCCATGTTGATCTCGGGGATGAGGACCTTCTCGAATCGGGACAGGACGTCCGCGAGGTTGGGCGGGAACGGGTTGAGGTGGCGCAGGTGGATGTAGCCCACCTTGTGGCCCTCCTCGCGCGCCAGCCTCACGGCGCCGGTAATGGCGCCCTGGGTGCTGCCCCAGCCGATCAACAGGATCTGTCCCTCCTGGTCGCCGTCGATCACGACGTCGGGGATGGTGCGCGCGATGCGCTCCACCTTCTCCGCCCGCAGATGGATCATCTTCTCGTGGTTCACCGGATCGTAGGAGACGTTGCCGGTGACGTCCTCCTTCTCGAGGCCGCCGATGCGATGCTCGAGACCCGCCGTACCCGGGATGGCCCAGGGCCGCGCCAGGGTCTCGGGGTCCCTCATGTAGGGCTGGAAGCCCTCCGGGTCGGTGCGGAACTCCACCCGCAGGTCCGGCAGGCTCGCCAGGTCCGGCAGGCGCCAGGGCTCCGAGCCGTTGGCGATGTAGCCATCCGAGAGCAGGATGACCGGGGTCATGTACCGGATGGCGATCCGGCAGGCCTCCATGGCGGCGTCGAAGGCGTCGGCCGGACTGGAGCAGGAGACGATCGGCACCGGCGACTCGCCGTTCCGGCCGAACATCGCCTGCAGCAGATCGGCCTGCTCGGTCTTGGTCGGCAGACCCGTCGACGGGCCGCCACGCTGGATGTTGACCACGACCAGGGGGAGCTCCGTCATGACGGCGAGGCCGATCGCCTCCGACTTGAGGGCCAGACCCGGGCCGCTGGTGGTTGTCACGCCCAGGGCGCCGCCGAACGAAGCGCCGATGGCAGCCGACACGGCCGCGATCTCGTCCTCCGCCTGGACGGTGACGACGCCGTAGTTCTTGTAGCCCGAGAGCTGGTGCAGGATGTCGCTGGCCGGGGTGATGGGGTACGAGCCCAGGAACAGCGGCAGGCCGGAGCGACGGCTGGCCGCCACCAGTCCGAGACCGAGAGCGACGTTGCCCATGACGTTGCGGTAGGTGCCCGCCGGCAGCTTCGCCGGCTCTACCTCGTAGCGGGTCTGGAAGACCTCGATGGTGTCGCAGTAGTTGAACCCGGCCCTCAGCACGGCGACGTTGGCCGCGGCCAGCTCGGGCTTCTTCGCGAACTTCTCCTCGAGCCACTGGATCGTGGGCTCCAGGGGGCGGCTGAACAGCCAGTACACCATCCCCAGGGCGAGGAAGTTCTTGCACCGCGACTGGGCCTTCGAGTCGAGGCCGCTGTCCTTCAGCACCTCGCGGGTCATCTTGCCCAGCTCGGCCTGGACCACGCGAAAGCCCGCGAGACTGTCGTCCTCGAGCGGGCTGACCTCGTATCCGGCCTTCTTCAGGTTGCCCTTGTGGAACTCGTCCGTGTTGGCGATCACGATGCCGTTGGGCTTGAGGTCGCCGATCGACTTCTTGAGCGCGGCCGGGTTCATCGCCACCAGCACGTCCGGCGCGTCGCCCGGCGTGTGGATGTCGTAGTTCGCGATCCGGACCTGGTACGCCGAGACCCCGGGCAGCGTGCCGGCGGGGGCTCGGATCTCCGCCGGGAAGTCGGGCAGCGTGGCCAGGTCGTTGCCGACCAGGGCCGACGTGCTCGTGAACTGGCCGCCGGTGAGCTGCATCCCGTCACCGGAGTCGCCGGCGAACCGGACAACCGCCTCGACCAGGCGCTCGGAGTGGTTCTTGCTCTCTTCTGCCGCGGGTGCGCTCATAGGTCGCTTCCTCGTCATTACAGGGAAGGCCCCACGACGCAGGAACGCCAGCCTGCGGCCGGCTCGGTCCGGGCGTGCGGGGCTTGAAGAGTCGGTTCGAGGCCGCCGCGCCGGGCGGTGGCGGGTGTCATCCCGCCGCTGCCTTGGGCGGCTCCGGCGACGCCTCGTGGCGCCGTCGTGCCTCTTCGACCAGATCGACGACCCCCTCCCGCAGGCGGGCGCGCATCGCGTCCTCCTCCGGGTAGCTCGGCCGGTAGCCGAGCACCGAGGGGTCGACGGTATAGGGCTTCTGCAGGTCCTCTTTCGAGACGATCGACTGCGCCCGGTTGAAGAAGGCCATGTCGTAGTTGTTGCTCATGATGATGGCATCCTCCGGGCACGCGTCCACGCAGTAGCCGCAGAAGACGCACCGGAGCATGTCGATGTCGTAGACGACCGGGTACTTCTCGATGTTGACGTCCGGGTGCTCCCCGGCCTCGATGTGGATGCACTCGGCCGGGCAGTTCGTGGCGCACAGGAAGCAGGCCACGCAGCGCAGGGAGCCGTCCGGGCGGGTGGTCAGGATGTGGTGGCCGCGGAAGCGGTGACTGTACTGCCGGCGCTCCTCCGGGTACTCGATCGTGTACTCCGGTTTGCGCCGCACCAGGTTCTTGACGAAGTGGCGCAGGGTGATCCACATCCCCTGGAACAGAGGCAGGTACAGCTTCTCGCTCAGGCTGTAGCGATAGGGACGGACCTCGTTGGGGTGACTCATCGCTCCAGCTCTCCTGCGATCACGTTGAGGCCGCCCAACGAGACCACGGCGTCGGAGACGGTGCCGCCCTCGATGAGACGGGAGAAGGTCGACATCATCGGGAAGCAGGGCGGCCGCACCTTCACCCGGTACGGCTTGCCGCCGCCGTCGCTGACGATGTAGAAGCCCAGCTCGCCGTTGGCGCCCTCGACCATCGAGTAGCGCTCGCCCGGCGGCACCTGGATGCCGTCCATGATCAGCTTGAAGTGGTAGATCATGGACTCCATCTGGTTGTAGCACGCCTCTTTCGACGGCAGGGCGATGTGAGGATCGTCGACGATGACCGGCCCCTCCGGCATCCCCCGGTCCAGCAGCTGCCGGATGATGGAGAGCGACTGGCGGATCTCCGCCATGCGCACCCGGTAGCGGTCGTGGACATCGCCGCCGTGGAAGATCGGCACCTCCCAGTCGACCGTGTCGTAGAGGTCGTAGGGGTGGGCCTTGCGCACGTCGTAGCCGACGCCCGAGGCCCGCAGGCAGGGCCCGGTCCAGCCCCAGTTCACGGCCTCTTCACCGCTGATGGCGGCCACGCCGACGGAACGGTCGAGCCAGATGCGGTTCTTGGCGATCAGCCCGTCGACGTCGTCGATGAACGGCGGGATGATCTCGAGGAGCCTGCGGCAGCGAGCCTCGAAGTCCGGTGGAAGGTCCGCCGACAGGCCGCCGATACGGCCGTACGAGACCGTCAGGCGAGCCCCCGAACAGGCCTCGAGCAGACCGTAGATCTCCTCGCGCGGCTGGAACATGTACCAGAAGTTGGTCAGCGCGCCAGCGTCGACCAGCGTCGAGCCGTTGGCGACGCAGTGGTCCATGATGCGGGAGAACTCGGAGAGGATCGTGCGCGCCCACACCGCGCGGGGCGGGGCCTCGATCCCCAGCATCGTCTCGACCGTCTTGCAGTAGGCAACGTTGTTGATGAACGACGAGCAGTAGTTGAGCCGATCGGTGTAGGGGATCACCTGCTGCCAGGTGTGGGTCTCCGCCATCTTCTCGAAGCAGCGGTGGAGATATCCGATCTCCACTTCGCTGGCCACGATCGTCTCGCCGTCGAGCGTGGCCACCACCCGGAACGTCCCGTGCATCGCCGGGTGGGACGGCCCGATGTTGATGGTCATGCGCTCGAAGATGTCGTCGTCGTCCTCGCCCTCGGGCGGCTGAGGATGAGGCCGGTAGATCTTGTCCTCGGTCAGGATCCAGCGCCGGGCCGGGTCGTAGTCCTTGCGCAGCGGGTGACCCTGGAAGGCCTCGTGGGTCAGGATCCGACGCAGGTTCGGGTGCCCGTCGAAGCGCAGGCCGAACATGTCCCAGGCCTCGCGCTCGAACCAGTCGCAGGCCTTCCAGACGTCGATGAGCGACGGCAGGGTCGGAACGTCCTCCGTGACCGGCACCTTGAGGCGGAGACGTTCCCCGCGCGGGAGCGAGTAGAGGTGGTAGACCGCCTCGAAGCGCTGGTCGCGCTCCGGGTAGTCCGTCCCACACAGGTCGAGCATCAGGTCGAACTGCGTCTCGGGGCCGTCGCGGAGCTCCAGGGCCAGGTCCTTCAGGACCTCCCGCTGGACGACCCACGTGGGCTGATCCATGCCCTCCTGCTCGACGACCGTGCCCTCGGGGAACTTCTCAGGCAGCGGCGTCGGAACGGTCACCGTCGGTGCCACGCGAGTCCTCCTTCTTCGCCTGCGCTCGGTGCGAGCGGGCGATCTTCTCCTTGAGTTGGAGAATGCCGTACATCAGCCCCTCGGGCGTGGGCGGGCAGCCGGGGACGTAGACGTCCACCGGGATGACCTCGTCGATTCCCTGCATGACGTGGTACGCCCGGTAGAAGCCGCCCGAGCACGCGCAGGCGCCCATGGAGACGACCCACTTGGGGTCGGGCATCTGGTCGTAGATCCGCTTCATGACCGGAGCCATCTTGTCGGTGATGGTGCCGGCAACGATCATGATGTCGCTCTGCCGCGGCGAGAAGCGCACGACCTCGTAGCCGAAGCGGGACATGTCGTAGTGGCTCGACACCGTGCCCATGAACTCGATGGCGCAGCAGGCGGTGCCGAAAGGCAACGGCCAGAAGGAGTTGCGCTGTGCCCACCCTTCGAGGGCGGCGATCTGGGTGGTGATCCAGGATTCTCCGATCATAGGGGCCTTCCTTGCGGGCGAAGTCTATCCGATGAGGGGGGGAGTGCCAACCGGGCGGGGGGTCCGGCGAAGCGGCCGAGGGGGGCGCGCCACGGACCAAAGTATAGCGCGTGGGTCACATTTGCCGCAGTCGGACTCGACGGGCGGGGCGTTCCGGCCGGGATCCCGTCCCGGAGCCCGTCGGACCGTCAGCAGGCGGCGCCCCACCGGGGGTGCTCGACGCGGTAGCCCTCGTCCTCGTCCCAGTCGATCTTGGCCCCGTCGAGCTCCCGGACAGCCTGGCGATCGAGCAGGAGGGTCACCCCCTCGAGCTCCAGGCGGGTCTCGTCGTCGGACTCCCGGCGGGTCGCCGCAATGCGGAAGCCCAGGGCGCCGCACCCACCCGCGAAGGCGATGCGCAGGCGCTGGCCCGGAGCCAGGTCGCGAAGGGCGGCCTCGCGGGCCGCGGGGGTGAGATCGAGGCGCAAGGTCGCGCGGCTAGCCGCGCCCCTCCTTGCCGAGGATCTTCACCCGGAGGATCGAGGCGTCCGCCGTGGCGAAGGTGATCTTGACCTCGTGGCCCACCGCCAGGTCGTCGAAGGCCAGGTCGCGCCGGCCGTCGATCTCCTTCCTCTTCCGCGCCGTGATCTGCACGTCGTCCCCCAGGCGGGCCACGAAGTGCCGCTCCTGGTCGCGGTCCAGGAGCACCACGGTGTGATCGTCACGGATCTCCGTGACGGTAAGCTTCATCGTCTTCGTCACCTCCACCGCGGAGGCGCCGCCGTCGGCGGCGTCCCAGGGCCGGGGGCCCTGCCCCGGGGTGGAGGCCGCCGCCGGGAGGGTTCCGGCCAGGCCGCACACCAGGGCGGCAGCGAACCCCACGATCACCAGTCGTCTTCTCATGATGGGTCTCCTTTGCGGCTCCCGGACCGAAGCGCGACCGAGGGTCCCGTCCGGGACGCCGACGGCCGGCCGTCTCGTGCTCGCCGCGTGCAGTCTCGCCTCGGCGGGGATCTACCTGTTCGTCTCCTTCGGCCTCCCCGGCGGCAACACCGCCGGGCACGTCGGCGCCTTCCTGGGCACCGCCGCCGCCTGGTTCGCGCCGCAAGCGGGCGCCGCGACCGTCGTCCTGCGCCGTGGATCCTCGGTTGCGCTGCCCTGTTCCGGCTGCTCATTCTACCGGCCGGGCTCCCGCAACAGGATCCGATCCGGACGCTCGTCGAGGACCTCACCTCCGAAGACACGGCGTACGAGGCGTTCCTGATCTACGACAACGACGACTGGCGCTACCTCTGGGACGGGCACGTGGGGGCGAGCGGCCTCGACCTCGCGGCCTGTCTTCTCCTCGTCTCCCTGCTGCGCACGCTGGGGCGACCCGACGAGACCGTCATCCTCTACGCCTGGAGCCCGCTGGCGATCCTCGAGCTGCCGGGTTCGGGGCACGTCGACGCCGCCGTGGTGCTCTCGGTGGTCGCCTTCGTGGCGCTCCTCGCCCGCGGGCGGGGCATGGCGGCGCAGGGGGCCCTGGCGCTGGGCATCCTCGTGAAGCCGACGCCTCTGGCGCTGGCACCCCTGCTGTGGGGCCGGGTTCGACCCTCGCGGCTGTGGGTCCTGCCGGCGGTCCTCGCCGCCGGCCTGTGGCCCATGGCAGGCTCCCTGCCGAAGATGGCCGACGGGCTGGCGGCCTCCGCCCGCGAGTGGATCTTCAACGCCGGCCCCTGGCAGGTGTTGCGCTGGGGCGCCGACGTCGCGGGCGTCGACGATCCGGTCCTGCGCCGCCTGGCTCCTCGAGAGAGCGCGCACCGGCAGTCGCTGAAGAACGGACCCGACCTCAGACCGGGACGTCGCCCCGAGCGGCCACCAGGTCCTGGCGCAGCGCCTCGAGCTGCCCGATGTGGGCGCGCTGCTCCTCGATCACCTGCGCGAGCACCTCCGCCGCCGAGCCCGAGACGTCCTCGATCATGCTGGGATAGAGCACGTCGTTCTCGTACCGCTCCTCGCCGAGGGCGAACCGGACGTCGGCGGCGTCGCCGCGGACCTGGCCGGCGGCCTGGAGCTGCAGGATCGCCAGGCGGTCCTTCTCCTCCGCCAGGGCTCGCCAGGCGGCCGCCAAGTTCGGCAGGCCGTCCCGCCCCGCCCTTTCGGCAAACGCGCGGAACCGTGCTGCGCTCGCCGCCTCCGCGGTGAAACCGGTCTTCAGATGCTCCTGGGAACGTGGCAGTCGGGACAAGGCGCCATCTCCTTCGGGATCGGGAGGGACTATGATCGGCGGGTCGGGAGGACGGCGGAGAGCCGTCCGGGACCCGATGATAACAGGCGAACGGCGGGCCCGGAACCACCGGGTCGAGGCGGAAACCCTGACTCGATGACCATCGGACGACGAGCGGCCCTGATCACCGGCCTGCTGGTCCTGGCCGGGGCGGTGGCCCTGGCTACCGCCGACCTGCCCGTGCTCGCCTGGCCGGCCCGGGCCTTCCTGTTCGCCGCCGGCCTGCTCTTCCTGCTCTGGCTGGCGGCCCGGGGCCTCGCCAAGTTCCTCTGGCGGGTCGGCCGCCGACTCGCCTTCTCCTACCTCCTGATCGGCGTCCTGCCGATTCCCATGGTCGCGCTGCTGTTCCTCCTGGGCGGCTACATCCACTCGGGATTCTTCCTGGGGCACCTCTACCGCGACGCCGTCACCCGGGTGCACGAGGGGTTGGATCAGGCGGCCGAGGGCGCCCTGCGCGGCGCGGCGCCTGCGGCCACGGAGGGCGGCCTCCGGATGGCTCGCTACCGCGACGGGCGCCTGCAGACGGCGGCCGAGTGGGCGCCGCAGGCGTTTCCGGAGTGGCTGACCGAGGAGGTCGAGGCGGTGTCCGACGCCGAGCGGGAGCGCCTCCCGACGTTCGTCGCCCTGGCCGACGGGACGGTCACCCTGGCCGCCGCCGCCACGAGCGGCAACGACGCGGTCCTGGCGGCCTGGATCGAACCCCTGGGGCCGGAGATCGCCGGCAGGGCCAAGATCGCGGTCCGCCTGCTGCGGGCCGACGACCCCGAGCAGGAGTCGATGGTACGGATCCAACTGGGCTCCGCCGCCCTCCCCTTCCAGCCCGGGGCCACCCCGGAGCCCCAACCCGCCCCCACGCAGCTCGACGGCGCCGCCCAGGAGGGCCCGCCCGCGGTCGTCGACGAACCGGCGCCACCGCCGCTGTGGGATCGCCCCGTCATCGTCTGGGGGGAGATCTCGGACCCGCTGCGGAAGCTGGCGGACGGCGCCGAGGTCACCGACTACGTCGCGGCCTCCCTGGCGGCGTCGCCGCGCACGGTCTACAGCCACCTGTTCTCCAGCTCCTCGGAGGTCGACACGGTGGCGTTGGCCTCGGCGATCGGCGTGACGGGCCTGCTCTCCACCCTCTACGGCATCGCCCTGGTCATGGCGCTGTTCATGATCTTCACCCTCAGCCAGGCGGTGAACCGCCTCAGCCGCGCGACCGACGCCGTCCGCTCCGGCGACTTCTCCGCCCGCATCCCCGTGCGGCGGCGCGACCAGGTGGGCGAGCTCCAGCGCACCTTCAACGAGATGGCGGCCAACCTCCAGAGTCTCGTGGCCTCGGAGGCCCAGAAGGAGGTGATCGAGAAGGAGCTGGAGATCGCGCGCGACCTGCAGCAGAGCCTGCTGCCACAGGATCTGCCCGAGATCGAGGGGGTCCGCTTCGCCACCCTCTTCGAGCCCAGCTCGGCCATCGGCGGCGACTACTTCGACATCCTCAGTGTCGAGGACGGACGCCTGGCGGTGGTCATCGCGGACGTCTCGGGACACGGGCTGCCGACCGGCCTGCGGATGGCGATGGTCAAGGCGGCGCTCACCCTGCTGGTCGAGGAGGGTCGTCCCGCGACCCAGGTGCTCGGGGCGCTCGACAGGATGGTGCGGCAGAACCAGGAGACGCGCTTCTTCGTCACCCTGACGCTGGCGATCTTCGATCCGGCGGACGGCTCGCTCGAGCTGACGAACGCCGGCCATCCGCCGACCTACATCCTGCGCGCGGCGCCGCAGGGCGAGCCCAGCGAGGTCGAGGAGATCGAGCTCCCGAGCCCGCCGCTCGGCGCCCTGGGCACGGACTATGGCCGCCGGAGCCTCACCATCCGCCCGGGCGACCGGGTCGTCTGGCTCTCCGACGGCCTCATCGAGGCGACCGACGCGGCGGCCGAGCCCTTCGGCTTCTCCCGTCTCCGCCAGACCCTGGCGGAGGCGAGCGGCGACCCCGAGTTCGTCCGGACGCGGCTGCTCGAATCGATCGCGGCGCACACGGGAGGGCACCCCGGCGACGACGACCGGACCCTGGTGGTGATGGGCTACAAGCTAGGAGTCCGGTGCAGATAGCTTCAGGAGTTGTTGGTTTGTTTGGTATTCGGTCGGGAGAGTCAGGGGGTTCGCTGGAGGTTTGCCGAGGCGGCGTTTTCGGAGTCGTCTGACGGCCGTCGTTGGATCGGTGGGAGAGT
>CAJQNK010000281.1 GCA_905479655.1 uncultured bacterium | reverse complement strand
GTACGGCGAGGACATCGTCTGGGCCGACGGCTTCTTCGTCCGCTACCCCTCCGGCGCCCAGGTCCAGTAGACCGGCTCCAGAGACCCCGCCAAGATGCGGAATCCACGGCGCTCGCCCCAACGGGTGGGCGCCGTTTCGTTCTCGTGAGTAGGCGGCCGCCCCCACCTTTTGCGATAGGCTGAGGCATGCCTGGGTCGTCGGCGGCGCGCGTCCGGTCCTCCCTCGTCGGCTTGGCCCTCGTCCTCACGGTGACGACCGTCGGCTCCGCCGAGCCCCTCCGGGTCGTGGCGCCCGGTGAGGAGATCGAGATCGACCTGCCGCCGGGGGGACGGCTGGAGATGGCCTGGGACGGCGGCCTCCTGGTTCCCGTCGAGCAACCGCTGGTCGCGCCAGCCTCCGGTCTGCACTGGTTGACCCTGGGAACCCGGGACGAGCTCGGGCGCCTCTCGGCTCCGGCATGGTTCCGGGTGCGGGTCGACGACCAGCCCCCGGAGCTCTCGGTGGAGGTGGAGCCGACGCCCGTCGGTGGCGACGACGGAGTCGCCTGGGTGCCGGGTACGGTGCGACTGACGGCGAGCGCGATCGATCGCTGGAGCCCCGTGGTGTCGGTGAGCCTCGACGCCGGAGCGGGTGTCGTCGTGGCGGAGCGGTCGGCGGATCTGGTGGTCGAGGGTCGCGGACCCCGGACGGTCGTCGCGGAGGCGGAGGATCGGCCGGGCAACCGCGCGCGGGTGGTGACCGAGCTCGTGCAGGATCCCGATCCTCCGACGATCGAGATCACCCTCTCCGGGCCGACCGTCGACGTCGACGGTCGACGGGTCGCGGGACCCGGCGCGGCGCTCGAGCGCCGGGTGGCGGACCCAGCGAGCGGGCTCGCCGGGTTGCGCCTGCGGCTCGACGGTCGCGAGGTCCCCGACGCCGAGTGGGTTTCGGGTTGGCCGGCGGGCCCGCTGACGGCATCGGTCGAGGCGCTGGACCGGGTCGGCAACCGAGGCAGCGAAGAGCTCGCCTTCGAGGTCGACTCGACGCCGCCCGCCGTGACCTGGACCGCCGCGCCGGGCCCCGCCGGTTGCGGCGAGTACCGGGTGACGCCGGTGCGGGTCGAGGTCCGGGCCCGGGACGGGGCGGCCGGCGTCCGGACGCTCGAATGGACTCCGATCGGCGCGTCGGGTTCTGAGTGGTCGCCCGTCGAGGGGAGCCTGTCGGTGGATGCAGCCGGTCTCGACCTCCGGGCCACCGACCGGGTCGGCAACTCGGCGACCCTCGAAGCCCGGTGGCCGTTGGATGTCGACCCTCCGAGGCTGGAGCTGGTCGATCCCGAAGGGCGGGTACGGGCCCCGGGTGAGACCCTGCGTCTCGAGCAGGGCCAGGAGGTCTCCTTCCGCTTGTCCGACGATGGCTGCGGCGTCGTCGAAAGGGAGATCTCCCTCGCGCCGCTGGAGTGGCAGCCGATGCCGGACCGAAGGCGTTTCGACCTCCGTGGCTGGTTCTTCCTCCGCGCCCGGGCCCGGGACGCGGCGGGACGGGAGACGGGGGCCTGGTGGTTCGTCAGGGTCCTCCCGGCGGGGGGTGGCGGTTGAGGCGCGGTCGCCTGCTCCTGGCCGTGCTCGCGTTCGCGTGCCTGCCGGCGCCGGCCGCCCGGGCCCAGGACGCCCCGCCGGGCGAGCCCCGGGCTGGCGACACCCTGGGCGCCTACGTCGTCCGCCCGGGCGACACGCTCCAGGCGATCACGGAGCGCTACCTCGGCACGCCGATCCTGTGGCCCGAGAACTGGCGTCTCAATCCCTGGATCCGGGACCCGGACCTCCTCCTCCCCGGGCAGCGTCTTCGAGTCATCGTGGAGCGTGCGCTGCCGCCGCGCTCGGCGCAGGTGCGCAAGGTGGCGAGGCAGGTGGACCAGAAGCCTCAGCCCTACCCCTGGCAGGAGGCCCGCGTGGGCGACCTGCTGGAGGAGCGCGACGGAGTGCGCACCGGTCGGGACTCCTCGGCCGAGCTCCTTCTCGGAGACGAGGACGCGACCCGGCTGACCATCGCCGAACAGTCGATCGTGTTCCTGACGCGGCTGTCGTCCGGGGTGACCGGCCTGCGACGCGAGGCGGTGGAGATCGTGGACGGGCAGGCGGACCTGGCCGCCGCGCCGGCGCGTCCCACGCGAGTCGAGATCGAGATTCTCGTGGGCGCCGCGCGCGCCGAGCCGCGGCCCGGCAAGGACGGGCGTGCCGAGGCGCGGGCGCGGGCGCGGGAGGGCGTCGCCGAGCTGATGCTCTACGCCGGGGAGGGGGAGGTGGAGGCCGCCGGCGGCCGGGTGCGCCTTTCGCAGGGCACCGGGACGCGGGTCGAGCCGGGCGCGAGGCCGACACCGCCCGAGAGGCTCCTGCCGGCTCCGGTACTCGTCAGCCCCGAGGCGGGCGCGGAACGGGACTGGAACAATCCCCGGCTCGTGTGGAGCCCGGTCTCCGGCGCCGCGAGCTACACGGTGGAGGCCTGCCGTGATCCGCTGTGCGGAGAGGTGCTCGCGCGGGCGACCGGCGTCGACGTCGATCGGTGGACCGCGCCGCCGTTGCCGCCGGGCGATCTGCACTGGCGCGTCACGGCAATCGCCGCCAGCGGCCTCGACGGCTACCCGTCGAAGCCGCGATCCCTGAGGATCCGGGGCGAGGACGTGGACCTCGAGCCGCCCACGGTGGTGGTCACCCTGGTCGGCGAGGCGTGGGTCTCCGGGCGGGACGAGGTCACCCTCGGCGAGAGCGGCGGACTCCTCCTGGCGGCGCGGGACGATGCGTCGGGGGTGGCCGAGATCCAACACCGATGGGACGAAGGGCCGTGGTCCCGCTGGGGCGGCGAGCCTCTGCGGCCCCCTGGAGGTTCGGGTCCCGCCCGCTTCGAGGCGGCCGCGGTGGATCGTCTGGGGCGCCGCTCCGAGCCGCTCGCCGTGGTGGTTCAGCGGGTCGCCGTGGGGCCGGAGGCTCCACGCTGGCCGGCGCGAGAGGGCTCTTGAGCTCGCTGCGCGAGTCGGACGCCGGGCCCCCGGGGGCGACGGGCGGCGCGACCCCGACCGAGGATGCGGGCGAGAGGACGATCCGGAGGGAGCCCCTCGAGGAGGAGAGGCGCTTCCCGCTGCGCTTCGGGCTCCTCGGCCGGATCGCCCTGGCCCTGGCCCTGGTCGGGCTCCTTCCTCTCGGCTTGACCTCCGTCCGCCTGATCGCCATCAATCGAGACGCGATGCTGGATCAGGTCCTGACCACCCACTCGTTGGCCGCGCGCACGGCCGCCGCCCGCGTCCAGGCCCGCCTCGAGTCCGTTGGCGCTCTCGCCCAGGGGGCCGCCTCGCACCCGGCCTTCGCCCAGCCGCGATCCGAGGCGGCGCGGCTCCTCCTGTCCGAGAGCCTGGTGGCCTGGGCCGAACAGAGCGTCCTGGCGGTGGCCCTCCTCGACACGGCGGGGCGCGAGGTCCTGCGCGCCCAGGTGCGTCGGCCCGGAATCGATGGGCGGGTTGCCGGCGCCCTGGGCACCGAGCCCGGCGCCTCGATCGTGGCCATCCCGAGGGAGGCTGGCCTCAGCCTCCGGCTCGAGGCGGAGCTGGTGGAGAGGCCGGGTCGCCTCGCGCTGGTGGTGGACGGCGCGGCGCTCGCGGGTCTGGTGGAGCCCTGGGAGATCGGCGAGCAGGCCGACCTGGTGCTGGTGGACTCCTCCCGTAGGATCCTGGTGGGTTCCCGGGCCGATCTCGAGTCCTTCCCTCCGGACCTGGTGCAGGTCGCGCTGGCCGGCTCGACCCAGGGCGCCCGGCGCTTCGAGTCGGTGGGCGTCGTCGGCGCCTGGTCCCAGGTGCCCGGGACCTCGTGGACCGTCCTGTCGCGACAGCCTCTCCGGATCGCCGAGGCCACCGCGATTCGGATGCGGCGTCAGTCCCTGGGCGCCGTGGGGGGGGCGCTCACCCTGATCGTTCTGCTGTCGGGCCTGGCCTGGGTGTCCGTGGTGCGGCCGGTGAGGTCTCTGCTCGCGGCGGAGAGACGCTGGTTGCCGGCGGGGGAGCAGCGGGCGGTGCGCGGGAACGAGCTGACGGCGCTCCGGAGCGTGGTCCGGGCCGCCGAGCGGGGACGGCGGGATCGACGGGCGCTGACGGAGGTCTTTCTCGGGCGCTACCAGGTCCTCGAGGTGATCGGCTCCGGAGGCATGGGGACGGTGTTCCGAGGTTGGGATCCCCGCCTCCGACGCGAGGTGGCGCTCAAGACCGTGGGCCTGGGCGGCGGCGCGCCGGGCGAGCGGGTGGCGGAGCTGCTTCGGGAGGCCATCCTCGCGGCCCGCTTCAGCCATCCGAACATCGTGTCGATCTACGACGTGGCGGACCATCCGGAGGCGGCCTTCCTGGCGATGGAGCTGGTCGACGGCCTGGGTCTGGACGGCCTCCTGTCGCGGGTGGGCCGGCTGTCGGTCGAGCGGACCGTGTGTCTGGGAGCGGCGGTGGCCTCCGCCCTGGCTGCGGCGCACGACCGGGGGATCGTCCACCGAGACGTCAAGCCCGCCAACATCCTCGTGGCCTGGGACGGGGCGATCAAGGTGAGCGACTTCGGCATCGCGGAGCTCGTGTCCGCCGCCGAGGAGCGCACCGAGGAGGTCTACGGCACCCCCGGGTACCTCGCGCCGGAGACCCTGACCGGCGGTGGCTTCGAGCCGCGGAGCGACCTGTTCGCGCTCGGAGCCGTCCTCTATCGTTGCCTGACCGCGACGGACCCGTTCGCCGGCCGCGGGATGCGCGACACCATGCGCAAGACCCTGAACGGCTCTCTGGACATGGAGCCCCTGCTGGACATCGAGATGCCGCCGGAGCTGGCGGCGCTGTTGCTCCGTCTCCTGGACCGGGACCGGGAGCGGCGGCCCGACAGCGCCGGGGCAGTGGCGACGGCCCTGGAGGAGATGGCTGCGGCCCACGGCTACCGCTGGAGCTCACCCCTCGAGCGAGGCCGGGAGGAGCGGGAGCCCGTCGGCATGCCGGCCGCCCCGTCTCGTTGGCTGCCCACGCGTCGCCCAAGCTGAGCCGGGGCCCCGGTCCCCGGTGGGCGGGGTGAGGCCTCCCGAGCGGCCGGCTGGCACACCGCTTGCGTCTTGGAGAGAGGTAAGCCCGCTTCGGCCTCCGCCGGCCGCGGTCCGGGTGGTTCCGACGTCAAATTGGCGCTTCGTCGCGTCGCCGCGGTCACTGGCGGCGCTCCGACGCGCCCGGGAGGAGTAGCGATGCAGGTCAATCCTCAGGAGATCGCCCCGGAGATCGCGGAGCTGGCTCCCCGGCTGGAGGCGGTCCGGCGGGAGGTCGGCAAGGTGATCGTGGGCCAGGCCTACATGGTCGACCGCCTCATCATGGCCCTGGTCGCCGATGGGCACATCTTGGTGGAGGGTGTGCCGGGGCTCGCCAAGACGACCGCGATCAAGACGGTCGCCGCCGTCGTCGACACGGCGTTCGCACGGGTTCAGTTCACCCCCGATCTGCTGCCGGCCGATCTCGTCGGGACGGAGGTCTACCGCCCCCAGGAACACGAGTTCGTGATCAAGCGCGGACCCATCTTCACCAACCTGCTGCTCGCCGACGAGATCAACCGGGCCCCGGCCAAGGTGCAGAGCGCGCTCCTGGAAGCGATGCAGGAGCGGCAGGTGACCCTCGGCGACCAGACCCTGAAGCTCCCGGATCCGTTCCTGGTGCTCGCGACCCAGAACCCGATCGAGCAGGAGGGGACCTACCCGCTGCCCGAGGCGCAGGTGGACCGCTTCATGCTCAAGCTGCGGGTCGAGTATCCGACGCGTGACGAGGAGCGGGAGATCCTCCGACGGATGGCCTCGCGGCACCGGCCGCAGGTGCAGCCCGTGATCGGACCGTCCGACCTGGCCCGTCTGCGCGAGGTCGCGGACCGGGTCTACCTCGACCCGAAGATCGAGGACTACATCGTCGATCTGGTTTTCGCGACCCGGGAACCGGGTCGTTGCGGGCTGGAGAGGCTGGCCGAGCTCATCGACTTCGGAGCGTCCCCCCGGGCCTCGATCGACCTGGCACGGGCTTCCCGGGTCCAGGCCTTTCTCGCCGGGCGCGGCTACGTGACGCCCCAGGACGTCAAGACCGTGGCGCCCGACGTGCTCCGGCACCGCGTGCTCGTCTCCTACGAGGCCGAGGCTCGAGACCTCGACTCCGACGCGCTCGTGCGGGAGATCCTGGACACCGTCGACGTCCCCTGAGGACCCACGAGACGATCGCCATGGACCTCGGTTCCTCCCTCTCTCCGGAGCTCCTGCAGCGTGTGCGGGCGATCCAGATCCGCACGCGTCGCCTGGTGACGGACCTCATGGCGGGGGAGTACGAGAGCGCCTTCAAGGGCCGGGGCATGGAGTTCGAGGAGGTCCGCGAGTACCAGCCGGGCGACGACATCCGCCACATCGATTGGAACGTCACCGCCCGGACCGGCAAGCCCCACGTGAAGGAGCATCGCGAGGAGCGGGAGCTCACCGTGCTCCTGGTCGTCGACGTCTCGTCGTCCGGGGCGTTCGGCAGCCGCCGACGCTTCAAGCAGGAGGTGGCGGCCGAGGTCGCGGCGGTGCTGGCCTGGGCGGCGATCCGGAGCAACGACCGGGTGGGCCTGGTCCTGGCGAGCGATCGGGTGGAGCGGTACATCCCGCCCAAGAAGGGCCGCGCGCACGTCTGGCGTGTGATCCGGGAGATCCTCGGGTTCCGGCCGGCCCACCGGGGCACGGATCTGGACGGGGCGCTGGAGTTCGTGGGCCGCGTGACGCGGCGCCGGGCCGTGGTCTTCCTGCTCTCCGACTTCCTGGACGACGGCTGGCAGGAGCGCTTGCGCGTGGCGGCCCGCCGTCACGACCTGACGGCGGTCGTGGTCGGCGACCGGCGCGAGTCCGAGCTGCCGGCGGCGGGGATCCTGGAGCTGGAGGACGCGGAGACCGGCGAGCGGCTCGAGGTCGATACCCTCGATCGTCGAGTGCGGACCGCGCTGATGGAGGCGGCCCGCCGCGACGACGAGGCCCTGTCGGCCACCTTCCGCTCGGCCGGGGTCGGCGAGCTGCGGGTCCAAGCCGGCGAGCCGTGGATCGACGACCTGATCGGGTTCTTCCGCCGGCGCGATCGGCGCTGGGGAGGCGGGGTGGGATCGTGATCCCACGGGTGTCGCGTCGGTCCCGGCGCCTGGCGGCGGGCGGCGGAGCCCTCCTGGCCCTGCTCGCGGGTTGCGTGGGCGACCGGTCGGCGCCGGACGTCTCCGAGGCGGAGGCGCGGCCGCCGGTCGTGGCCCGCGCCACCCTCGAGCCGCCCTCCGCGACGGTCGGCGACCGGGTCATCTACTCCCTCGAGGTCGATCACGAGCCCGGGTTGACCGTCTCCTGGCCGGAGATCGGAGAGGTGTTGGGTGGGCTGCGGGTGATGGAGCAGGGTCTCGACGAGCCGAGGGAGCGGGGCGGCAGGGTCTTCGAGCGTCGGTGGTATCGCCTGCAGGCGGCGCCACCGGGACGCTTCGAGCTGCCCGTCCAGACGGTGAAGAGCTGGGCCGAAGGCGACGAGGTCGACTCCGGGCCGTCGGGCGAGGCGCCGTCGACCGCCCTGGAGATCGCCTCCGTCCTGCCGCCGGAGACGGAGCAGGCGGAGTTGCGCGATATCAAGCCGCTCGACCCGCCGCGACCCCTCTGGCCCTGGTGGGCCCTGGCGGCCGCCCTGGTGGCAGCGGCGATCCTGGGCCTGGTGCTCAAGCGACGCCGCTCCGGCGGCGGGCTCGACAAGGTGACGCCGTCGGTGCCGCCCCACGAGACGGCGCTGCGCGAGCTGGAGCGGTTGGCGGCCGTCGAGCTCTCCGACCGACGGGAGGCGCGGCGGTTCGGTTTCCGGGTCTCGGAGATCGTGCGGACCTACGTCGAGGGTCGGTGGGGCCTCAACGCCACGGACCTCACGAGCGAGGAGATCCGAGCACGACTGGGGGAGCTCCGGGAGCTGCCCGCGGTGGAGGTGGAGCGGCTGGAGGAGTTCCTCGAGGCCACGGATCGGGTGAAGTACACGGGGATGGAGGCGCCCCGAGAGGAGCTGCGCAGGATTCACCGGGAGGCCGTCACGTTCGTCCAGGCGAGCCGGCCGAGGGAGACCGACGATGTCGCGGCTGGCTGACCCGTGGGTGCTGGCGGCTCTGGGGCCGATCTGGCTGCTGTGGGCTCTGGCCTGGTGGCTGCTCCCGGCCTGGAGTCGGCGGCGCGGGCGGACACCGGCGCTCCGTTATTCGGCCCTGGGTCGGCTGGCGGCGGCGGCCTCGTCGTCGGCCGGTCCCCGGATTCGTCGGGCGGTGAAGGCCCTTCGGCTCGTGGCGGTGGCGCTCCTGATCGTGGCGATGGCGCGCCCGCAGGTGGGGCGGCGGCTCACGCAGGTGAGCAGCCAGGCCGTCGACATCGTGCTCGCCCTCGACGCCTCCGGGACCATGGCGGCTCTCGACCTGGATGCCGAACGTCCCCTGGGCGAGCGCCGCAATCGCCTCGAGGTGGCGGCCGACGTGGTCGCCCGCTTCGTCGAGGCCCGGCCGGAGGACCAGATCGGGCTCGTCGTCTTCGGAGAGGAGGCGTTCACGCTGTGCCCGCTGACCCTGGACCACGAGATCGTCAGGACCTTCCTCGAACGGGTCGAGATCGGCATGGCGGGGGACGCGACGGCCGTCGGCTCGGCCCTCGGGGTGGCCGCGAAGCGTCTGCGCGACTCGCCGGCCCGGTCGAAGGTGGTGGTGCTGCTCACCGACGGGCGGTCCAACGCCGGGGTGCTCTCGCCGCGCAAGGCGGCGGAGGTGGCGTCCGCTCTGGGGATCAAGATCTACGCCGTCGGCGTGGGCTCCCGAGGGCTGGCGCCGATGGTGAACCGGGAAGGCCGGGTCGTCGAGGTGGAGGTCGACATCGACGAGGAGAGCCTGCGCGAGGTCGCGGACCTGACCGGGGGCCTGTTCTTCCGCGCGGAGGACACGGCCGGTCTGGAGGAGGTCTACCGCCGGATCGACGAGCTCGAGAAGACGGAGGTGACCTCGACCTCGATCATGGAGTACGAGGATCTGTATCCGAGGCTTCTGACCCCGGCGCTGCTCCTGCTGCTCCTGGAGGGGGCGCTGGTCGCGACCCGTTACCGGAGGCTGCCGGCATGAGGTCCCCGTCCCGCCTCCGGCGACCCTGGGTCGCGCCGCTCCTCGTTGCCGTGACCGCTCTGACGGGTTGCGAGGGTGCCCGGATCGAGCATCCCGACCGGCTCTGGCTCCTGTGGCTCGTGCCGTTGGCGGCTCTCGGCCTGGTCGCGGCTCGGCGGCGGGCCCTCCGGCATCTGGCTCGTTTCGCCGACGAGGGACTGCTCGAGCGCCTCACCGTCGGACGAGGTGGCCGAGGCTCGGTGTGGGGCGCCGCCCTGCGTCTGATCGCGTTCGGCGCGCTGCTCCTCTCCCTGGCGGGTCTGCAGGTCGGGTTCGCCTGGGAGGAGGTCCGCCGGGAGGGGGTGGACCTCGTGGTGGCCGTCGACGTCTCCGACAGCATGCTGGCCGAGGACGGCGACGCCTCCGACGGACTGCCGCGGATCGAGCGCGCCCGGCGCGAGCTGGTCGACCTCCTCGGCGTTCTCGACGGCGACCGGGTGGGTCTCGTCGCCTTCTCCGGAACGGCGTTCCTGGAGTGCCCGCTGACCCTGGACCACGGCGCCTTCGCCCTGTTCGTCGACAACCTCGACACCGATCTGATCCCCACCGAGGGGACCGACCTCGGCGCGGCGCTGAAGGTCTCCCTCGACGCCTTCGAGAGCAGCGCGAACGCCTCCCGCGCGATCCTCCTCGTCACCGACGGCGAGGACCACGGAGGTCGGGTCCTCGAGAGGGCGGAGCGCGCCCGGGAGGCCGGCGTGCCGGTCTTCGTCATCGGGATCGGCAGCGAGGCGGGAGCCCCGATCCCCGGTCGCCGCGGCTTCAAGAAGGACCGCGACGGCGAGATGGTCCTCACGCGGCTCGACGAGCCGACCCTCCGCGAGGTGGCGCTGCGGACCGGCGGAGTCTACGTCCGCTCGGTGGCCGGGGACCTGGATCTGGAGCGGGTCTACGTCGAGGGCGTGCGGGCGACGCTGGAGGCCCGGGAGCTCGAGTCCCGGCAGCGTCGTCGTTGGCACGACCGCTTCCAGTGGCTCCTGGGTCTGGCTGTGGCGATGTTGATGGTGGAGGGCCTGAGACCGTGAGGCGCCTCGACCGGTGGCTTCTCGTCCTGCTCCTGGCGCTCGCCGGCTCCCCGCCCGCGGCGGCGACCGACGATCCCTACGACGCGTACGCAGAGGGTGACTACGAGAAGGCGCTCGAGGGCTTCGTGGAGCGTCAGGTCGATCGCCCGGACGATCCGAAGACCGCGCTCGAGATCGGCAGCGCCCGCTACAAGCTCGAGGACCTGCCCGGCGCGGAGCGGTTGTTCCGGGCCGCGGCGGAGGCCGAGGACCCCGGCCTGCGAGCCGACGCCCTGTACGACCTGGGCAACGCCGCCTTCCGGCAGGACCGCCTGGAGGAGGCGGCGGACCTCTACCTCCGCTCCCTGGAGGTAGATCCCGCCGACGAGGACGCGAAGTTCAACCTGGAGGTCGCGCTGCGCGAGATCGAGCGGCGTGAGCAGGAGCCGCAGCCCAGCCAGTCCTCGAAGGACCAACAAGCCCAGGACGAGGGAGAGTCGCAGCAGCAGCCGGCCGACGGGGAAGGGCAGCCGTCGCCGTCCGACACCGAGGACGGGTCGGGGGAGGCCTCTACGCCCCCGGCGGCGGAGTCGGGTGCGGAGCCCGAGAGGGGCCCGGACACCGACGGCGACGGCCTGCCCGACGAGGTCGAGCGCCGCGGCTCCAACCCGACCGACCCGTCGAACCCGGACACCGACGGCGACGGCCTCCAGGACGGAACGGAGGACGCGAATCGCAACGGCGCCGTCGATCCCGGAGAGACGGACCCGAACCGGGTCGACAGCGACGGCGACGGCATTCCCGACGGCGAGGATCCGACCCCCGCCCCCGAGAGCTCGACCCCCGGCTCCGAGCCGTCCTCCGTGACCGGCTCGGACGCGCCCGGATCCGACGGGATGACGCTCGAGGAGGCGGAGCGCTGGCTACAGGCGCTCGAAGAGGGGCGTCCGGCGCCCGGACAACGCGGACGTCGGCAGGCGTCGCCGGGGGGGAAGGACTGGTGAGGTCGGCAGCTCACGGCAGGCTCGCGGGCGGGGTCCTGGCAGCCCTGGCGCTCGCCGGCTGGGGCACGCTGTCGCCGCCGCCGGTGGCCGCGGCCGCGACCCTCGAGGCCCGGGTCGACCCCTCCGTGATCACCCTGGAGGAGACGGCGATGCTCGAGGTCGTGGTGGAGGGGAGCGAAGGAGTCCCCGACCTGCCCGAGCTGCCCGGCTTCGAGGCTCGCTTCCTCGGGCGCTCGAGCCAGTGGCAGATGGTCAATGGGCGGATGAGCTCCAGCGTCACCTACACCTGGTCGCTCACCCCCCGGTCCACCGGGACCTTCCGGGTGCCGGAGATCACGCTGCGCGCGGGGGCGGAGACGCTGGTCAGCCAGCCCCTCGAGGTCCGTGTCGTCGAGGCTTCGGCCCGGTCCGCCTCGGCCGAGCAGGACCTGTTCGTCACGGCCACCGTGTCGGACGCGTCGCCCTGGGTTGGCGAGCAGATCCTCTTGGTCTGGCGTCTCTACCAGGCCGTGGAGATCGCCTATCCGAGACTCGAGCCGCTGAGCCACGACGGTTTCGTCGTCGAGGAGTTGGGCGAGGCGAGGGGGGGGGGTGCGGTGGTCGATGGCCGCAGCTACCGGGTGACCGAGATCCGCATGGCCCTGTTCCCGCAGGAGGTCGGCCGGCTGACCGTCCCGAGTATCGTCCTACGCTGTGAGGTGGGAGCGCCCGGGGGCCGTCCCAGCGTGTTCGACGCTCCGT
>CAJQNK010000280.1 GCA_905479655.1 uncultured bacterium | reverse complement strand
GTAGGCATCGGAGCCGAACAGACCGAACTCCTCCGAGGCGAAGGCGACGAAGCGCAGCGTGTAGCGGAAGGAGGCGCCCTCCTCCGTCAGAACGCGCGCGATCTCCAGGAGGGCCGCGGTCCCGGAGGCGTTGTCGTCCGCGCCCGGAGCCGCCGGGCCGGAGAACGTCGTCGAGTCGTAGTGCGCCCCGACGATCACCACCTTCTCGGGCTCGATCGAGCCCGGGATCTGTGCCAGGACGTTGTCCGCGTTGCCGTCGAAGTCGTGGACCTCCGTCGGCAGACCCAGCGCGACGAATCGATCGAAGAGCCACTCCTGGGCGTCGCGGCCCCCCTGGGTGTCCGACCGGCGCGTCTCGAACAGGGTCGAGAGCGCCGTGACGTCGGACCTCAGGGCCAGTTCGTCGACGGCGTCGACCCAGCCCTGGATCGCGGAGTCGTGTGCCGGGGCCTCGGCCCAGCGGACCGGCCTCCCGGGCGCCGGCCGCGAGGGCCGGTCGGGGACGACCGCCAGCCCACCGTGGAACAGGCCCGCCGGCGCCTGGCCCGCCAGCGCCCGCGCGATGTCGGAGTCGCCCGCGGGAGCGCCGATGAACGCCAGCAGCTCACTCCGATGGAGCCGCCGGGCACCCGGCGGGATCGCCAGCTCCGCGCCCGGCGCGGTGGTGACCACGAAGAGCCTCTCGCCCTCCCGCCGCTCGCCGAGCACGAAGGCGCCGGGATCGACCCGCTGCAGCTCCGCCAGCTCCGCGGGGCCGCCCGCGGCCAGCGTGACGTCGCCGTAGGTGCCGCGCAGATCGAGATGCCCGGAGAGCGACCGCAGGGTCGCCGGCTCCAGGGCCCGGAGGGCGATCCACCACGCAGGCGACGACGGTCGGCCGATCTCGGCGGCCGGAGCCGAGCCGGGAACCGACAGGGCGAGGACGAGGACGAGGGCGAAGACGCAGGCGGGGGTCGGGAGCCGACGCGGCATGTCGTGGAGCCTCCTCGGTGGTCGGATGCACGGGACCGTGCAGCGATACCTCTACCCTGCCTCCGGGGGCGCCGGCCGCGCAACGCGCCGAGAGACGGGACGCCGACCACCCCGACGGGCGGTGGCGGGGACCCGTTCCGGGCACCGGACTCCCTGCAATGGGCCCCCTGGGCACGGCTCCGCGGGGGGCGTCAGGCCTCCCCGGGGCGCGAGCCCCGGGGGAGCCTGGGGACCGGCCTCAGTCGATCTCGAAGGTGACGGCCATGTTCACGCGGTAGCGCGTGACCTCGCCGTCCTTGACCTCTACCTTCTGCTCCTTGATCCAGGCGCCCCGGATGTTCTGGACCGTCTCGGAGGCCTTGCGCAGGCCCTTGCGCATGGCTGCCTCGAAGCTCTCCTTCGACTCGGCGCTGATCTCGATGACCTTGGCGACAGACATGTCGACTCCTTTCGTGTCGTGGTTGGGAAGTCAATCCAAGTGCTGGGGAGATGGTACACGCCGACCGGCCGGCGCCTCGGCCCGCGCCGTACAATGTTTGCCTGCGAGTCCGTCCCAGGACCCACGACACCGCCGCGGCCCGCGAGTCGCGGCTGGAGGAGCTCCCCATGACAAGCCGCGACCCGATCTCCCTGCTGTCGAGCGCCCGCTGGCTCGATCTGACCCAGCCGCTCTCCGTCTTCACGCCGCCGTGGCCCGGCGAGATGCCGCTCCAGGTCCACTTCTTCAAACGGCTGACCGGCTCCTACGGCGGTGGCCAGGGAGCCAACGGCCAGCTCATCGAGTGGAGCAACAACACCGGCACCCATCTGGTCGGCCCGCGGGCCTTCCACTCCGGCGCCCGCGCCATCGCCGACATCCCGCTCACCGAGCTCGGCGGCCCCGGCGTGGTGGCCGACGTGTCCGACGCCGTCTCGGACTACGGCTTCTACACGCCGGAGATGATCGAGGAGCGGGTCGAGGTGCGGGACGGCGACATCCTGTTTGTTCACACGGGCTACAGCCGCTACGCCTGGGACCGCCCGGACGTCGCGAACCCCGACGCGCAGGGAGGCGTCGAGAACAAGGAGTTCGGCTACCTCGTGCGGCACCCCGGGCCCTCCCCCGACTTCTTCCCCTGGGCCATGGAGAGGCGGCTGAAGATCGTGGGCGTGGACTGCGGCTGCGCCGAGCACCCCATGAACACCAACGTGCGGTTCCTCCACCCGCGGGAGTTCGAGAAGGCGGAGGCGAAGCTGCGGGCCACCCACGGCACGACCTGGGAGGAGATGTTCCCGCCCGACGACTACCGCCGCCTGACCCATCTCGAGATGCCGAAGCGCGGGCCGCTCCTGGTCGAGTGCCTGGGAGCCGCGCTGAGGGAGCTGGCGAACCGGCGCACCTGGCTCATGGTGCAGCCGATCCCGTTCATGGAGGTGGAGTCGGCCTGGAGCCGCGTCGTCGCCCTGGAGCCCCCGGAGGGCGAGGACACCGACTCCTTCCACTCGGCTCTCGACGAGATCGAGATGCTCGACCTGACGCTCCCCTTCTCCGTCCAGACCCCGCAGTGGGCCAACTACGAGCCCCTGTCGATCCGCTACACCAAGCGGGTCGGCGGCCTGGACTACGGCCTGGGGCGCAACAACGCCCACTGCAAGGCCAGCTTCCACCTCGCGACCCATATGGATGGAGAGAAGCACTTCTGGGCCGCGGGCCGGACGATCGGCCAGGTGCCTCTCGACTACTGGCACGGGCCGGGGGTCATCGTCGACATCTCGGACGCGGTGAGCGACTCCAGCGTCTACACGCCCGCCATGATCGAGGAGCGCGTCGACCTGCGCGACGGCGACATCCTGATGATCAAGACCGGCTGGCACCGCTTCGGCTGGAACAGCCCGGACTCCGACGAGTTCCGCTACATGATCCAGCACCCGGGCCCTTCGCCCGACTTCGCCGCCTGGTGCGTCGAGCGGCAGATCCAGTGGCTCGCCATCGACTGCGTGGCGATGGAGCACCCCATGAACACGATCCAGCGGGTGTTCCACCCGAAGACCTTCGCCGAGGCCAACCGCAAGCTGGTCGCGGCCTTCGGCCAGGAGTGGGACGAGATGTACCCGCTCGACCGCTACTACCAGGACATGCACCTGAACCTCTTCCCCAAGGGCATCGTCCACGCGGAGAACCTCGGCCACGAGATCGCCCGGGCCGAAACGGGCCGCTACTACCTCGGCGCCTTCGTGCAGAGGGGGATGGAGCTGGCCTCCTGCTGGGGTCGGTTCGTGGCCTTCCGGCAGCGTTGAGGACCCAGGGCTCCCGCCCGCTCGGTCAGCCTGACCTGCTCACCGGGTCTCGTCGCGAAGGGGTCGTGGGCGCTTGACGTGGAGACTGGGTGAGGAAGTCAGGTTAGAATCGGGGCTCTCTACCGAACGACCAGCGCGGACGGCACGGTGCCCCAGGGGAGACCGCGTGTCCGCGGAAAGGAGCACGCCCATGTCGAGCCACCGCCGCGCGGCCATCCTCGGGATCGCCGCGACCTGTCTGATCCTGGGCCTCGCGCCCGCCCCGGCCGCCGCCGACGACCCGGAGGGCGGCTCGGCCTTCCACAGGGACTTCGTCGCCGACCTGGAGCGGGCCGGTCAGAAGCTGGTCGCACTCGCGGAGGCCGTCCCCGCCGACAAGTTCTCGTGGAGCCCGACCGATGGCGTGCGGACGGTGAGCGAGGTCTACATGCACGTCGTCGGAACCAACATGCTCCTGCCCGTCGCGCTGGGCGCGACCCCACCCGAGGGCATGGAGATGACCGGCGACCCCTTCGGCCAGATGAAGGCCATGGAGGCCGAGATCACGAGCCGGGACGAGGTCGTCGCCAAGCTGAAGGAGTCCCTGGCCTACGCGGCGCAGGCCGTGCCCCAGATCCAGGACCTCGACACCGAGGTCTCGCTGTTCGGCTTCCCGGCCTCCAAGCGCGCCTACCTGCTGATCCTCCTGACCCACGCCCACGAGCATCTCGGCCAGTCCATCGCCTACGCCCGCAGCCTCGGCGTGGTGCCACCGTGGAGCCGGCCCGCGCCGGCCGCGGCCGAGGCGCAGGAGGCCTCGGGGTCGAACTGACGGACCGTTTGCGACTCGAGCTCGAGGGGGGCGGCAGCGGCTTCGTCCTCCGCGGGCTACGCATCTTCGTCGCCGACGGGAGAGACCGGAGGCAGCTCCTGGCGCCCATCGAGCCCGTGGCGCCAGCCCGTATACTCCCCGGCCATGAGCCGCTCAACGACTCTGCCCTCGGACGAGCTGATCGCCTTCCGCGAGCTGCAGGCCCACCTGGATCCGCTGTTCCGGCGGATCCAGGCGAACACGCGTCGCGCCCCGCAGACCGTGGTCGTGGTGCCCAGCCTCACGCTGGACCGCGAGGTCCTCTCGAAGATCGCCGGCGCCCACCACTACGAGGAGCGCCTGCTCTGCATGCTCATGCTGCTGCGGCTCCCCCGCACCCAGGTGGTCTACCTCAGCAGCCAGCCCCTCGACCCGGCCATCATCGACTACTACCTGCACCTGATGCCGGGCATCCCGAGCGGTCACGCGCGCCAACGCCTGACCCTCCTCCACTGTCACGACTCGTCGCCGCTCCCCCTAACCCGCAAGATCCTCGATCGGCCGCGGCTCATCGAGCGGATCCGCGGCGCGATCGCCGATCGCGACTGGGCCTACATGCGGTGCTTCAACGCCACGGACCTCGAGCGCTCGCTGGCGATCCGCCTCGGAATCCCTCTCTACGGCTGTGACCCCGCCCGCTCTCACCTGGGCACCAAGAGCGGGAGTCGCGAGGTCTTCCGGGCCGCCGGCGTCGACCTGCCGGACGGCTTCGAACGCCTGAACGAAGAGGCCGAGGTCGTCGAGGCCCTGACCGAGCTGAAGCGTCGCAACCCGGAGCTGCGCCGGGCCGCCGTCAAGCTGGACGAGGGCTTCTCCGGTGAGGGCAACGCCGTCTTCTCGTACGACGGGAGCCCCGAGGGCGGGGGCCTCGCCGCCTGGGTGCGCCGGGAGCTGCCGGAGCGCCTGCGGTTCGAGGCCGCGGGCGAGACCTGGGAGCGCTTCTCGGACCAGTACCGCCAGATGGGCGGAATCGTCGAGGAGTTCATCGAGGGCGACGAGAAGAGATCGCCCTCCGCCCAGTGCCGCATCGACCCCCGCGGCCAGATCGAGATGATCTCGACCCACGACCAGGTCCTGGGCGGCCCCACGGGCCAGGTCTTCCTGGGATGCACCTTTCCGGCGGACGGCGAGTACCGCCTCGAGATCCAGGCCGCCGCCCTGCGGGTGGCCGAGGTCCTCCAGCGCGGCGCCGTCCTCGGGCGCTTCGGAGTCGACTTCGTCTCGGCGCGCCGGGGCGATACCTGGCGCCACTACGCCATCGAGATCAACCTGCGCAAGGGCGGCACCACCCACCCCTTCATGATGCTCGAGTTCCTCACCGACGGCAGCTACGACCTCGACACCGGGCTCTACCGCACCGCCGCCGGCCAGCCGCGGTACTACCACGCCTCCGACAACCTGCGGAGCCCGCGCTACGTCGGCCTGACCCCCAACGACCTCATCGAGGTCGCCGTCCAGCACCAGCTCCACTTCCACGGGGCCAGCCAGCAGGGCGTGGTCTTCCACCTGATCGGCGCGCTCTCGGAGTTCGGCAAGCTCGGGGTCCTGTGCGTGGCCGAGGATCGCCAGGGCGCGGAGAGCCTGTACCGCGACACGGTCGAGATCCTCGACCGGGAGTCGCGTGCCGGACGTCCGAAGCCCGAGTCGGCCCCGCACGTGCCCCGTCACTTCCTGGAGCTGTGAGCCCCGCGGGTCGGGGGCGTGGTTCGCGTCAGTCCGGCCGCCAATCCCCCAGCGCCCGGCGCAGGGCGACCAGCTGGCCGGCGTGATAGCCGTTGTGGCCCAGCAGGATGAGGGCCGCCCGCAGGGTGTGGTGGGTCGGTTTCTCCGCCGCGGGCGCCTGCGTGTAGAGGTCGTGCTCCGGATCCTCCACCAGACGGGCCATCGCCTCGGTCGCCTCGAGGAGACGTCGGACGCTCTCGTTCCAGGCGTTCTCGTCCGGCGGAGCGCTGCCGTCCGGCCAGTAGCCCTCGGGCCAGCCGAGCTCTTCGTAGCTCGCGTCCGTGCAGTAGGCGAGCAGGTCCTCCGCCGCCAGGCGCAGGTGCTCCACCTGCTCCCAGGCGGTGTGGGCATGTCGTTCCACCCGCCGGCCGGCCCACTTGGCGGGAAAACCCTCCAGCGCCTTGCGGAGGCCGACGTGGGCGCGGCTCCGGCGTAGCTGGCGGGCGACCGTCTCTCGCGGTTCCGTCATCTCGAATCTCCTCGTCGCATCTTCCGCATGGTAACCCGACGCCACCCGGCCGGACGGTTCGGGCGGAGGGGCTCCGGTGATACGGTCGAGACCGGTCCGATGCCGTGCGCCGGTGCCATCGACCGGGCACGCCAAGTCATGATCGATCGAGTCGAAGGGCTCCGTCTCGCCGCCATGATCGTGGCGGCCTCGCTTCTGTGCCCCGGTTGCACGGCCCACCGGTTGTACCGCGAGGTCAGCGTCGAGGCGCACCCCGACTACCACCTCGCGTTCGCGCGTTCGGAGAGCCTCGGCCATCCGACCACCCTGGCCGTCGCCCTCGACGGGACCCTCTGGCTCGGCGACCTCCCGGGTCAGACGATCACGACCATCGCGCCGGACGGCAGCCCGGGCGTCACGATCCACCGACTCTCGGGGGCTCCTCGACCATGACCTCCGAGACGCGGGACGATCTCCGCGCCGCCCGGGACGCGGCGGAGCGGCACGGCCCGCGGGATCCGATCGTGGCCCGCCTCCGGGACTGGGAGGTGCTGATCCTCGACGGCGGTCTCGCCACGGAGCTCGAGGGGCGCGGCGCCGACCTCGACGACCCCCTCTGGTCGGCGCGGGTGCTGCTCGAGAACCCCGATCTCATCGCCGGGGTCCACGCCGACTACCTGGCCGCCGGGGCGGACGTCATCGCCACCGCCACCTACCAGGCGACCCTGCCGGGGTTCGAGCGACACGGACTGGATCGGGCCACCGCCGTCCGCGTGCTGCGGGACAGCGTCGCCGCCGCCTGCGCCGCCCGCGACCGGTTCTGGTCCGAGCCGACGCACCGCGTCGGACGGCCGCGGCCGCTGGTCGCCGCCTCGATCGGCCCGTACGGCGCCTACCGCGCCGACGGCTCCGAGTACACGGGGGACTACGACCTCGACCGCCACGCCCTCGCGGCCTTCCACCGCCCGCGCCTCGAGATCCTCGCGAGCGCCGGCGCGGACCTCCTGGCGTTCGAGACCGTCCCCAGCCTGCTCGAGGCCGAGGTCCTGGTCTCGCTGCTGGCCGAGGTCCCTGACACCCCGGCCTGGCTGAGCTTCAGTTGCCGTGACGAGACCCACACCTGCCACGGCGAGCCCTTCGAGGAGGCGGTCGCCCTGGCCGACAGCTCCGCGCGGATCGTGGCCGTCGGCGTGAACTGCACGCCGCCCCGGCACGTCGAAGGGCTCCTCGAGCGGGCGGCACGAGCCACGAGGACGCCCCTTCTCGCCTATCCCAACAGCGGCGAGGGTTGGGACCCGGAGGGTCACCGCTGGCTCCCCGGCGAGCCCGACGAGGTCTGGAGCCCCGACAGCTGGGTGCGGGCGGGGGCCCGCCTCGTGGGCGGCTGCTGCCGGACGACCCCGGCCGACATCCGGCGCCTCCGGCAGCGCCTCCGCGGCTGATCCCCGCGAGCCCTCCCACCGCTATACTCGACCCGAATTCCGACTGAGAGGGGACTCGAGAGCATGGCGGGGTCATCGCCGGCAGACCCGTCCGCGCTGCTGTCGCGCTGGGGTGAGGGAGACCCGGAGGCGTTCGGCGAGTTGGTGCCGATCGTCTACGACGAGCTCCGACGGATCGCCAGTGCCTACCTGCGGGGCGAACGGCCAGACCACACGCTCCAGACCACCGGTCTGGTACACGAGGCGTACCTGCGACTGGCGGACGAGACCCGGCTCTCTATCCCCGACGCCCTCCACTTCTACGCCCTGGCGGCCAAGGTGATGCGCCGGATCCTCGTCGATCACTCGCGCCGCCGACGGGCGCAGAAACGCGGCGGCTCGCGTCGCCGGGTGGAGCTCGAAGGCCTGGAGGACCCGGGGGCGTCGCGCGCCGGGCGGATCCTGGCCGTCGACCACGGCTTGGCGGCCCTGGCGGAGGTCGATCCGGACCTGGCGAGGATCGTCGAGCTGCGCTTCTTCGGGGGTTTCACGGCCGACGAGATCGGACGGCTCCTGGGCCTCTCCGTACCGACAGTCACCCGCCGCTGGCGAACCGCCCGGGCTTGGCTCGGACGTCATCTCGCGGAGCCCGGAGTAGGCCGTGGAGCCTGAGCGCTGGATCGTCCTCGCCGACGCGTTCGAGGAGGCCGTGGAGCTCGATGCGGCCGAGCAGCCCGCCTATCTGCGGGATCTGGGTCGACGCGACCCGGGACTACGGCGCGAGGTGGAGGCGCTCCTCGAGGGCCTGCGGGCCGCGGACGGTCCGCTGGAGGAGTGGATCCCCGAGGGTCGGGACGCGCCGCGCGGTCGGCGGACCCCACGCGAGAGTCGCCTGGGACCGTACCGTCTTCTGGAGGTGCTGGCCGACGGCCGGGCGGCGGTCGTCTATCGGGCCGTCCTGGCGCACCCCGATCTGCAGCAGCCGGTGGCGCTGAAGGTGATCCGACAGAGGGCCGCACGCCCCGACCTCCTGAGTCGTTTCCGGACCGAGCGACGCGTGCTGGCGACGCTGCGTCACCGAAACATCGCCCGCCTGCTCCATGGCGGCAGCACCCGCGACGGCCTTCCGTACTTCGCCATGGAGTACATCGAAGGCGAGCCGATCGACCGCTACTGCGACCTCCACCGGCTGTCCCTGGAGCGCCGGATCGAGATCTTCCTCTCGGTCTGCTCGGCGGTCCACGCGGCGCACCAGAGCCTCGTGGTGCACCGCGACCTCAAGCCGTCGAACATCCTGGTCACCCGCGAGGGCGTCCCCAAGCTCCTCGACTTCGGAATCGCCAAGCTCCTGAACCCCCCGTCGCTGGCCGGGGCCTGGTCGGTCACCGAAACGGGATTGCGACCCATGACCCCGCTGTACGCCAGTCCCGAGCAGGTCGCGGGCGAGCCGATCACGACAGCGACCGACGTTTACGCCCTCGGTGTGCTGCTCTACGAGCTCCTGACGGGCGGCCTCCCTCATCCCCCGGGCGACCTGGGGGCGGCCGCCCTGGAGAGGGCGATCCGGGAGGCGGATCCCGAGCCCCTGGCCCGGGCCGTGGGTCGCGGGGGCGAGAGGGCCCTGGCGTCGGCCGCCGAGCATCGCGGGACCGGTCCCCGTCGCCTTCTCCGGGCGCTCGAGGGCGACCTCGAGGCGATCGTCACCCAGGCGCTGCGCAAGGAGCCCGCCCGTCGCTACCCCTCCGTGGACCAGCTCGCCGCGGACCTGCGCCGGCACCTCGAGCGCCGCCCGGTCCTGGCACGGGGCGACAGCCTCGCCTATCGCGCTCGGAGGCTCCTGCGCCGCCATCGGGCAGCGGTGATCGTGGCGTCGTCGTTCGTGGTGCTGGTGCTCGCCTTCGCGGCGGGCATGGCGGTGCTGGCGTCGCGACTGACCGACCAGCGGGACGCGCTGCTCGCGGAGCGTGAGCGCTCCGCGCGGGCGGTCGAATTCCTGGAGGGCATGTTCGAGCTGTCGGAGGCGCGCAGTGATCGGGGCGAGACGGTCACCGTGTCGGATGTCCTCCTGCGCGGCGCCGAACGGGCGGACTCCGAGCTGCAGGATCGACCGGCGTTGCGGGCCGACCTGCTGCAGACCATCGGCACCCTCTACCGGCGCCTGGGACTCCTGGAGCCGGCCGAACAGCGCCTCCGGCAGGCCGTGGCGATCCGCCGGGCGCAGCTCACCGACCGCCCCGGAGACCTGGCCGAGAGCCTCGATCTGCTCGCTTCGCTGGCCACCGAGCAGGGCCGCTACGAGGAGGCCGGGCGATGGCTCGAGAAAGCGTCGCTCCTCGAGTCCGAGGCCTTCGGGGGCGACGAGAAGGAGACACGGAGCCTCCGCGTCTCCATCGACCACCACCGGGGCGAGCTCTTCCATCGCCTCGGTGACTACGACGAGGCCGAGCGCTACCTCCGGCGGTCGATCGACAGGCTGAGGCGTCACGGCGAGACCCTCTCGCCCGAGCTCGCGACCCAGCTCATGCACCTCGCCCTCGTGCTCCAGGACGTCGGCCGCCTCGAGGATGCCGAGGCTCTCTTCCGGGAGGCCCTGGCCCTCCGCCAGACGCTCTTCGGGGAGGAGCACCTCGCCGTGGCGGAGAGCCTCAACGCCCTGGCCGTGGTCCTGGCCATGAGCGGCCGGATCGACGCGGCCACGCCCATGTTCCACCGCGTGCTCGCGACCCGCAGGAGCCTGCTCTCGGAGGGTCACCCCGATCTCGCCGACAGCCTCCACAACATGGGGCGACTGCACGAGGAGAAGGGGGAGTCCGAGGCGGCTCGGCGCTACTACCGAGAGGCCCTGGCCGTGCTCGAGCGCGCCTACGGCCCCGATCACCCGGAGGTCGCCTTCGTCTGGACGACACTGGGTTTCCTCGACCTCCGGGCCGGTCATCTGGCGGAGGCCCAGGCGGCGCTGACCCGCTCCCTCGCCATCCGCCGACGGGCCCTCCCGCCCGGCCACGTCGAGACGGGAGTGGCGCTGCTGGGTCTCGGCGCCGTGATGGCTCACGACGGCCGGCCGGCCGAGGCCGAGCCCCTGCTCCGCGAAGCCGAGAGCGTGCTCTCGGCCGCCCTGCCCGCTGACCACTGGCGGGTCGCCGAGGCACGCAGCTACCTCGGCTGGTCCCTCGCCCTCGGGGGACGCTCCGAGGAGGCGGAGCCGCTGCTGCGTCAGGCCCTGCGCCAGCTCGAGGCGTCGCGGGGCGCCGACCACCCGCGGACCCGGGCCGCAGCGGATCGGCTGACGGCGCTCGTCTCGAACGGCCGCTAGCTAGTGTCCCGCTCCGGCCGGGCGAAGGGTGCTTTCCGCGCGGGACACTAGACCAGCGTTTCCGAACTTCGACGACAGTCCGCCCGCGATGCATCTCGGCTGCCAGCGTTCCGCCTCCTCGACAATGTCCCTGCATTGCCTGCGTCGGCGCGCCTTGGCCCCCGAGCGCCTCCCGTCCGGCCC
>CAJQNK010000279.1 GCA_905479655.1 uncultured bacterium | reverse complement strand
GACCCCTCAGCGGCCGAGGTCCGGCCAGGCCCCCTTCCGCACCACCTCGAACACCAGGTGAGTCTGGATGTGGGCCACCTCGCGACGGGTCGTGAAGGCCGAGAGCGCGAGCTCCCGCAGGTGCTCCGCGTCGCGCACCGTGACGTGCAGCAGGAAGTCGTTGCCCCCGGTGACGTGGAAGCACGCCACGACCTCGGGGATTCCGAGCGCATGGTCGCGGAACGACTCGACATGGTCGCGGGAGTGGCGCGCCAGGCGCACCGCGATGAGGGCCTGGAGCCCGATCCCCAGGGCCTCCGGAGCCGCCGTGGCGTGGGCTCCGGTGAGGATGCCGTCGCGAAACAGGCGGCGGACACGCTCCAGGCAACTGGAGGGGGCCAGCCCCACGGCCACCGCCAGCTCCTTGTTGGAGAGGCGGGCGTCATTCTGCAACAGGGCGACGAGGTCGCGATCGATTCGGTCCAGCGGTCGCATCTGCCCCTCTTTCCGAATGATCTTCGGATTCTATTGAGCACGACAGCTCATTTCGGCAACAGTAGCACCATGCATGGACGAATCAGGAATTCGGACCCACTCGCCCTCGAATCGGAAGCGGTCCACGCCGGCCGCGACGACCTGACCGCCCTCGGCGTCCACGCCCCCCCTCTCGACCTGTCCACGACCTACCCCCTGCACGACCTGCAGGCGGGCGTCGACAGCCTGGACGGCTTCGCCGACGGCGCCGCCAGCGCCCCGAGCCCCGTCTACGCTCGGCTCCACAACCCGACGGTCGCCCGCTTCGAGGCGGGTCTCGCCCGGCTGGAGGGCGCCGCCGAAGCGGTCGCGTTCGGCTCCGGCATGGCCGCGCTCACCGCGGCCCTCCTGGCCGCCCGCCAGCGCGGCGGCCACGTCGTGGCCTGCCGCCCGCTCTACGGCACCTCCGACCATCTGCTGGCGAGCGGACTCCTCGGCCTCGAGGTGACGTGGTGCTCGCCCGAGGAGGTCGGCGACGCTCGGCGAGCCGACACCTCTCTGGTGATCGTGGAGACCCCCGGCAACCCGACCCTGGAGCTCGTGGACCTCGAGGCGGTCGTCCGTCGAGCCGGCCCCGTCCCGGTCCTCGTCGACTCCACGTTCGCAACCCCCGTCCTGCAGCGCCCGCTGGAGCACGGCGCGGCCCTGGTCCTGCACAGCGCGACGAAGTTCCTGGGCGGCCACGGCGACGTCATCGCCGGGGTCGTCGCCTGCGGCCCGGAGCACGGGAGGCAGCTCCGGCAGGTGCGTCTCATGACCGGCGCCCTCCTCCACCCGCTCGGCGCCTACCTCCTCCACCGCGGGCTCCCCACGCTGCCCTCCCGGGTGCGGACGGCCCAGGAGGGAGCCTGTCACCTCGCGGTGAGGCTCGCCGGCCACCCGGCCGTCGGTCGCGTCCTGTACCCCGGCCTCCCGGGCGGTGACCCGCTGAACCTGGTGGGCCGCCAGATGCGCGGGCCCGGGGCCGTCCTGGCGTTCGAGGTCGCGGGCGGCTTCGAGGCGGCGTCGCGGGTGATGCGCGAGGTCCGGCTCATGACCCCGGCCGTCAGCCTCGGCTCGGTCGACACGCTGATCCAGCACCCCGCCGGGCTGACCCACCGGGTCGTCGACGCCGAGGCCAGGAGGCAGTCGGGGATCTCCGCGGGTCTGCTCAGGGTCTCGGTGGGACTGGAGGACCCCGAGGATCTGTGGCGCGACCTCGAGGGCGCCCTGGGAGCGCCGGGCTCCGCGGCCGGGATCGACGTGCGCCAGACCGCCACGGCCCTCCGGTAGGGCGCCGCGACGGTCTGCGGGGCTGGGCCGCGATGCTGGGCCACCGGGCTGGGGGGCTGGGGCATCGGGCCGGATCCCGGTGCGGCACCGATTCGGCTCGGCCCGCCCCGCCCGTGTAGGATCTAGCCTGCTTTTCTCTGCTCCCGCCGCGCCGCCCTCCCCGGGGAGGGCCGGCGACGGCCGACCGATCCCGTCGGAGGACCGCCATGTCGCTCACCCGCCCGCTCCCGTCCCGCCTGCTGCTCCTCACCCTCCTGGCCGCCCTGATCCTGGCCGTGCCGCCCGCGAGCGCCGCGGAGGACACCCCGGGGGAGGAGGCCGAATGGAGCGTCTCCGAGCCGCCGGGCGAGTGGCGCACGGTAACCATCGACACGACCCAGACCACATGGTCCAGCGTCGACGTGAGTCCCGACGGCACGACTGTGCTGTTCGACATGCTCGGCGACCTCTACACGGTGCCCATCGAGGGGGGCGAGGCCACGGCCCTGACCTCCGGGATCGAGTGGAACTTCCAGCCCCGCTACAGCCCGGACGGGGAGAGGATCGCCTTCATCTCCGACCGTTCCGGAGCCGACAACCTCTGGCTCATGGACGCCGACGGCTCGGACACGGTCCAGGTCTCGGAAGAGACCGACCACCTGGTCCACAACCCGAGCTGGAGCCCCGACGGCGAGTGGATCGTGACGAAGAAGGGCTTCGTCTCCGGTCGCTCGATTCCCGCCGGCGAGATCTGGATGTTCCACCGCGGCGGCGGCGGCGGGCTGCAACTCACGGAACGGCCCAACGGCAAGGATGATCAGAAGACGATGGCGGAGCCCGCCTTCTCCCGCGACGGCCGCTACGTCTACTTCAGCCAGGACACGACCCCGGGGCGGGTCTGGGCCTACAACAAGGACTCCACCGGACAGATCTTCGTGATCCAGCGGCTGGACCGCGAGACGGGGGAGATCGAGACCCTCGTCGACGGACCGGGCGGCGCGATCCTTCCGACCCCCTCGCCGGACGGCCAGACCCTCGCCTTCGTCCGCCGCACGCCGGACATGACCAGTGCGATCTTCCTGAAGGACCTGGCGACCGGTCGGGAGTGGGCGGTCTACGACCGCCTCGACCGCGACCTCCAGGAGACCAACGGCAGCCAGGGCAACACGCCGGCGATCGCCTGGACGCCGGATGGCCGCTCCATCGTCTTCTGGGCGGGGGGCGGCCTGCACCGCGTGGACGTCGAGGGCAGGACCGTCGCCCCCATCCCGGTCCACGTCCGGGCGGACAAGAAGGTCCACCCGGCCCTGCGCTTCCCCGTCGAGGTCGCGCCCGAGTCGGTGGACGTCCGGATGATCCGCTGGGCGCAGCACGCCCCCGCCGGCGACGCCGTCGTCTTCCAGGCCCTGGGTCGCCTCTGGGTGCGGGGCTCGGACGGCGGCGAGCCCCGGCGTCTCACGACCCAGGAGGATCACGGCGAGTTCTGGCCGTCGGTCTCTCCCGACGGCCGGAGGGTCGTCTACACGACCTGGAACGACGCCGACCTCGGCACGGTCCGCACCGTGGATCTCGACGGCTCGAACCCCCGCCTGCTGGTCGCCGAGCCCGGCATCTACGTCGAGCCCCGCTTCTCGCCCGACGGCTCGAGGGTCGTCTATCGCAAGACCACCGGCGGCTACCTCCTGTCCGCCCTGGGCTCCGTCGATCCCGGGATCTACGTGGTCGACGCGGATTCGTGTTGCGCGCCGGTCCGCGTCTCGAATGACGGCGGCGCGCCGCAGTTCTCGGCCGACGGCGAGCGCGTCCTGTTCTCCGCCGGCGGCGAATCGGACCACCGGCTCCTGAAGAGCGTGGACCTGGCGGGCGAGGACGAGCGCACCCACGTCGACTCCGCCGAGGCGGTCGAGTTCTCCGTCTCCCCCGACGGTCGCTGGCTCGCCTTCGTGCAGGACTACGACGCCTGGATCGCGCCCTTCGCGCTCACCGGAAAGACGCTGGAGCTCGGCTCCGAGACCACCTCGATCCCCGTCCGGCGAGTCTCCCGGCGCTCCGGCGAGTTCCTGCACTGGGCTGGCGACTCCTCGGCCCTGCACTGGGCGCTCGGCTCCACGCTCTTCACCCGTCGTCTCGCCGACGCCTTCTCCTTCCTGGAGGGCGCCCCGGAGGAGCTTCCCGAGCCGGTCGAGGAGGGCCTGGATCTCTCGTTCTCGGTGCCCGCGGACCACCCCGGCGGCACGATCGCGCTGGTCGGAGGGAAGGTGGTGACCATGCGCGAGGCCGATTCGACGCAGGAGGTCATCGAGGACGGCGTCGTCGTCATCCAGGGCAACCGCATCACGGCGGTGGGGCGATTCGGTGAGGTCGAAGTCCCTTCCGGCGCCGAGATGATCGACGCGACGGGACATACCGTCGTGCCCGGCTTCATCGACGTCCACGCCCACGGAGGCTTCGCCAACAACGAGGTGCTGCCCGAGCAGAACTGGATGCAGCTCTCGAATCTCGCCTTCGGCGTCACGACGATCCACGACCCGTCGAACGACACGAGCGAGGTCTTCGCCGCCGCGGAGCTCCAGCGCACCGGCGCCTTCGTGGCGCCCAGGATCTACTCCACCGGCACCATCCTGTACGGAGCCCTGGGTCCGGGATACGCCACGAAGATCGACTCCTACGAGGACGCCCTCTTCCACGTGCGGCGCCTCGACGACGTCGGCGCCATCTCGGTCAAGAGCTACAACCACGGCTCGCGCGCCGCTCGCCAGCAGGTCATCGCGGCCGCCCAGGAGCTGGGGATCATGGTGGTCCCGGAGGGCGGAGCGAAGTTCCAGCACAACATGACCCAGATCGTCGACGGCCACACCGGGATCGAGCACGCGATCCCGATCCCCACCGCCTACGACGACGTGGTGCAGCTCTGGTCGCAGACGGAGGTCGGGTACACGCCGACCTTCGTCGTGGCCTACGGCGGCCTCTCCGGCGAGACCTACTGGTACGACCGCACGGACGTGTGGAAGAACGAGCGTCTCATGGCCTTCTCGCCGCGGAAGTTCGTGGAGCCGCAGGCCATGCGCCGCCTGACGGCCCCCGATCTGCACTACAACCACTTCCTGGTGGGCGAGTCGGCGAAGGCGCTGATGGACCGCGGGGTCACCGTCCACATCGGCGCCCACGGTCAGCGCGAGGGTCTCGCCGCCCACTGGGAGATGTGGATGATGGAGCAGGGCGGCTTCACGCCCTTCGAGGCCCTGCGCGCCGGGACGATCCACGGCGCCCGCTACCTGGGACTCGACGGCGACGTCGGTTCGATCGAGCCCGGCAAGCTGGCCGACCTGGTCGTCATCGAGGGGAACCCTCTGGAGAACCTGCGCCTGTCGGAGAACGTGGCCTACACGGTGCTCAACGGCCGCGTCTACGACTCGGCCACGATGAACCAGGTGGCGCCGGATCCGGTGGAGCGGAAGCCGCTGTTCTTCCAGGAGGAGGGCGGCGACACGATCCATCCGGCCACGTGGGAAGCGATGGCGGCGAAGGCCGAGCGCTTCGGCTGGCGCCACTAGCAGCCCGTGGTGAAAGGCGAGACACGCTACGAGCGGCCCTCTTCTCCGGACTCTTCGTTGGGAATCCTCCCCGATTCACCGAATCGAGTGCGGA
>CAJQNK010000278.1 GCA_905479655.1 uncultured bacterium | reverse complement strand
CAAGCCACGCTACGAGCGGCCCTCTTCTCCGGACTCTTCGTTGGGAATCCTCCTCGATTCACCGAATCGAGTGCGGATTCCTGCCTTGATTCCGAAGAAGATTGCGCGCTCTCGCTCGTGCCTGACTTCCACCACGGGCTGGTAGGGGCCGTCACGGGCGAGACCGGGGGGCGGCGTCGGCCGCCGACTGGCGACCCGCACGCCTCGACGAGTAGACTCCCGCCTCGGACCGCCGATCCCCCACGCCATCCCCGAACACCCAGGAGTCGCCATGGAACGCTTGACAAACGAAATCCTCGAGGTCGGCCTGCGTGCTGGTCGCCGGGCCGCCCAGATCTGCCGCCAGGTGCTCGCCGAGGCGCCCGCGGAGCCGGATGCGATGGCCAAGCTGGGCAAGGAGCCGGTGACGGTCGCCGACTACGGCTCCCAGGCGGTGATCCTGGAGGCCGTGCGTCGCCACTTTCCGAGCCACGCCGTGATCGCCGAGGAGGGCGCACAGCACCTCCGGGAGAACGCCGGGGATGCCTCGAGCGAGCAGATCGTGCGCCTCGTGGGTGAGGCGTTGGAGCGTCCGGTGGACTTCGAGGAGGTCTGCGACTGGATCGACCACGAGGGCGGCACCAGCTCGGAGCTGACCTGGGCGATCGATCCCATCGACGGAACGAAGGGATTCCTGCGCAGGGATCAGTTCGCCGTGGCCATCGGGGTTCTCGTGGGTGGCGAGCCCTTCGCTGGCGTCCTGGTGTGCCCGAACCTGCCGGTGGACGACGAGCATCCAGAGGCGGGTCACGGCGTGGCCTTCCTGGCGGCGCGCGGCCGCGGGACCCTGCGTCAACCCCTGGCGGGCGGGGAGGCTCGCCGGGTGAGGGTCAGCGACGTGCACGGCCCCGAGCAGGCCCGCGTGCTGGGGAGCGTGGAGTCGGCCCACGGCGACCCGAAGATGCTGGTGGCCGTGCGCGAGGACCTGGGGCTCGGCGGGGGGATCGTGCGGGTCGACAGCCAGGTGAAGTACGGGGTCGTCGCGAGCGGCGGCGCGGAGATCTACCTCCGCCCCCAGTCGCGCCCCGACTACCGCGAGAAGATCTGGGACCATGCCGCCGGCGTCATCGTGACCCAGGAGGCCGGCGGCCGGGTGACCGACCTGCGCGGCCGCGAGCTCGACTTCTCCCTGGGTAGGCGCCTGGAGCAGAACCGCGGAGTCCTGGCGACCAACAGCTGGCTTCACGACGAGGTGCTGGAGAGCCTGGGGAGGTTGGGGGCCGGGGGGTAAGCATGCGCGCCCGAGTCGATTCCGCGGCGACGGCCCGTTCCGTCGCCCTGGTGGCCGTGATGCTGGCCCTTTCGCTGGCAGCGGCGGTGGGCGTCCTCGAGATGCCGCCCTGGCCGCGGGAGGCCGGGGCCCCGGCAGGCATCTTCTCGGCGGAGCGCGCGATGCGGCACGTCGAGCGCCTGGCCCGTGAGCCTCGGCCCCTGGGCTCCACGGCTCACGCCCGGGCCCGGATCTACCTGCTGGATCAGCTCCGCGAGCTGGGTCTCGAAGCGGAGGTCCAGACCGGCGTCGGGCTCCGGCAGCGGGCGGGACGCATCGTGGGCGCGCAGGTCCACAACGTCGTCGGCAGGCTGCGCGGCTCGGGCGCCGGCGACGCCGTGCTGCTCGTCGCCCACTACGACAGCCGCAGCAACACGCCCGGGGCCGGGGACGACGCTTCGGGCGTCGCCACGATCCTCGAGCTGTTGCGCGCCCGGCGCTCGACCGGGGAGGCGGCGGTGAACGATCTGCTGGTGCTCTTCGCCGACGCCGAGGAGATCGGGCTCTTCGGCGCTCGGATCTTCGCCGCGGAGCACCGCTGGGCGGCCGACGCCCGGGTGGTCTTGAACTTCGAGGCGCGGGGACGAAACGGCCGCTCCCTGATGTTCGAGACGGGGCCGGGCAGCGCGGGCACCGTCCCGGTGCTGGGGTCTTCCAGTCGCCCGTCTGCCAGCTCCCTTTCGGCCGACGTCTACCGGCGGATGCCCAACGACACGGATTTCAGCGCCTTTCGCGACCGGGGCCTTCCGGGCCTCAACTTCGCCTTCATCGGGGACCTCTCCGCCTACCACTCGTCTCTCGACACACCCGGGCGGCTGAGCCGGTCCAGCCTCCAGCACCAGGGCGAGCAGGGCCTGGCGGCGCTCCGCGAGCTGGCGGACGCGGACCTCGACGCGCTCGGGCGGGCGGGCGAGGCCGTCTTCTTCGACGTCGCGGGTCGGAGGCTCGTGACCTACCCGACCTCCTGGGCCGTCCCGATGGCGGTCCTGCCTCTGCTCCTGTTCGTCGTCTGGGCGCTGGGCGCGGGTCGCGAAGAGAGCTGGATCCGGGGTCTCGTGGCCTGGGTGGCCGGTCTCACGGGCGGCGCGTCCGCCGGCTGGCTGTTCTGGATCGCCCTCGAACGGTTCGCTCCCGGGTTTCTGCGCAGTCCCTATGGCTTGCCCTACGACACGATCCTGCCGTTCGCCTCGCTGGTCGTCCTGGCGTTCTCGGCGGCGAGCCTGGTCTACGGCGCAGGTCGTGCGCGCGCGGGGGACCTCGGCCTCGCCAGCGGGACGGTCCTGGGCTGGGCGTTCCTCGGCCTGGCGGCGGCCTGGTTCCTGCCTGGGGGCAGCCACCTCTTCCTCTGGCCCGCCCTGGTCGCGGTGGGCGTCCTCTTCGCCTGTCGTCGCCTCACCGGGTCCGCGCGTCTCGCCCTGCTGATCGTGCCCGTGGTGCCGGCCGTCGTGTTGTGGAGTCCGGTCGCTCGGCTCCTGACCGACTCCCTCACGCTCCGGGCGGCGCCCGTCATCTGCCTGGCCGTTGCCCTGCCCCTCGGTCTGCTGGCGCCGCATCTGGGGCTCCTGAGCGAGCGCAGCCCGGTGGCGAAGGCCCTGGGCCTGGCGGTTGTCGCGGTGGGGATGACCACGGTGGCGATCGTCGGAGATCGCCCGGACCCGGAGACCCCCCGAGTCTCCGCCCTGTTCCAGCTCGTGGACGCGGACTCCGGCGTGGCGACCTGGCTGTCTCCGGACGAGAGCCCGGGCTCGTGGGTCACGGGGATCCTGGGACCCGGGGCGGAGCGCGGGGCCTACCCCGATCTGCTGCCCGCCGGACCGGACGCCGAGGTCCTCCGAGCGGCCGCCGGGGCGCCGTCGCTGCCGCCGCCCGAGGCCGACCTGGTGGCGGACGAGGAGGACGACGGATCGCGGCGCCTGACGCTGCGGTTGCGCTCGCGGCGTGGTGCGCCGACACTCCGGGTCGTCGCCTCGGCGATCGTCCAGATCGGCGCCGTCACCGTGGCGGGTCGGCGTCTCGAGATCGACGACCCGTCCGCGCCGGTCGACCTGACCTTCTACGGGCTTCCGGCGTCCGGCGTCGAGGTCGGGCTCGAGATGCTGGACCGGCAGCCGGTCGAGATGAAGCTGCTGGACCGCACCTGGGGGCTCCCCGAGGACACGCCGCGCAGGCCCCCGGACACGATCCCGTCGACGAGCTGGTGGAGCGACACGGTGTGGGTCGGTCGCACCGTCTGGCAGTAGGTCCGGCTCACCCGCAGCAGGTCGTGGGCCTTTCCTACTCCCTCGCGATCTGTTACGATCCGTTCTTCCGGACACTCCTCGGCCCCCGTTCTTGGCGGGCCGATCTCCCACACCCATAGATTCCGCGTAGAACCACAGAAGAGTATTTCAGGAGGGATTTGTCGTGACCGATCATCTGATCGCGCCTCACGGAGGCGAGCTCGTGGACCTCATGGTCTCCGAAGAGAGAAGTGCAGAGCTCAAGGAGGCGTCGCGCGACTGGCCCTCCTGGGACCTCACCGAGCGTCAGCTCTGCGACCTGGAGCTAGTCCTCAACGGCGGCTTTTCGCCGCTCGCCGGCTTCATGGGCAAGGCCGACTACGAGCGTGTCTGCTCGGAGATGCGTCTGGCCGACGGGACGCTGTTCCCGCTGCCGATCCTGCTGGACGTGACCGAGCAGATGGCGGAGGGTCTCGAGAAGGGCTCGCAGCTGGCCCTGCGGGACCCGGAGGGCGTGATGATCGCCGTCCTCCACGTCGAGGACGTCTGGAAGCTCGATCCCGAGGCCAAGGCGAAGTCGGTCTACGGCACGACGGACCCGAAGCACCCCGGGGTCGCCCACATCTTCAACCGGATGAACGCATTCGCGGTCGGCGGTCGTCTCGAGGGCATGACCCTCCCGCACCACTACGACTTCGTGCGTCTCCGTCACACGCCGGCGCAGCTCCGCCGTCGCTTCTCCACGCTGGGTTGGACGAAGATCGTGGCGTTCCAGACCCGGAACCCCATGCATCGCGCCCACGTCGAGATCACCCAGCGGGCCGCCAAGGAGATCGAGGCCAACCTGCTCGTGAATCCCGTGGTGGGCATGACGAAGCCGGGCGATGTCGACCACTACACGCGGGTGCGTTGCTACCAGGCGGTCATGGAGCGCTACCCGAAGCACACGGCCTTCCTCTCCCTGCTGCCGCTGGCCATGCGCATGGGCGGGCCGCGGGAGGCGCTGTTGCACGCGATCCTGCGCAAGAACTACGGCTGCACCCACTTCATCGTGGGGCGCGATCACGCGGGTCCGGGC
>CAJQNK010000277.1 GCA_905479655.1 uncultured bacterium | reverse complement strand
CAGTCCGCCCGCGATGCATCTCGGCTGCCAGCGTTCCGCCTCCTCGACAATGTCCCTGCATTGCCTGCGTCGGCGCGCCTTGGCCCCCGAGCGCCTCCCGTCCGGCCCTTGTCGCCGGACTTCGGAAACGCTGGTCTAGGCAGCCAGGTTTTGGGGGAGGCACGGCACGCCGCCGCCGCATTGCGGTAGAGTCGAGTGTCGCGCCGCGTCAGCGGCCTTTCGCGAAGGAAACACCGGGAGAGGTGATACCGGGAAACCCGGGAGGCTCATTCGATGATCCGTCTGATCAAGCGTTACGAGAGCAGGAAGCTCTATGACACGGAGGAGAGTCGGTACGTCTCGCTGGAGGAGATCGCCGATTGGATCCAGGAGGGCCAGGAGATCCGTGTCGTCGAGAACGCTTCGTCCAACGACGTCACCGCGCAGACCCTCACCCAGATCATCCTCGATCAGGGGCGCTCGGGGCGCTCCCGCCTGCCCAACGAGCTGCTCCACGAGCTGATCCGGGTGGGCGAGCGGGCGTGGACCTCGGGTGTCGAGCAGGTCCAGCAGGGCGTGGAGCGCCTCGTGGAGTCGTCCATGCAGCGCTTCGGTCCCGTGCGACGAGCCCGCGACGAGATGGGTCGCCTGCGGGGCCAGCTGCGGGAGCTCGAGCGCTCCCTCGCCGCGCTGGAGGAGGGCGGGGGCGAGATGGGCGACTCCGAGCCGGCGCCGAGGAAGGCACCCGCCAGGAAGGCCCCCACCAGGAAGGCCCCGGCGAAGAAGGCACCCACCAAGAAGGCCCCCGCGAAGAAGACACCGGCCAAGGCGACCGTGGCGAAGAAGGCCTCACCCGCCAAGGGGGCGGCGACCAGCAAGCCGGCCCCGCGCAAGAAGGCGACGCCGCGCAAGAAGACCACGAGCTCGGCCGCTCAGGATGCCGACGGCTCGAAGAGCTGACCTCGCGCGAGCTTCCAGCGTCCACGAGATCGACATCCCCCATCCAGTCCGACCCTCAGGAGTCTCTCCATGACGAAGAAGAAGGACAGCGACCCGACCCGCGAGCTGCGCGAATCCGCCAACAAGATCTGGCTGGCCGGCCTGGGCGCCCTGGCGACCGCCGAAGAGGAGGGCAGCCGCCTCTTCCGTAACCTCGTCGACCGTGGGAAGAGCTTCGAGTCGAAGACCCGGGGTCAGGTGGACAAGGCCGGGGACGTGGCCCGCGACGCCAAGGAGAAGGCGAGCTCGGCCTTCGGCCGGCTAGGCGATGAGGTGGACGAGCGGATCACGGCGGCCATCCACCGCCTCGGCGTCCCGACCCGCGACGAGATCGCCTCGCTCACGAGCCGCATCGAGGAGCTGACGGCGAAGATCGAGAAGCTGAAGAAGGGGTAGGGGGTGGAGGCCCCCCGGCCGTGGGGGGTAGCAGAGCCCTCTTCGCGTTGCCGCACCCCTGCACCCTTGCGCCTTAGCCTGACCTTCTCACCAATTGTCTACTACGAAACCGTATGTACCTGAATCTGCGGCGTTGCGCTCCGCTCGGGCTCCTCGACGTACAGACAGTACGACTGCGTCGCCCTCGGTCGCAAGCCTTGCATCTCCAGGCACCTACGGCCTCTCGCAACGACACCCGGTGAGAAGGCCAGGCTAGCGCCTTTGCGTGAGTCCATCGTTCCGGCCACCGCCGCGCTCCCGGGGACCGGCGACCCCTCCGCGCCCCGCGCCGCACTACCCCCGCATCGCCGTCCAGACGATCGCCGGCAGCTTGGCCGGGGACGGGTCGATCTCGAACTCGGTCAGCAGACGGCCGAGCTCGTGCGCCGTCCGGTGGGTCGCGAACCACGGCGCCTTCGGCCACACCCGGAAGGGCACGCGGACCACGACCTTCTCGACCTGGTCGAACATCAGGGTGTTGTGCACCACGCCCGTGCCCGATTGGATGTCGTAGAGGTCGTGCCCCGGGAAGGCGCCCCAGGGGGTCGACACGAGGCCATAGCCGACGGCGGCCCATTGGTTGATGGTGATGGTGCCGTAGCGCAGGTTGGCTATGGCCCGGTCGACCGCCTCGGCGACCTCGCGGTCGCGCAGCGAGGCGTTGTGCACCAGCAGGCTGGCCGACAGAGTCCCCCAGAGACGGTCGTTGCAGAACTCCACGGCCCGGTCGATGAACTCGGCGGTCGACGGCGCCTCGAGCGCGGTCTCCGCCACGACGCCCGTGAACGCCTCGGTGCGGAAGCACAGCTCCTCCGGGTCGTCCGGCGGCACGTCCGCCACGAGCATCCACTGCAGACGCTCGTCGCTGGACTTCTTGCCGAGGAACTCGGCGCGGCCGGGATTCTCGTCCGCGAAACGCTGCCAGCGGTCCGCCGCCCCCGGGTACCACGCGACGCGGGTGGGGATCTTCTCGAGGGAGCGCCGGATCTGGTCCAGCAGGGCGTCGCGCCGGTCCCACGACGCGTGCTGGACGACGACCCGGGCCGCGTTGCAGTTGAAGCCGGCGTTGTTGGTGAGCATGGAAGCGACGCTCTCGCCGTGGTAGGCGAGGTCGCCGGGGCTCCAGGGGCCGGGCACGACGAGGATCGGCGAGACGTTGCCGAGCTCGGAGGAGATGGGCTTGGTGAGCCGTGGCCGCCGCTCGCGCTGGCGTCGCCTGCCTTCGTCGCCGGTGCCGAAGGCGATGGCCTCCACGGTCTTGTCGGAGCCGGTGATGTGGATCTCGTCGACCTTCTCGTGGTCGGTGAGGTACCCGCCGACCTCGGCCCCGCCGTAGACCAGCCGCAGGAAGCCGTTGTCCACGAGTCTCGCGAAGCCCTCTTCCATCAGGGGGCCGAGGTAGTCGTTCACCGTGTGGACCTTGTAGACGACGACCCGATTCTCCACGAACAGCTTGTAGAGGGTGTCCATCGGGCCGATGGAGGAGACGTTGCCGGCTCCGAGAACGAGGCAGACGCCGGAGCTCGGCGGATCCTCCCGGTAAGCGACCGCCTGGGTCTCGTGGATCGATTCGGCCGTGACGCCGGGCCGCATCCAGACCTCCGCCGTCATCCCCGGGGGATAGAGGATCCGATCGTAGAACTCGTCGGGGAAGATCCGTGCCGCAACGCGGCCACCCGGTCGTTCCTCGATCGGGCCCGGGATCGTGGGGTGACCCTGCTGTGCGATCTGCTCCAGTGACGCCCTGAGCAACCGGAGGTTGCGCAGGATGAAGTAGGGGCCCGCGAGCCACTCCTCGCCGGCCGCCGGGTTGGCCGGGGGGAGCCGCTCGGCCTCGATACAGGCCTGGGCCCAGCGGTGGGCGACCCCCGCAAAGTCCGTATGGAGGCTGTCCAGGAGCTCGATCCGGTCCGAGATTCCGGTGCTCGACCACGCCTCGGCGCGAGAGGCGAGGTCGGCGACGGCACGATCGAGGCCGGGCTTCGGTGTGGGCGGCATCCAGCCCTCTCGCGGCCGGTGGGCCGTGGGGTCTCCGGCAGGGGGCGCAGGCGGTGTCATGAGCCGAAAGTAGCACAGGGGCTCCCCCGGCGGGGCGCTCTGTGGTAGCTTTTGCCGCGATGCGGAAAGTCCTGATCACCGGTTTCCCCGGCTTTCTCGCCGGCCTCCTGGTGCGCGAGCTCGCAACCCGCGCCGACTCCCTCGTGCTCCTCGTGGAGGAGCGTTTCCTGGAGACGGCCCGGGCGAAGGCTCGTCACATCGCCGCCATCTACGGCGCTCCCGCGAGTCGGTTCGACCTGCGCGTCGGCGACATCACGCGGCCGGACCTCGGCCTGGAAGCCGACGCGGCCGACGAGCTGGTAGGCGAGGTCGACACCGTGTTCCACCTGGCGGCGATCTACGACCTGGCGGTTCCGGAGGGTCTGGCCCAGCGGGTCAACGTGACGGGCACGGGCAACGTCAACCGCTTCGTCACGAGGCTGGAGCGTCTGGAGCGCTACAACTACGTCTCGACCTTCGCGGTCGCGGGCCGGCGCACCGGGGTGGTGCGGGAGTCGGAGCTCGCGCACGACGCGGGCTTCCACAACCACTACGAGTCCACCAAGTACGAGGCCGAGGTCCTGGTGCGCCGGCTCGCCGACCAGGGCGTTCCGACGACCATCCTCCGCCCGGGGGTCGTCGTCGGCTCGTCGAGAGACGGCCGGACCGTCAAGTACGACGGCCCCTACATGGTGCTCCGGATGATGCGCGAGCTTCCGGGGCCCCTGGGGCGGCTCAACCTGGGCTCGAGCGACGTCCCGTTCCAGATGGTCCCGGTGGACTTCGTGGTCGAGGCCTTCGCCGCCCTCGCGGAACACCCCGACGCGGTGGGGAAGACCTTCCATCTCACCGACCCGGATCCGCGCACGACGGCCGAGATCTTCGAGATCTTCTCGCGGGAGATGTTCGGCAAGGGGTGCCTGGCCCGTGTGCCGAGCTTCGCCACCCGCCTGGTGACGGCCACGGGCGCCACGGAGCTTCTGGGCGTCCAGAAGGAGGCGGGGCCGTATTTCTTCCACCGCTGCCGCTACGACTGTGTCAACACCCTGGACACCCTCGACGGCACGGGGATCGCCTGCCCGCCCCTGGAGAGGTACGTGGCGCGGCTGGTGCGTTACTTCGTCGAAAACCCCGAGCCCCGGGGGTAGGTCGGCGCCTCCGCCCGACGGGATGTGCGGCGGGGCGGCTCTCGATCGGGGCCGTTTCCGGTGACGACCTGCCGCACTGCGTCAAGGTTCTCCTTGACACTCATGCCGCAGCGCGGTATAAAGCAGATGTTGATGCCGCGGGGCGGCGCAAGCACGCCGCGGCCGAACGAAACGAAACGAGGATTCGAAGCATGGTTCGTCTGATCAAACGCTACGAGAGCCGCAAGCTCTACGACACCGAGGAGAGCCGCTACGTCTCCCTCGAGGACATCGCGGAGTTCATCCGCGAGGGCCAGGAGGTTCGGGTGGTCGACAACCGGACGTCGGACGACGTCACGGGACAGACCCTGACCCAGATCATCCTGGAAGAGGGACGCGACGGGCGGTCCCGCCTGCCCAGCGAGCTTCTGCACCACCTGGTTCGCTTCGGCGAGCAGACCTTCTCTTCGGGTGTCGAGACCATGCAGAGTGGCGTCGACCGCCTGATGCAGGCCTCGGTGGACCGGCTCGCGCCGGTACGCAAGGCCCGCGAGGAGATGGGTCGGCTCCGGGAGCGCCTGGACCAGCTGGAGGTCTCGCTGTCCGGCATCGAGCCCACGCCGAAGAACTCAGGTCCGAAGAAGTCCGCCGCGACGCGGCATCAGGCGGCCAAGGCCTCCTGAAGGCAGCAAGCCACCGAAGAGGACCAACCCAGACGACCGTCCGACGACGGGCGTCAAGTGATCGAATAGCAAAGGAGAAGCACCATGGCTAAGACCCAGAAGATCGACATGAAGATCCCCACCGAGCTCCGCGAGTCCGTGCACAAGGTCTGGCTCGCCGGCCTGGGCGCCCTGTCCACCGCCGAGGAGGAGGGCAGCAAGCTCTTCAACACCCTCGTCGACAAGGGCGAGACGTTCGAAGCCCGTGGCAAGAAGGTGTTCGACGACGCGAAGGACCGCGTCCTGTCGGCTCGTGAGCGCGCCGAGAAGCGGTGGAAGAAGGTCGGCGACGAGATCGACGACCGCGTCTCCGCCACCATCGAGCGCCTGGGCGTCCCCACCCGGGACGAGATCCAGAAGCTGACGAAGCGGGTCGAGGAGCTCAACAAGAAGATCGAGCCGATGGTCGACAAGAAGGCTCCGGCTCGGACTACCAAGAAGGCCACCTCGACCAAGACCGCGAAGTCCGCGTAGAGTCGGCCTCATGCCGCAGCGAGGCGAGGACGGTCAGGCCGTTTCCGGAAACGGCCACAGGAAGCTCAGCGGCCGGAGGATCGGCCTGGCCCTCGCCGGCGGGGGTCCGGAGGGTGCCATCTACGAGATCGGCGCCCTCCGGGCTCTCGAGGAGTCCGTTGACGGACTCCGACTGAACGATCTGTGGGTGTACGTCGGGGTGAGCGCGGGAGCGTTCATCTCGGCGAACCTCGCCAACGGCCTGTCGACGGCCCAGATGTGCCGGGCGATCGTCAAGCCCGAGCCGGGCGAGCACCCCTTCGAGCCCGAGACGCTGTTCAGACCCGCGGTGGGTGAGTTCTTCCGTCGCGGCGCCAGCGTCCCCCGGCTGCTGATCGAGGCGCTCCTCGAGTTCGCCGGCAACCCCAGGGACCAGAGCCTCCTCGACTCCCTCACCCGTCTGGGCCGAGCCCTGCCCGTGGGGGTGTTCAGCAACGAGGCGATCCGTTCCTACCTGCACAACATCTACTCGATCAAGGATCGCACCGACGACTTCCGGAAGCTGGACCGGCATCTGGTGATCGTCGCGGCCGACCTCGACTCCGGCGAGGCCGTGCGCTTCGGCTCCGACGGCATGAAGGACGTGCCGATCTCCGTGGCCGTGCAGGCGTCCACGGCGCTGCCCGGCGTCTACACCCCGGTGGAGATCGACGGGCGTCACTACGTGGACGGCGTGCTGCTGAAGACGATGCACGGGTCGGTGGCCCTGGAGGCCGGATCCGACCTGCTGATCTGCCTCAATCCGCTCGTGCCGATCGACACGTCGCAGGCGGTCGCCGCCGGAGTGATGAAGCGCGGCAAGCTCATCGACCGGGGTCTCCCGTCGGTGCTCTCCCAGACGCTGCGGACCATGATCCGGTCGCGGTTGCAGGCCGGCCTCTCGTCGTACGCGCGGACGTTCGAGGACTCGGACGTCGTGCTCCTGGAGCCGCGGCGGGACGACTACCGGATGTTCTTCACCAACGTCTTCAGCTTCTCGTCGCGGCGCGACGTCTGCGAGCACGCCTACCGCGCCACCCGGCACGAGCTGTGGGAGCGGCGCGAGGAGCTGACGCCGGTGTTCGCGCGTCACGGCCTGACCCTGCGGACGGACCTCCTGGAGGATCCCGACCGGAGCCTCTGGGACGATGTGGAGTTGCCCGACGGCCGCCCCCGCATGCTGTCGACGCTGGACCGCGCCCTGGATCGCCTCGAGCGCTACGTCGACGCCGTCGAGCCCAGCTGAGTCCCCGCCGGGTCGCGGTGACGCCCCGCGAACGCCTCGTCTCGACATCCGGCGGTGGCGACGCCCGGTTCGGCCCGGAGTGGTACGATTCGCGCGGAGAGGCGCCCGCCGCCGAGGTCTTCCGAGGCCGCATCGCCCTTCCACGAGTCGAGACCGCAACTCCGACCTGAAACTCCCGGAAGGGCCGCGTCCATGTCCAACACCATCGTCCTCGGCATGCAGTGGGGCGACGAGGGCAAGGGGAAGATCGTCGATCTCCTGACCTCCGCCTTCGACGTCGTGGTGCGCTTCCAGGGCGGTAACAACGCCGGGCACACCGTCAAGTTCGGCGACCGCCACTTCGCGCTCCACCTGATCCCCTCGGGCATCCTGCGTCCCGAGACGCCGTGCCTGCTGGGCAACGGCATGGTCATCGACCCCGAGTCCCTGTTCGAGGAGATGGAGGGGCTCGCCGCGATGGACATCGACGTGGGGGAGCGCCTCCGCGTGTCCGACCGCGCCCACGTGCTGCTGCCGCTCCACAGGGCCGTCGACCAGGCGCGCGAGGAGGCCAGCGGCAAGGCGAAGATCGGCACGACCTCGCGCGGCATCGGCCCGTGCTACGAGTCGAAGGCCGCGCGCTTCGGCGTGCGCATGGCGGACCTGGTCTCGCCGCGTCTCGAGGCCCGGCTGGAGAGGCTGCTGCAGCGCTACGAGCCCGAGCTCCGGGACCTCGGTTGGGAGGAGATCCCGACGCTGGAGTCGCTCGTGACGGCGTGCCGGGCCTGGGGCGAGCGCCTGCAGCCGCACCTGGCCGACGGCGTCGACCAGCTCCACCGGTGGATGGAGGAGGGGCGCGACGTGCTCTTCGAGGGCGCCCAGGGTGCGCTCCTCGACCTCGACCACGGCACCTACCCGTTCGTCACCAGTTCGAGCCCCACCGCCGGCGGCGCCTGCACCGGCGCCGGCGTCGCCCCGCGCGACATCCACGGCGTCCTCGGCGTCCTCAAGGCCTACACCAGCCGCGTCGGCATGGGCCCGTTCGTCTCCGAGCTCGACAACGACACCGGCGAGTACCTGCGGGCCCGGGGCAACGAGTTCGGCACCACCACCGGCCGTCCGCGCCGCTGCGGCTGGCTCGACCTCGTCGCCGCCCGTTACGCCCGCCGCCTCGACGGCGTCGACGCCATCGCGCTCACCAAGCTCGACGTCCTCGACACGCTCGAGGAGATCCCGGTGTGCGTCGCCTACCGCGTCGACGGCCGCACCCTCGACACCTTCCCGGCCGACATCGAGAGCCTGGAGGACGCCGAGCCCGTGCTGGAGACCCTCCCCGGCTGGCAGGCCGACACCGTCGGCACCCTGACCTTCGACCAGTTGCCGAAGCGGGCCCAGGAGTACGTGAACTACGTCGAGCAGCGCGTCGGCACCCCCGTCGGCATCGTCTCGACCGGCCCGCGCCGCGAGGAGACCATCGTCCGTCGCGAGGTCCTCCGACGCGGTCTACACCTCGAGAACCTCGGCCCGATCCTCGCCGGAGTCGCGGGCGGGTAGGGCGGGCGGAGGCGCGAAGCCGGGACAGGGCGAGCCGCCCCCGGTGTCGTCCCGAGCGAAGTCGCGAAGCGACGGAGTCGAAGGCCCCCGAGTTCTTTGGGGAGTAGGAGAGAGCCGTCCCGCTCCCGGGACCCCAGCGCGGCCGACGCGGCGGCCCGACCCCGGCCGCGACCGACCCCCACCCCCACGATAGACTCCGTCCGGGTCGTTAGCTCAGTTGGCAGAGCAGCGGACTTTTAATCCGCCGGTCCAGGGTTCGATCCCCTGACGACCCAAGGGTTTACGGGAAATTGGGCAGTCAGGAATCACAACCCCGTCACACTGCGGGGAGGTTTTCTTCGGGTTGGGCGCCGTGCTACCCTCGCCCGCATGGCGACCATCAGCCGCCGGGTTGACTCGTCGGGACGCGTTCGCTGGTGTGCCCAGGTACGGCGAAAGGGCTACCGTGCCACCTCCCGCACCTTCGATCGAAAGGGGGACGCCTCCGCCTGGGCAGCCGCCCAGGAGAGAGCCGTCGAGGACCGCCGGGCCGGGACTGTCGGTCACCGTCACACGGTAGCGGGGATGCTCGACCGTTATGAGGCCGAGATCCTGCCGCGGCGATACAGCGAGAAGGACCGCCGGCACCGAAGCGCCCAGCTCGGCTACTGGCGGGAAGCCCTCGGCCACCTGGCCCTCGTGGACCTCACCAGGGAGGCTGTGAGCGATGCCCGGGCGAAGCTCGAGGCCGGTCGCGGCCCGTCTGGCGCCATCGTCTCGCCGGCCACTAGCAACCGCTACCTCGCTGCGCTCTCGCACGCCTGCACCATCGCCGTCCGCGAGTGGGGCTGGCTGGCCGACCACCCCATACGTGGGCGCGTCGATCGCCGCAAGGAGGGGCGAGGGCGGATCCGCTACCTCTCGACGGAGGAGCGAGAGCGCCTGCTCGAAGCGTGCGCCGCCGAGGGTGGGCACCTGCACGCGCTGGTTGTGGTTGCGATCCTGAGCGGAGCGCGAAAGGGAGAGCTGGTGGCTGCGCGCTGGCGCCACATCGACCTCGCTGGCCGGCGCTGGGAGATCCCGGACTCGAAGAGCGGACACCCCCGCGTCGTCCCGCTCGTACCGCAGGCGATCGAGTCCCTGCGCTCGCTGCCCCGCGGGATCGGCGAGGCCGACCTCGTGTTCCCGTTCTTCCCGCGGCGCGCATGGGAGCGGGCGCGCGATGCTGCCGGCCTTGACGATGTCGTGTTCCACACGCTGCGCCACACCGCCGCGAGCTACCTCGCCATGAGCGGGGCGAGCACGCGAGACATTCAGGAGATCCTCGGGCATCGGACGCTAGCCATGGCCGCCCGATATCAGCACCTCAGTCCGTCCCACCTGTCGGACGTCGCCGATCGCATGGCGGCCTGGATGGAGTAGCGTCACCGCGTCCTCCGCTTCGCGTGCCACTCCACCAGCGCCACCGGATCCACCCGCGGTGGCTGCCCGCTGATCGCCCCGCACGCCTCCAACCCGTTCACTCCTCGCGCCGCGGCCCACGTCCGGAACGCACTCACGCTCACGCCGAGTAGCTCGGCCGCCTCCGCGTAGGTGAGGCGCTTCACCGGCTGCACGGTGGCGAGCTCTCGCCTGAGGTCGCGCACCTGGTCGCGCAGTACGTCCAGCTCGATGCGCAGGGGTGCGACGGTGGCCTCAAGGGCCTCGGCGATCGCGGCGGCGGGGTCGGTCATCGTCCTGGTTCGCCCTTCACTTGCTGCCGCCTCCCGGCGCCGACAGGAGCTTGGGCATCTTGCCGGAGAGGTAGGCCTCTTCGATCCTGGGAAGGACCTGGTCGCCGACGGTCGATCCGTCGGGGAGCACGATCCACGGCATGAACTCCTCGTCGAAGACGGAGATGCCCGCGGAGACGGCTTCGAGCTTCGCCTTGACCACGAGAGCCAGGGCGCGCCACCTCTGACGGCATGCCTGCTCCCAGGCGGTCCTCGCGGCCTTCTCGGAGCGACTCCGGCCGGTGGGCGTCTCGCTGAACTCCCGGTCGTCCGGATCCGGCATCTCGAGTTCGAAGCGGATGTTCCGTCCGGCTGCGCGGAAGGCGATCACGGCGCGGCGACCGCGGTCCTCCCAGCCGTACATGAAGCCGTCGGCGCCGTAGCGCTCGAGGGTGCGCTCGATCTCGGCGCGGGAGCGGTCGGCGGGGACGGAGGTGGATTCGGCGTAGCGTGGCATCAACGGAGCCTCCAGTAGACGACGGCTGCCACCGGCCAGGTCACCCAGGCGATGAGCGCTGCGGTGACCGTTCGGTGAGCTCGGGACCCCATGGCGACGTGCCAGACGGCAACGCCCAGAGCCACCAGGTAGCCGAGGAAGATGTAGGTGAGGATCAGGATCTCCATGGTGAGCCCTCCGTGATGAGTCGAGCGATCCGTTCCTCGAAGGCGCCGGAGCCGGCGATCGAGGAGTCGTTGTGCCGTCGGTCGCCATCCGGCGTGACGGTGTCCCAGGTGCGGGCCTTGTAGACCCAGGAGGAGAGGGCGTCGCCGGCGAGCTCGAGACAGCGGTCGACGAACTCCTCAGCGCCCGGGGACCGCGGGCCATCGGGCCAGGGTGGGGCGCCGAGGGCGTCGAGCTTCCACTCGGTGAGCGAGAGGCCGAGGCCGTTCTCCCGGCACCAGGTTGCGTGCCGGGAGAGGCGGTCGAAGTCCTGGGGCCCGTGGACGGTGATGCCGATCTCGTCGTCCGGGCCGACGTCGACGGCGCTCAGCCAGCGGAGGCCCCGGAGGTCGTTGGGGTGCCAGACGTAGGTGAGCTCGAGGCCGAAGAGGGCGTGCTGCAGGCGGCGGGTGGCCTCGACCCAGACCCTGGGGTCCCGGCCGATCCGCTGGGCATGGAAGCCCCCGGCGAACTCCTGGAAGGGGCGGACCCGAACCTGGTTGCCGTGATCGATCAGGCCCTGAAGGACGCAGCGCAGGGACTCGAGCGCCGGCTCGCAGTAGCCCTCAGCGCACCAGGCGAGCGCCTCGAGATTGCGGTGCGCGGTGATCGTCACCAGCGGGTCGAGCGGGAGGTCCGCCGGGGTGTCGAGCCCGGAAGCGAGGTTAAGCAGGTCGTGGAGCGCCCCGCCCGTCCAGCGGTCCTGGAGAATGTCGGCCATGGCGTCCTCGAGGGCCAGGTAGACGAGGCGAGAGGGCGGTACCGGGGCGACCGTGCCCCAGTCCTCGTCCCAGCGGGTCCAGAGGACCTGAGCGCCGGCGATCACAGAGACGAGTCCCTCTTGGCCCGACGCGCCAGGCTGATCAGCCGCTGGCCGAACCGGCGAGCCACCTTCGGGGACATGAACAGCGAATGGAGGTCCGGTGGCAGGTCGACCCGGACTCGGCCCTTCCAGACGCTGGTGGCCACGTGGCCTTCGGTTGCGGTTTCGTCGAAGGCCTGAACCCGGTGGCGCTTCCTGCCGCTGCCGTCTACCCGCTTTTCGACCTGGTCGAGGTCGCGCTTCAGGCTCTCGTACTCCTCCGGCGTCGGCTCCATCATCGATTGCCTCCCTTCTTCTTCAGGTAGCTGGCGGCGAGCTGCTTGACGCGATCGCCACCGGTTTCGAGCTTCTCGACCATGGCTCCCGCTGGGTCGCGGATGCCCTCGATCTGCTCGCGCTTGAGGCCGAGGACCTGGACCATGGTCGGGTCCGATCCGTCCTCGGCGACGAGGAAGTAGGCGACGACCTTGTTGGCCTGGCCGTCGCGCTGCAGGCGCCCGATGCACTGCTCGTGGACGCCGGGGCTCCAGTCGAGCTCGCCGAAGACGATGCAGCTCGAGGCCTTCTGCAGGTCGTTGAGACCCTCGCCGCTCCGGAGCGAGAGGATGAAGACCTTGGCCTCGCCGTCGACGAAGTCCTGCCGGGCGCGGTCCTTCGCCGCGGGGGTCTCGGAGCCGGTGTAGAGCACGACGCCGAGATCCCCGAGCTTCGCCTTCCAGACGTCGTATACGGCCCGGTGCCAGCCGCAGAGCACGACCTGCTCGCCGGACTCGACGAGCATCCGGACGAAGTCGGCGACGTAGGGGGCCTTGGCGATGCCGGTGGCCTGGCGGAGCTGGTTCGAGAGCTCCTCGGCCGCGCGCATCCGCTGTCCGCGCTCGGTCTCGTCGCGCTCGAGGAGGATCTTCGCGAGCTCGACGGCCCGGTCCTCGACGGCGTCGAGGGCGGAGGTGTCGGAGTCGACGGTCTCGACGATCTTGAGGACGTCGGGGAGCTCGCGGCCGACCTCGGCTCGAGTGTGGCGGACCATCGCGAACTGCTCGCGTGCCCAGGTGCCGAACGCCCGAGGCTCGCGGATCCGGTAGCGGTTGTTGCCGGCCGACGCGCACCACTCGTCGCGGAACTCCGTGACCGTGCCGAGGAGTCCAGGCTTCAGGACCTGCAGCACGTTGTAGATCTCGCCGCCGTAGTTGTAGATCGGGGTGGCGGAGAGGCCGACACGGAAGGCGCAGCGCTGGGCGACCTCCTGGGCGGCCGCGTAGCGCTGGGTGCCGGGCCCGGTGCGCAGCGCGTGGACCTCGTCGAAGACGACGGTCTTCGCGATCTTGCGCAGCACGGAGGCCCAGCCGGCGAGCTTGTGGTAGGTGATGATGAGGATGTCCGGGACGCCGAACAGGTCGTCGCCGAGCGGGTAGGGCTTGGACCTCTGGATGATGTGGGCGCGAGCCCTGGGCAGGAACTTGAGCGCCTCGCGCCGCCACTGCTTCTGCAGATGGGTCGGAACGACGATCACCGCCGGCCGGGCGCGCTCGTCGGCGACGACGGCGAGAGCGGTCGCGGTCTTGCCGAGGCCCACCTCGTCGGCGATCAGGAGGTGGCCTTGGGCGAGGACGACCTCTGCGGCGCGCGCCTGGTAGGTCCGCGGCGGGAGAGCTAGGCCGAAATCCCGGGGCTCGTAGCCGTTGCCGAGGTAGTCCTCGAGGCGGAGGATCATCTCCCGGTGCTGGCGGGCCGGCTCGTGGAGGGCCTCGGGGCTCGGGAGGATCTCGAGGGGGTAGCGCGACGTGAACCAGGCGAGATCCGCGGCCACCTCCGGGGAGTGGGAGAGGCGCATCCGTCCCGGTGTGCCGCGGCCGCTGCGGCTGAACAGCCGCTTCAGGCGCATGGACACGTGGGGATCCGTCTCGAGGACCCAGGTGGAGCCCCGGAGGGTCGCCGTGCCGAAGGTGCGCGCGGTCTGTTGCTGCGCCGCCTGCATCAGAGGGCCCCTCGGTCGACCAGGTGGACGTCGACGGGGATCCCGCGGAGGTAGCCGTTCGCCACGGAGTGCCCAGGCTTCGTGGTGACGAGCACCAGGTGGCCCACCTCGTACCGTTCGGCGTAGCGAAGGAGCTGGCGGATGACGCCGGCGGTCGAGCTCCCGGTCTTGACCTCGATGCCGACGTCGCCGGCCAGGAAGTCGATCACGCCAGCGTCGCCGAGCCGGGCCTCGCGCTCGAACTCGATCCCGTCCTCGGTCAGCGCCTGCTCGATGCCGGCCTGGAGCTCCAGCTCTGAGGTGAAGCGGAACCGGCGGCAGGCGATCGCTCGGCGGATCCGGTCGGCGGTGTGGGCTGCCTCCGTCACGCCACGCCCTCCTTCCGCCGGGCGGAGTAGGCCGCCCCGGCCTCGCCCTCGACGACGAAGATCTCCGTCTCGGATTCCGTGCGGCCGTCGGGGGCCAGGCGGCGGATCGCGACCTCGATCTCGGACGTGATGTCGTCCTGGCTCTCCGCCCACCGTTCGGCCGCCTCGGCTGCGCACTCAGCCTCGAGCGTGATCGCGTCGGCCTTCACTTCGCCCAGCGTGGGCGACCAGGCGAGGAAGAGGGGCAGGGTGCGGGTCCGGTCTCGGTCGCGCCACCAGGTCATGCAGCAGCCTCCTTCCTGGCCTTCCCGGCGCGAGTCCTCTCCTTGGCCCAGGACTTGGGCTCGGGGAGCCCGTCGACGGCGGCAGTCCAGGCAGCGGGCCAGTCGAGCTCGAGCACCCTGGCCAGGCCCCGGAGCTCGCGATGGAGGACCGCGGCGTCGTCGTGGGCGCTCGCGACCCGGCTCTCCAGGATGTCGTGGACACCCACCCAGAGCGACATCCGGGCGTCGGCCGGAGTCAGGCCGTCGGCGAGCTTCCATCGGGTCCAGCTGCCGGAGGCCTTTGCGGGCTGACGGACGGGCTCGGGAAGGTCGCCGTGGTGCCACTCACGGGCCGAGTCGCGGTTCCAGCGCGTGCCGAAGAGGGCGGCGAGGGCGTAGATCTTCGCCGCCGACGGCGGCTTCCTCGCGTCCTCGAGGAGGGCTTCGGCGGCCCTCCGGAGGCGCCGGAGCCGGAGCTGCTCCTCGCGCTCGGCGAGGGTCCTCTTCCGGCTCTTCGCGAGGGCGGTGCTGCCGGTGCCCGTGGGCTTGACCCAGCGGATCTGCCCGAGGCCGGGGCCGGAGACCACCAGGGCGGGGACCGAGTCCGGGTCCTTCTTGAGGGCCTTGGTGACCTGCCAGTCCGAGACCGCGCCCTTTACGAGTTCCTCCGGAGCATCGGGATCATTGCCATACCCGGTCTTCATCAGCACGAGGTCGTCGCCGTGCTGGGCAACGACCGCCTCGTGCCGCTGGGTGACCCAGGCGGCCGCCTTGCGGTTCCAGCAGGTGGGATCGAGGCAGCGGTCGGTGGGCGAGATCTCGGCATCGCTGGCGGGCTCCTCGTCGTCGAAGAGCCCCGGCGAGCAGGAGCTCCTCTTCGGGCAGGTGGTGCAGGGGCCGGCCTCGGGGACGAGGTCCCCGTCGGCCACCTTCCAGGGGGCGGCCGAGAGCTTGCGCAGGTGCTTCGCGACGCTCTCTCGGACATCTCCTGCGGTCCACTGGCGCCAGCTGCCGAAGCTGCCGAGGAGCTCGTCCTGGGCCGAGGGGTCGAGGAGAGCGATCTCCTGCAGGTGTGCCGCGCCCCACCCGTGGACGGCGCTCTCCGGATCCGCGACGGAGTCGCGCCAGGCCTCGGAGAGCTTCGAGAGCCGGGCCCGGCGAGCCACCCAGGCCGGGGAGCGGCCGATCTGCTCGGCGACGGTGGCGAGGTTCCAGCCGCGTTGCTCGACCAGGGCCTGGATACCCTCGGCCTCCTGCAGCGGGTGGAGGTCCCGGCGCTGGAGGTTCTCGATCACGGTGATCTCGAGGGCCGTCTCGTCGTCGAGCTCACGGACGAGGGCGGGGATGGCTTCGAGGCCGGCGAGCTCGCTCGCGCGCCAGCGGCGCTCGCCGGCGACGAGCTCGTAGTGGCCGTTGACCGGCCGGACGATGATCGGCTCGAGCACGCCGTGGGCCTGGATCGAGGCGGCCAGCTCCTCGAGGTCCTGGGCGGCAGCATGGCCGCGGGGATTGACCGGCGAGGGGTGGATCGTCGTGAGCGGGATCTCGGCGAGTTCGATGGCTGCGATGGGCTCGGTCATCTACTTGGCCTCCAGGATCAGCGAGCGGGCCGGCACGGTGGCCGGTCGGCCGTCCGGGTTTGCGATGATGGCCACGCCGCGGCGGCGCTCGACGAGGGTGGCGGGTCGGAAGGTGGTGCCGTCGCCGTCGTCCTCGAGGATGGGCCGGCGGGGATGGCCGACGAGCAGGCAAACCGCGCCCTCCAGCGCGAAGAGTGGCGGCCAGGGGGCCCAGCACCGGCGCCCGGGCTCGAGCGCCTCGAGGGAGGTCGGTTGGAAGAACTGGCCGCGGGGCCGGCGTCCGGGGCCGGGGTCAGGCATCGAACACCTCCGGGTTGAACAGCGACAACTCCGGCAGGCGGAAGCGGCCCCGGAGGAGCGATCGCTCGAACCTCCGAAGTGCCGCTTGCCGCTCTGCCCCGGGGAGGCGCGAAACCGCCCCTTCAAACTGGGTTCGAGCTGAGGCCTCGATGTCGGCGAGCTCGTCGGCTGGTAGGCACTCTCCGAGAGCGTCCATGAGCTCGGCGTCGAGTAGCTGGAGCGAGTCCTCGACGTCGGCCGGCTCGCCCTCAAGGCCGCGGATCCGGCCGACCCATGTCTCCCGACCCGGGAGGTCCTCGGGAAGAGCCTCGGCCAGGCCCTGGAGGCGCTGCTCGATGTCGATCGGCTCGGGCCCGACCCGGGACGCCGCCCGGGGGTTGGTTTCCCGCCAGCGGCCGCGCAGCGCCGCCCAGACGTACCCGAGGCCCTTGTCGTGGAGGTGGCCGCGGGTGGCGAGGTCCTCGAGCTCGGCGAGCATCCACTCCTGGCCGCAGCCGAGGAGCTCCATCCAGCGCTGGACCTGGGCGGCTGGAGGAGGCTGGGCTCCGACCTTGGCGGCCAGAGCCTGGAGAGCTCTCCGCAGCTCCGCCGCCGTCGAAGCCGCCGGGCCTCGCTCGCGCTCGCGCGCGACAGCCCCTGCTTCTTCTGTTCTTCTTCTATTCTTCTTCCTTTCTTCTCCTTTGGTCCCGTGCTGGTTCCGTGGTGGTCCCGTGGTGGTTCGAAGCTGGCCCCTTGCTGGTCCGGAGCTGGTCTCGTTGGTGGGCCGATGGGTGGGCCGGGTGGACTGGTAAGCGTCATAGTTCACAAGGGCATATATGGTCCCGATGCTGGTCTCGCGGCTGGGCCGGATTCGCTCCAGCTTCGTGACGAGGAGCTGCACGAAGCGGCGCACCTTGCTGCGCGACCAGCTCCAGCGCTCGGCGAGGTAGCGCTCGGATGCCAGCACCTCGCCGCGGTTGAGCTCGACGACGTCGGCACCGACGACCCGTCGGTGGCGCTTCCAGGCTGCGGCCTGAATGAGGTCCTCCCACGCCTCGTAGCGGGAGAAGACTCGCGGCTCGTTCCAGAACACGTCGTCCTCGTAGATCTTGCGTGAGAGCTTGATGTGGCCGGCTCGGGACACCCCGCCTCCCTCTCGTTGTCAGGGTCTTCCGGTCGGTCCGGCTGACCGGCGGCCCCAGAGCCGAGCCTTCGCCCGACCCCGGAGCCCGGAGTGCCGGTCAGACGCGGCTGGTCTTGAGGTGAACGTGGAGGGTGCCGTCCTTCACCACCCCGGTGAACCGGCCGCGCTCTTCGATGCCGAAGGCGTCGTAGAAGCCTCTGGCGGTGACGGCGCGGTTGTCACGGACCTTCAGTCCCGTCACTTCCTCAGACGCCGTCTGGAGGCCGACGATGCGCTTGTCGGGGTCGAAGAGGAGCTGGACGCGCTCGGGCTCGCCGAGGGCCTCGAAGAGGCTCGGGCCGATCGAGATGAGGCTGTGGCCCAGCAGCACGGTGTCGGGGTCCGCGGTCGGGCGACCGGATCGCTTGTAGGGCTGGAATGCCATGGTTCTTCTCTCCTTCGGTGGTTGAGGTGTCAGCGCTTCTTCTGCGCCTGCTTGGCGACCGCGGCGATCGCCTCGAGGAGGGCGGTCTCGGCCGCGGCCGGGATCGGGTCGGGGTGGTCGGCGAGGATCGCGTCCCACTGCTCAGTCGAGAGGCCGGCGGCCGCGGCCTGGCGGGCCAGGGCGTCGAGCTTGGTGTCGGTCATCGCGACGCCGTGGGCGACGGTGATCTCGTCGTCCTCCGAGGGCTCCTCGGTGACGAGGAAGACGTCCATCTCGACGGAGATGGCGTCGAGCTCCGTCGCGGCCTCGGGGTCGAGACCGAGCCAAAAGGCCGGGTCGAGCGGCAGTGTTCGACCCGCGCACGCTCCGGAGCGGAGCGCCATCCGCAGCGCGACCCGCACCCTCTGCCCCAGGGACAGCCGGTCGAAGGGGACGACGATGCCCTCGGTCTCGGGCCCGGCGTAGGCGAGGGCGTCCTCGTCGATCTCGAGGCCGGGGAGGCCGCGCTCGGAGAGGAGCTCCCGGACCCGACGCGGGAGGCCGTCCGCCAGCTTGCGGAGCCGGGCCCCTTCGGCGACGGTCATGTCGAGCTCGTCGCAGCGCAGGACCTCGTCGGCCTTGGCGCTCTTCCAGGCGTCACGCTCAATCGCGGCCTCGCGCTCGGCGCGCAACGTCCGCACCTTCTCGACCGCGGCCGAGATCTCCGCGTCCGTCGGCTTGTCGAGGGGCTGGTCGAGCACCGCCTTCTGGGCGTCCCAGCGGCGGGCCGCCTCGTGGACCTCCTCCTGCCTCGCGACGGCCGCCCGGTGCTCCTGTTCGGCGAGCGCCAGCTTCGCCCGCAGGTCTGCCACCTTCGCGGCCGCGGCGTCCGCCACCTGGGTCGCGAGCTCGTCGTTCGGCCGCTCCCCGAGACTGGCCCGGATCGCCTCCTGCCGCCCCTCGAGCTCCGCGGCCTGGGAGCGCTTGTCGAGCAGCCGGGTCTCCGTCCGGAGCGCCTCGTCGAGCTGCTCTGCGATCACCTCGGCCTCGCCCCGAGGGAAGTCCTCGAGGGTGAGGATCCCGTCCGGGTCGATCTCGGCCAGCCTCGCGGCGACGGCGTCGAGGCGCCCCTTGGCCGTGTCCGCGTCCTTCTCGGCTTCGCGCGCCAGCGCGTGGGCCATGTTGCGGATCGCCGACAAGGCGTCGAGGATCGGGACCTCGCCGCCCTGCCGGCGGAGAGCGCCCTCGGCCGCCGCAGCTACCGTCTCGTCGTCGTCGGCGAGCCGCAGGACGTCGGCCGGTCCGAGCCGGAGGTCGATCAGGTCGAGGAGCGCCTCGACGCGGGCGCGCGCCCTCGGGGCGTCGCCCTTGAGGCCCGGGTCGATGACTCGCGCCAGGGAGCCGTAGTCCGCCAGCTCGACGGCGGGCTCCCCGGTGGACGTCACCTTCCGGCCGACCACCAGCAAGACGCCCGGGCCGGAGACCGACCCTCGCTCCTGGCCGTCCCGGACGGTGAGCCTCACGTCCCTCTGGCCGTTCGCTCGGAGGATCGCCTTGATGGCCTCGGTCTTCCCGGCGCCGTTCCTGCCGCGCAGTCGGTTGACTCCGGGGCGCAGCCGGATCTCGAGGTCTCGGCTCGGCCCCACGTCCTGAATTCGGTAGGCCTGCTCGTTGCGGGCCGTCATCGTCTCGGTCATCTCTCAGCTCCCCTCGGAGTGGTTGCTGTGGTCGTCGAGTTCAACGAGGAAGAAGGTGGGCATGCTCAGACCCCCAGCTCGCCCTGCTCGGCCCACTCCTCGTCGGAGATCGGCGGAGGCTGCGGCGGCTCGCCGCTGCTCGGCTGCGCCGGCGGCGAGGCCTTCTGCTCCGCTTCGCCCACCAGTTCCTCGAGGACCCGGGTCACCCGGGAGTCGGTGACCAGGCCCCGGGCGACCAGCTCGACCAGGCAGGCGGCCGCGGCCGTCTCGTTGCGGGCGTTCGCCAGGGCCCACCGGAGGTAGTCCTCCGGGATGGCGCCCATCGGGTCCTTGGCGTGCTTGCCGAAACCGAGGGCCTCCTGGGTCGCCCCCTTCTTGAGCACCGCTTCGGAGAACGTCCGGCCCTCCCACGGCATCGTCGCCTTCGGCTCGGCCTTGGGCTCCTCAGCGCTCCGCCCCGCGTCCTCACCGTCGGGCTCGAAGCCCAGGTCACGTAGGGCCTCGAGGTCCTGGCTGAAGAGGTCCGAGCAGGCGCCGGTGGTGAGCGCCGCGTCGATCAGAGCACGCTTCTTCGCCATCTTGAGGACGGTGTTGGCGAGGTCCGCGGGCTCGGTGCGGATCATCTTCTTCGAGTCGGCGACCTTGGTCCGCGAGGCCTTGTCGTAGCGCTTGTACCACTTGGTCTTGCGGCGATCGGGCGGCGTCGCGTCGTACTCCTCGTCGCAGATGGCAGCTCGCCACTGGTACTTCTCCTCGGCGGTCGAGGCCTCACCGACGCCGGCGCCGATGTAGGCGCCGCTCGGGATGTGGGTCACCCGGCAGACCACCCGGAAGCGGTTGCAGTCTCGGGTCGAGAGGTCCTCGATGACGTAGTCGGTCGAGAGCTGGAACAGCATCAGGACCTTCTCGGCCCCTGGCTTCCAGAGACTGGGCTTGTCGGTTCCAGGGATGATGCCGTAGTGGACGTCGACCTTCATGACGCTCCGCATGACCTCGCCGACGGCGATCGCTCGGCCGACGACGTCGCGCACCGAGAGGACGGCGATCTCGTGGGAACCGAGGTTCTCGGGGCTGCGCACGATCTCGGGTACGGTGGATTCGTTCATCTTGCGACTCCTTCTAGAAAGGGCAGGGCAGACCTGCTGCCCGTTGCTTGATGACCAACTCGATGTCGTAGACGGCGACCCGTCCGCGGGCTCGGTACCGGCCGACTCCATCCGGATGCCGCAGGGTCAGGCGGGCGTCGGTCGACTCGTCGCCGGGCTCGACCTTCAAGACGACCGCCGGTCCCTCGGGGAAGGCCAAGACGTCGCCTTCCTCGAGCTCGAGCGGAAGTGTCGATCGCGTGGGGTCCTCGTGGAAGCGGAGGTCCTTCGGTGCGAGACCGGCAAGGGACAGAGCCAGGTCGTCTCTCATGACACCCGCCTCAGGGCGTAGCTGTCACTCCGCTTCCAGTCGAGGCGGTTGGCCCCGAACCACCGCCAGAACTCGCGGCGGTGCTTCTCGTCGAAGTGCCTGGGCTCGCAGCTCATGCACAAGTCGAGCGGCGCATGGTCGCCCGGCCCCGGAACCCCCCGGTCGTCGCAGGAGCCCAGGCACCGGCGGGTTGCCATCCCCAGGCAGCCGGGGAGCCTCGCCTCGCACCGCCGCGTCATGGCCGGCCCTCGCGCCGCCGCAGGAAGCGGTCGACCGCGCCCCGCACGGCCGCGTCCGGGTCGGTACCGTGGCCGGACAGGATCGGCTCAGCACCCGGCTCGGGGCTCACGGAGACGTTCACCCGGCCGCTCCAGTGGAGGGTCACGTGGGCGTCCACCTGGTGGAGCTCGCAGACGGCGGCCAGGTCCTGGAGCGCCGACATCACCGCTCCTCCACGCGCAGGCCGGAGAGTGTCGCCTCGGTCAGGATCGCCCGCGGCAGTCGGCCCAGCGCGAAGAGCGCGCCCTCGCCGTGCCCGCGGCAGACGAGCTCGTCCGCCTCCACCGGCTCGTCGAGGTGACGGCCGACGAGCGTGAAGCGCAGCCGATGGGTCGCCGTGCACCGGCACCGCGGCGCCGAGCACTCGGGCTGGATGGGGAAGACGAGGGGCGCGGGCCGACCCTCGACGATCGCGGCGGCGATCATGGCCTGGCCCTCCACTGCTCGAGCGCTGCGATGATCGTCCGCTGCGCCGTCGGCGTGGCGCTCTCGACCAGGAAGTAGTCGCCCCCGTAGTCGGTCGCGGCGCAGCCGTCGAGGTGCTGCATGCCCGGCACCACCGGGTGGTCCGCCACGATCGAGCCGTGGGAACCCGGGCGAAGAGCGCTCGTCGGCACCGCCAGGGCGTCGTCGTGGCCCTCGTAGCCGAGGAAGACGAGCACCAGGCCGATCGGTGCGCGGACGAACTTCGGCCGGTCCTCGGACCAGCGGTAGAGGCGCTCGCGGAGCGGAGCGGCGTCGCGGTGGAGCGTCGCGAGGGCCCCGACGACCAGGCCGGCGAGAACACCGAGGGCAAGGGAGACGACTCCGAGGAAGGACTCAGGCACCGGCCACCTCCTCGTCGCGCGAGAACTCGTAGTCCTCGTCGGGATTCGGGTGCGCGGGCCCCAGGCGCGTCTCGGTGCAGTCCTCGCACAGCGCGTCGCACGAGTCCGGGAACGGCTGGCAGGGCCGCAGGTAGTCGCAGCCGTCGCAGCCCAAGAGGTCCTGTCGCTCGACGATGCGCTGCACGCAGCCCTTGTCCGCGCGGGCGAACCGCCAGTCGTCGATGGCTCGCCTGAGCTCGTCGGCTTCGCTCGGGTCCCGGCGGATCATGAAGAACGCCTGCGCGACCTCCTCGGTGATCCCGCGCTCGGTAGCCGTCCAGTCCGGCAGGACGTAGACCAGAAGGCAGCCGTAGTCCGCCTGGGTGAGCGCGTGGGTGGACGCGGTTGCGGTGGCGGGCGCGCTCATGAGGCCGCCCTCCGCTCGGTCGTGGTATCTTCGGTTCCGGACATAGGTCTCAACCCCCTTGGTCCACCGGCCCCGCGGAGTTCCAGCTCCCCGGGGCCTTCGTTTGTCATGGCCGGCGCCGGGCGCGCCCCGGCTCCGATCTCCAGCCGGCGCTCGAGGCGCCGGATGGTGGAAGTCATCTCTCCGAGCACGCGCCCGACGTGGCGGCGCTCCTCCCCCAGCTCGTCGTCGGTCACCCGGCGGCGAAGCTCGAACCCCAGGCTCGTGGCCACGGCGTGGACGGGCGCTACCGCGTCGTGCAGATCCCGGCCGGCGTCCATCGAGGCCAGCGCCAGGTCGCGTAGCAGCCGAGCGGGGCAGCGCTTCGCCGGGCCCTGCCGGGAGTCGCCCTTCGGCTCCTTCCAGCTCGCCACCGTCCGCCGGGCGTAGCCCACCGCCGAGGCGATGGTCGCGGTGTCCCGGCCAATGCAACGGGCCATCGCGTCGGCGAATGTGCTCGAGTGCCGGGTCAAGGCTGGGTCTCCATGGCGCGCCGTCGGCGGAGCTCCCGCTCGATCGGGCTCACCACCAGGTCGAGCTGACGGAACAGCTCCGCGGCGACGTCGACCTGCGTCAGGCGGGTCTCGGGCCGCTCCGAGAGCGCGGCCTCCGACCGCTGGACCGCCCGCTCGATCTCGTCCTCCCACCAACCGGCGCCGCGTAGGCGCGGAGAGGTGTCCCAGACGCCCAAGAGGTCGGGCTGCCGGAGGACGCACGCCGCCTGGTCGAGGGCCTGGCGGAGGTTCGTCTCCGGCCCGCAGTGCCGTTCGGCGTCGGAGTGGCCCTCGCCCTCGCGGGCGAGTCCGTGGGAGCGTTCGGCCATGTCAGGCCGCCTCCACCCAGGACGCCGCGGGGATGCCGTACTCCCGCTCGATGGCCGCTGCCAGAGTCAGGCTCGGCAGGGTCCGCCCGGCCAGGATGTTCGACAGGTGCTGCTCGGAGCAGCCGAGGGAAGTGGCTGCCTGACGCTGACTGCCCCACGGGAGGAGTTTCCGTAGGAGGCTTCGCGGGTGCTGCGAAGTGTCTTCCATGGAAAGAAACTAGCGTGAGAAGAAAGCTTTGTCAAGACCAAACTTGCCTTTAGGGAATACCAGCATTCCCGGGAGGGAATCTGAGCGGCCAGACTTTTCTACGGCGAAAGCCTGTGCTACCTTCGACGACGTGGTTTTGGACATCGACTCCCTGAGCGCTGGCCTGGAGG
>CAJQNK010000276.1 GCA_905479655.1 uncultured bacterium | reverse complement strand
CGGAGGCCGCCGCGTGGGAGGCGCAGGCGGAGCAGAGCCGCGCCAGCCTCACACTGGCGACGGGAGGGTCGCTGGCCACAGCCTGGCGCCACCTGAAGCTGGCGGACGCCGCCTACCTGAGGGTCGTCGACGCCAACCGGTTCACGGTCGCGATGCACCGGTCGGAGATCCTCGGCCGGGTCGGCGCCACCCGCGAGGCTGTGGAGCGCCTCGAATCGGCCCTCGACGAGTGCCGCCAGACTCCGTGTTCCGAGCGGCTCCTGCCGCCCGCACGCGGCACGCTGGCCTGGCTGATCCTCCTCGATCCCCTGGCGACCCAGGACGACCTGAACCGGGCGGGGGCCATCCTCGACGAGGCGCTCGACGGCATCGAACCCGAGCGCGACCCCCTCGAGCACGCCAACCAGCGGGTGAACCGGGCCTACCTGAGCGTGCGGAGGGGACGCTCGCCCGAAGACGATCTGAGCCGCGCGCGGGAGCTCCTGGCGGGTGCCCCCGAGGGCGGCAGGCGTTCTCAGCTCGAGGGTTGGGCCGAGCTCGTGGCCGCGGAGGACGATCTGGCGTCGTCACGTCCCGAGGCCGCCCTCGACCGCTGCCGGTCGCTCGCCCGTTCGGCCGCCACCGACCGCCTCCTCGCCCGGGCCCTGAGCTGCGTGGGGCGCGCCCGCCGCCAGCTCGGCGACCTGGGTGGCGCCGCCGGAGCTTTCGACAGCGCCCTCTCCCTGCACGAGATCGCCACTCCCGCGGCGCTGAACCAGCGACTCGTCGTGGGTCCCGGCCAGCAGGGGGAGGACTACTACCGCGCCGCGCGCATCGCGGTCGAGCGCGGCGACCCGGCGCAGGCCTGGAGGCTCCTGGAGCGCCTGGACCGGGCGACCCTCGCGGAGGAGGCGAGGACACGGTGCGGGGAGACGCCGGGTGGCGGTGGCTCGGCCGACCTCGGTGGCGACTCCCGGCGGCGGGAGCTCCTCGACGAGCTGGCGGCTCTGGAGCAGCCGGCTTCCGCGACCCGACGCGAACAGAGGCGGGCGATCCGGCGGACCCTTCTGGCGGAGCTGCAGGAGCTCTCCCGCACGTTGCGTCCGGACTGTCCCGCGGCGGCAGAGCCGCCGGAGGATCGGGCACTCGACTACCGGGGCGTGGCCCTGGACGACGAGGTCCTGCTCCTGCGCCGGGTGGCGGGGGGCGGTGTCTCCGTCGTGCGCAGGACCCCGATGGCGCTCCCACGGTTGGTGGAGATCGTGCGCGAAGTGCGGGGAATGCTGGACACCGGCGATGCCGACGACTCCGTCTGGCGCGCCGTCCTGGAGCCGGTCGGCGCCGCCCTCACGCCCGACTCCGCACCGTCCGGGCATGCATCGTTTGCTCTGCACGGCGTGCTCCAGGGTCTGCCGCTGGCCGCGCTGCCGCGTTCCGGCGGCGGCTGGCTCGCCGACCTGGCCACCCTCGCGTTGCGTCCGGCGGGGGCGGCGGCGGCCCGGCCCGGCGTCGGCGGTCGGTCGTTGTTCGTCGTCGACCCGGTCGGGAATCTACCGAGTGGCACGCGCCAGGCCTCGCTCTACCGCCGGCTCTTCCCCGCGGCCCGCGTCCTGGAGGGCGCGGAGGCGACCCGGGCCGCGATCCGGGAGGCCTCGGCCGACGCCCGCTGGATCCACTTCGACACCCACGGCCAGTACGATCCGGCGTTTCCCGAGCTGAGCCGTCTCTCCCTCGCGGACGGATCCGTCGACATGGTCGAGCTCGGCTCGTGGGAGGCCGGGGTCGAGATGGCGAACCTGAGTGGGTGCGATACGGGGCGCTGGCCCGCGACCGCCGACAGCGGCCGCTACGGGTTCGCAGGCCTGTTCTGTCGCCGGGGCGCCTCCTGGGTGGTCGCGAGCCGTGCGCCGCTCGCGGACGGCCTGGCCTCGGATCTCAACGGAGCGTTCTACCGCGCCCTGGCGCGGGGCGCGTCGGTGCCGGAGGCCTACGCCGTCGCCCTCGCGGCGATCCGATCGGAATGGCCCGCGGCGGCCTGGGGGTCCGTGCTGCTGCTGAAGGGTCCGGGAGCTCCCGTGGGGCAATCGGCCGCTCCGGTGACTCCCAGAGGGGCAGGAGCAGGGATTGACGAGGAGGTGAGCAGATGAACGAGTCGATCGACAGGGAAGGGCTCTTGTGGGAGATCGGTCGCGCCGCCCGGGAGGACGGCGCGGAGGCGGGAGTGGCGAGCCTCTTGTCGGCGTACCGGAGAGGCGAGCTTTCGCCACAGGAGGCGGAGAGGGTGGAGAGCACCCTGGCGGGGAGCTCGGCTCTGCGCCGGCGTCTCGCCGAGGACGGTGGCGTCGAGGCCCCGAATCCGTCGGAGGTCGCGCGCAGGAGGGCGCTGGGCGGCCTCCTGCCGGGCCGAACCGCGATCCGCTCGGGATGGCGTCTGGCGGCAGTGCTCCTGGTGGGGATCCTCGCGGGCGGAGTCGGCTATCTGGCCTGGCCGGAGCCCGAGCCCGAGGGGATGCGGTTCGCCGCCTTCCAGGTGACGGTCGAAGCGCTGGCGGAGCGCCGCTCGACGGCCGATGCCGATGCGTCCCGCGGCGCCAGGGTCGTCCAGCCGGGGACGCGCGTCGTGATCCGGGTCGAACCGGAAGGGGCCGCGTTCGCGGAGACCGAGTTCGCGCTCTACCGCTCGACGGGAGCGGCGCTGGAACGGATCGCACCGGCGGACGGGCTGGAGGTCGACGTTCACCGAGGCGCTGCCCGGTTCGTCGCGTTCGCCTCCGACCTGGTGGGCCCGGAGCCCGGAACCCGGTCGGTCTGGGTCGTCGCGGCGCGGGCCGGCGACCTCCCCGACCTCCTGAACCTCGGGCGGGACACGCCGCCGACGGAGCGACTCGCGGCAGGAGGACGTCGATTCGTTCGCGAACAGATCCTCGTTATGCAACAATAGGAACATCGAAGTGTTGGAACAAACCCATATGACCTATCGCGTCTCGAAGCGCCCCGTCGCTCTTCGGCCTCGCCTCTCGCAAGCCGCCGCGCTCGCGGCGACGGTTCTCCCGCTGCTCGCGATGCCCGGGCTCGCTGCCACGAGCGACGTCGACTGGTCGCTGCACGGACGGGCCTGCGCCGAGACCGTCGTCGCCGACCTGTCGGTGGCCTGCGGCGATCTCGGGGTCCTGAGCTTCGGGGTGCGGAGCGCAGGCGACTGCAGCGCCGTCAGCCGAGGGGTCGAGACGCCTCCTCTCTACCCACTGCCGCTGGCCACCGCCGAGCGGTCGGGCAGCGCGGGGGGCCGGGAGATGACGCGGGTGCCCGTCCCCGACTCGCGGCCCTGGGCCGCCGTCGTGGACTGGAGCAACTGGCACGGTCGTAGCGTGCGGGCGTTGGTCGAGGCGATGTCGCTCCGGCGGGTGGAACCCGTGCTCTACGCGCTGGACGACCCGGGGCTCGGTGCTCTCGGCGATGAGATCGGGGACGCCCACGTGCTGGCGACCCTGTGCCGGGTCGCGGAGGACGCGGCGCTCCGGCAGGAGCCCCTCCTGACGGTGAACCTGAGCTTCGGGCGCCTCGCGACGCCGGCGGACCCCCGTGGCGCCTCCGACTGCGCCGCCGGTGGGCCGACCCTGGGGTGCCAGATCGCGGCGGTCCTCGGGCACCTGACGGACCGTGGCGCCGCCGTGATGGCGGCGGCGGGGAACCACCAGGACCTGCTCTTCCCCGCGTCACTCGACGAGACGCTGGCCGCGGGGGCCATCGACCTCTTCCACTACGGCGCGGGGCACAGCCCCCAGCCGCAGTGGGAGTCGCCCGCGCAGAGCGACGCTCTGGTCCCCGGCCACGGACTGTGCCTCGACGGCCAGGTCGCGCCGGCGGGCTCTTCCTATGCCTCGGCGCTGTTCGCCGGCTGGTACTCCATGCTGGCAGCTCGGGAGCCCGCGCTCCACGCTTCCGCCGGGCGTTGGCTTCCGGTCTGGTCGGAGGCGGACGGGTGCTTCCTCCTGGCGCGGGACGGCGAGGCGATCCGGGAGTGCAACCCGTCCCTCCGGGAGGTCCTGGCCGGCCTCACCCAGGGCGGCCCGGAGAGTGGCTGTTGGGAGGACGCGGGGGCGGACGGCCGGCCGCTCCTGACTCTCGTGCCGGGCCCGAGGATCACGCCGCCCGACGTCCCGAGTTTCGACGAGTGGGCGGCGGGCACGCAGCATCCGGCGCCCGAGTCGGATCCGTGCATCCCCTGCGTGGGTTTCCGGCCCCTCCGGGAGTCGCGGGATATCGAGGTGTCGATCTCGGCCGCCGTCGGGATCGACGCCGGCTTCTACCTGGACCGGCTCTTCCTGCGCTCCGGCGATGGGTTCTATCCGCTGAACCCCACCGATCCGGGCGACCTCGAGGCCTTCGTCCGCGGCGCCGCCGGCGGCCTGGTCCTGCGGGGCCTCGACGCGCTGCCGGAGATCGACTCCCAGCCGTCGTTGGCCTATCTGGTGAAGACGGAGCGGGACGCCGACTGTTCGATCCCCGGTACCGGGCTCTGCTTCTGGACGACGACCCCGCTGATGATCCGCTGAGAGGGGGGCCCCCGGGATCGTCGGACCCGGCTGTCTTCAGGAACGCGGGTCTTCCCGGGCCCACAGTGGCCTTCAGGTACGTGGGGGCCTTCAGGTGCGCAGCGCCGGGAGCTCGTCGCCCTCCGGGGCGAAGGTCAAGGCGACTCCGTTGTTGCAGTAGCGCAGGCCGGTGGGTCGCGGGCCGTCCTCGAAGATGTGGCCCTGGTGGCCGCCACAGCGGGAGCAGTGGTACTCGGTCCGCGCGTAGCCGATCTTGTAGTCGACGCTGGTCTCGACCCGCCCCTCCAGGCAGTCCCAGAAACTGGGCCAACCCGTGCCGCTGTCGTACTTGGTCTCGGAGGAGAACAGGGGCAGGAAGCAGCCGGCACAGAGGAAGAGGCCGTTCCGCTTCTCGTCGTTGAGCGCGCTGGTGTACCGGCGCTCGGTGCCGGCCTGGCGCAGCACCCGGAACTCCTCGGGCGTGAGGATCCTCCGCCACTCGCCCTCGGACTTCTCGAGGGAGCCGGTGTTGCCCGCGGCCGACTGCTGGGCGGGAAGCCGTCGGCTGATGAGCGTCGCGGCTGTCCAGCCGAACGCCGCCGTCATCCACTCTCGTCGGTTCATGGTCGTACCTCCTCCGGTGGCCGCGGTCCGCGTCCTCGTGAGCCGACCTCCGAACGGGAGGATAGCTCCCGTCTCCCTGGAGATACGAACCCCGACAGCCGGCGGACGTGTCCGGCGATTCCGGCTCCGCCACCGGCGATCCCGGCTCCGCCACTGGCGCTCCCGGCTCCGCCACCGGCGCTCCCCGGAGGACGCTACTGGACCGGGACCTCCGCTGCCGTGACGACGTTGTCGGACCAGGCGAACTTGCGGGTGGGGTTGCCCACGGGGTCGATGATGGACGAGGTCTCGGCCCCTTCCTCTCCCAGGTACATCGGGATCGTGAAGCGAGCCGATTCGGCGGGCTGCACCGGCGGCAGCTCGGCGGTGATGAGCGCGATCCCGTTGGAGTCGGTCACGCCGAGGAACGAGTCGAGCTGGAGAACCGGCTCGCCCCCGTCGAACAGGGTCCAGATGCCGCGGACCTCGGCTCCCTCGACGGGCTCGAGGAGGTTGTTGACGACCTCGACCGTCGCGGTGAAGGTCTTGACGCCGCCCCCACCGTCACCCTGCTCGATGGAGATGTCGGCGACACGCATGGACTCCGGGACCTCGGTGATGTTGTCGGAGACCGTGGTGACCGTCTGGTCGCCGGAGGCCCCGGCGACGCCGTTCTGGCCCTCCGTCTCGACCTGGAAGTGGTAGGTCTTCCCGTCGTCGAGGCCGCGGAGCACCACCGAGTGGCGACGCTTCCAGTGGTTCGATCCGGCGGGAAGCGGGGTGTCATCGCCCACCGCCTGGCCGTAGTCGGTGGTCTCGCCGTAGACCACGCGGGTGGGCGAGAAGGTATCCGTGCGGTAGGCGACCCGCACCGAGTTGGCCGTGATGAGGGTCACCTCGAGGTTCTCGACCTGAGGCGCCTGCGTTTCGGACACGGTGTCGTCGGGAACCAGCGGGTCGTCGTCGTAGGAGTCCCAGAAGCCGTCACCGTCGGTGTCGGGGGAGGCCGGATCGGTTCCCGCAGCCACCTCGTCGAGGTCGAAGGAGCCGTCGCGGTCCCGGTCCACGCCGGTCCGTTCCCCGGAGCCGACGGGCACGCCGAGGAGGAGCAGCTCCGCCTCGCCGTCGGTGGCCTTCTGGATCAACGTGTCGAGGTCGAACGGCCCGACCCCCGAGTCGCTGGCGAGGAAGGCCAACTGCCCGGGGTCGTAGACCAGCCCGATCTCCTGGAGTCCGTCCCCGAGGTCGAGGAGACCCTGGGCGGCCACGTCGCAGCTCCCGAGATCCGCCTGCTCCACCAGGAAGGGTGCGTCCGAGGCGCCGGCGGTGAGCGAGTCGAGGCGCGCCGCCCAGGCGGCGCAGGGGGCGAGGCCCGAGTCCATCTGCTCGATGAAGCTGATCACCGCGTCGGACTCGCGGGTCGTGAAGTCCGGGAACTGGGCCTCGACGAAGTTGCGCACGGAGCTGTGGCTTCCCGTGTGGTCGAAGCCGAAGCCGGAGACGGGGACGAGGAAGGTCCCCGCGTCCTCGCGCACGTCCGCCCCGTCCGAGGCCTTCGTCCAGGTCCCCCGCAGGTGCGGCGTGTCGACGGCGACGAGGTCGTCCCCTCCCGGTTGGACCTCACCGGTGACGAAACGCGAGGAGATCGATCCCCGGGAGCCGGTCGGCAGGAGGTGACAGGCGCCGCAGGGGTCGTTGCCGACGCCCAGGATGTCGGAGTTGCGGAAGACGACGCTGCCGCCGAACACCTCCGGCGGAGCTTCGCGGTCGACGGACTGGAACGGGTTGGGCGGATACAGGGCGCTGAACATGTACGCCTTGAGCTCGGCGAAGCTCGCGTCGTCGAGCTCGGTGCCCTTGATCAGGGCCCGGAAGGCGCCGTTGAACCCCTCGACGTCCTTCTTCTCGCCACGCCAGTGGTAGGGCGCGGTGTCCTCGGAGGTGCGCAGGTCCTGCGTCGTCATGGAGAACTTCCGGTCGTCCCAGGAGCTGGGCGGAGAGTCCTGCGTGAAGCCGTCGCCGGGGTCCAGGTAGGCCGAGAGGTCCCAGGCCAGACCGTCCTGCTGGAGATCCGGGTGGCAGGAGAAGCACCCTGTCGAGCCACCGCCGGAGTTCGAGGCGTCGTTGAACACCGCCCGCCCTGCGCTCACGGACGTCCAGGTCGGATCGTGGAGGCCGATGGCCACGGTGTCCGAGGGCCCCGGCGGGAGCCCCCCCGAGACGTCGTAGGCGGTGATCGTGCCGGCGATCCGGTTCAGGCTGTAGAGCGTGTCGCCGTCGGGGGAGACGGCGAGGCCGCGCGGGCCGGCATCGGTGGCCAGGGCGCCCAGAAAGGCGCCGGAGGCATCGAAGACGCCGAGATTGGCCGACGCGTAGCCGGCGACGTAGACGCGGTTCGACCCGTCGATCGCCAGGGCCGTCGGCATGGCGATCTGCACCTCGGAGCCCGGGTTCCCCAGGTCCTCGAGCGCGACCCGGACGTAGTCGGCGGGTGCGTCGCCCGGGGTCAGGAAGGTCAGGTGGTTCAGTGTCATGCGGCCCTGCGGGAAGGACCCCTCGCCGATGAACTCGACGTTCCGGCCGTCCATCGAGGCGACGACCAGACGATTCCTGCTCGACTGATAGGCGACGGCGTAGATCAGGTTTCCGATGTCCTTCTGATGAAACAGGAGGGACTCGTCGGTCGCGGAGAAGGCGAGAACGTCGGCGTCCGGCAGCGACAGGCCCGGGATCGAGTCGAGGTCGATGATCTCGGGATGCAGACCGAAGACCTCCACCGGCCCCGCCAGGGTCTGGTTCCCGGAGCGGAAGGAGGTGACGTAGATCGTCTCACCGACGCGGAGGATGGAGCGGGGCCCCTTGACGCGGGTCGAAGTGCCGTTGTGGTCGACCGCCACGGGGACCGTCTCGAGGTGCTGCTTCATCTGGGCGTCCCAGACGACCAGGGCGTCGGTCGCCGTGGCCGTGACCCAGGCCTTCGAGCCGTCAGCCGAGAACTCGATGCCCCCCGGTGAAGAGGCGTCGCCCACTCCGACATCGCGGCCGGAGGGCGGCCGGAGGACGTGGCTCACGGTCCAGGTGGCCGTGTCGATCACCACCACGGCAGACGAGTGCATGGCCGAGGCCCAGATCTCGGCGCCTCCGGGCCGCTCCGCGATCGCGGTGAGACCCTGGCCCGCAGGAATCTCGGCAACGAGGGCGAGAGTCGACGCGTCGCGGACGACGACCCGTTGATCGGGTTCGTTCACCGCGACCACTTGGGCGCCGTCGGCTGTCACGAGGATGGGCCGGACGAGCGGGGTCTCGAAGTTGACGACCTCGCCACCCAGGTTCTCGAGCGGGATCGGATCCTTGATGATCTGGCCGAAGGTGGCGGCCGCCGCGAACAGGAGTGTCGTCGTCAGAATAAGGTCGCAGGCTTTCATGGTGTCTCCAAGGGCACGAGGCGTGCCGTTCCTGTCGGCTCGGGCCGGGGCGTATGCCCTCGGCGCCCCGCCGAGTCCTGCGGTGAAGAAATGGACCGTGGCGTCTCAAGATATAGCCAGAAGTACATCAAAGTCCAGGCCGGGAGGCGCGGACTCTAGCGGTAGGCTCGTCGAGCTGGCTTTGGACGAGAGCGGTCGAGCGTCATCAGTGGGTGAGTCGACCCGCTCCGACGTCAGGATCGCAGTCAGGATACCAGTCCTTCCAACTCCGGCCGTTCTGCGGGTCACGAAGTGGCGGGTTCAATCGACGTAGCCCAGCACCCGGAGGTGCTCGAGCTGCGCCTCACGCTCGTCTTCGGTGAGGGCAGCCGCCTCCGGGGTGGCCGCCTCGCCGGCCGCGGGCGAGGTCGGTCTGGCCGCGTCTCGGATGACGGGCGCCTCCCACCAGGCGATCCCTCGGGTCGGCTTGTCGGGGTCGTGCCCGACGAGCTCCGCGTCCACACAGAGGCGGACCGGGCCCGGTCCCCACGGCTCGAGGGAGATCGAGCGGGTCGCCGCCCGGGGGGGGCCGGGTCCGAGGACCTCGCGCAGCAGATCGAAGGGCCTGGGCGCCGACGGCGACTCGATCCATGCCGCGAAGGCGACGGCCCCGCGGCGCACGCGCTCGGGTCGTCGGCCCGGGGGGAGCACGCCGAACGTCAGCTCGAGGAGCGGCCGGGCAGGGAGGTGGAGGTCGGCACAGTGGTGGTTGGAAGCGAGAAGTCGCCGGGTGCTCTTGCCACGGCGCCCTTCGAGGTCGGCCCGGCGGGCGAACCGGTACGCGGGTGGATCGACCCACTCGGCGTCCGCCTCCGGCTCGACCCGGTGCCTCGGCCGGGGGCCCAGCTCGGCGAGCTGCGGGCAGTGGGTCCACGGGTAGCGCGCCGTCCGAACCGGGTCGGACGGCGGGATCCACTGCCAGACGATCTCGCCCGAGCGGTCGAGCTCGAAGACCCGCCCGCCGCGAGTCGAGGTCACCAGGATGTTGCCGCCCGGCAGGGGCTGCTGGACCCCGGACGTGGGGGAGAAGAAGCTCCCGTCGCTCCAGCTCCAGGTCGTGCTGCGGTCCCGCGGGTCGATCTCCCGGATCTCGCTCCGGCGGTGGCGGAAGCGGCCCCGATAGCCGTTGTCGAAGATCAGGATCCGGCCGCTTCCCGGTAGGCCCGGGCCGATCATCAGCGCCTCGTGCTGGAGGTCGAGGCGGTCGTCGTAGGTCCACAGGAGCTCTCCCGTCCGGCGGTCCACGAGGAGGACCACGTTGAGATTGCGGGCGGAGAGCAGCAGGTTCCCGGGTCGGAAACGCGAGTCTCCGGCCCGGAACCAGGGATTGTCCGGAATCTCCTGGACGGAGTTGAGGTGCGTGATGTCGCCGCGGCCGCCGGTGCGGCGGTGAAACTCGCCCTCCAGATGGTCGGCCGAGCGCCAGGTCCAGACCGTGTTCCCCGCGCCGTCGAGCTCCATGAGGTCGTCGGTGGCGCTCCCCCGTAGACGGGTCAGGAGGAGGGTGTTGCCGTTTGTCAGGCGGATCACGTCGTGGTGCGGCAGGGTCTCGTCGAAGCGGCGTTGCCAACGGAGGCGCCCCTCCCAGTCGACCTCCAGCACGGATCGGCCGGCCCCGAGGGCCAGGAGGCCGCCGTCGGGGAGCAGACGAAGCCGCGACATCGTCCGTAGCGTGGGCCACGCGTGGACGATCCGTCCGTCGTTGTCCATCAGCACCGGAATCCGCTGCCGGTAGAAGACGAGATTGACGCCGTCCACGGATCGACCCGGATCGTGGATCGTCACCTCCCCCAGGCTCTCGATCTCGGCGAAGGGGGCCAGCCGCGACCCGGCGGTGCGCGCCGGCTCCGACTCCTGGCGACAGGCGGTGGCCAGGAGCGCGCAGGAGACGAGGACCGTTGCGGTGCGGACGATGTCGCGGGAGATCACGGGAGCCGGCCTCGGGCGAGCAAGCGTAGCGTGTGTCGTGCTCTGTTCGCAGGACGGACGAGGGTCGGCGGCCGGTCCCATCGGGCTTGGTCGACCGGCCCCGGTGTGGGATTCTCCAGGGGAAGACCCCGATGGCTGCGATCCTTCGTCGCCCGTCGAGCGCGTCGGTCGAGGAGGAGGTGACCGAGATGCACGAGACCCGCTACCCCGCGCTGGCCCTGGCTCTGATGCTCCCGACGCTCGTCGTCCCCGCGGCGATTTCGGCCCAGGAACCCGGGCCGGAGGTCTTCGGCGAGACCGTCGTGGTCGCCGAGGTCCTCCTCGATGTCTCGGTCACGGATCGGGGAGGCGACATCGTGCCGGGTCTCGGGGTGGAGGACTTCGTGGTGACCGAGGACGGGGAAGAGGTGCCGATCACCAGCGTGACCTACTACCCCCATCGACCGAGCGCCGCCCCGGCTTCCGCCGCTGACGGCAGCCTGCCGCCCCTGGCCGACCGGTTCTTCATCCTGTTCTTCGACGACGACCGCCTCGCGGGCTCGCCGACCGTGAACCGCCAGATGCTCGATGCCACCCGGTGGATCCGGCAGTGGGTGGAGAACGATCTGGCGCCCAACGACTGGGTCGCGGTCCTGGCCTACAAGGCGAGCCTCCGCGTCTGGACCGACTTCACCAACGACCCCGGCCGGATTCTCGCCGCGGTGGATGCGGTCAACATCGGCGATCGCGCCTTCGGGGGTCGCCCGACGCGGTTCGAAGGTCCGGGGCCCTCGCTGACCCGCAACCTCCCCCAGGGCCGGGAGCTGGAGCGCGCGACGCTGCGCATCCAGGACACTCTCGCGACGGTGGCCGAGGCCTCGGGCGTGATCCTCGGTCGCAAGAACCTCCTGCTGTTCAGCCTCGGATTCGGCCGGCCGCCGGAGCCGGGGTTCCCGGACTGGCGGCCCGACAGTCGCTACTACCCGCGGATGATGGAGACCCTCAACGACAACAACGTCGCCGTGTACGCGGTCGATCTGCTGCCGACCGGCGCCCAGGGGTCGATCCAGGATCGTCGGATCAACCAGTCGCTGTCGCAGCTCGCGGACGACACCGGCGGGGCCTACTACTTCTCGTTCGTGGACTTCCGCACGCCGTTGCGGCAGATCGAGGAGGCGAGCCGCGGCTACTACATGCTGAGCTACTCCACGCGCTTCCCGGAAGGAGAGAAGGGATTTCGCGAGGTGGAGGTCGAGGTGCGGGGCCGGGGCCTGAGGGTGGAGGCGCGGCGGGGCTACCGCTACGGCGACTGACCCGCGGTCAGAGGAACCTCCAGACGAGGAAGATCGCGCCGAACACCGCTCCGAAGGCGATGCCGAGCCAGGAGAGCGCCACCATCGCGGACCCGGGCCGGGCCTCGACCGGCACGTGGGGCAGGCGCACGACCCGGTAGTTGAGCCAGGAGAGGATCGGCGAGGTCAGGAAGGAGAGCGTCGTGGCGAAGTCGATCAGCCGCGTGAGCTGGCCGAGGAAGGCGCCGACCACCAGGAGGGAGGAGGCGATCACCGCCGCGAGGAGACCGCGGAACAGCCCCTCAGAGTCTCGCCAACGGGGTACGAGGATGCCCGTGGCCCGCTGCAGGACCCGGGGGAAGGCGTCCACGCAGGCCAGGAGCGTGGAGAACATCGTCGTGAAGGCGGCGACCTGGATCAGCGGTCGGCTCCAGGCGCCCAGAGCGCCGGCGTAGACGTCGATCAGCTGGCCCGCGAAGGCCGGACCGGAGGCGGAGAGCTCCTGGCCGCTGCCGTAGAGGACCAGGGCGCCCAGCCCGAGAAACGAGAGCGCGAGGATCGTCGTTCCGATGTAGCCGACGTTGAAGTCAGCCAGGGCCTCGCGCACCGAGGGGTGATGGCCGGTCTGCTTCGCTCGCTCCAGCGTCCAGACCGAGTGCCAGACGGAGATATCGATCGCGGAGGGCATCCAGCCCACGAGGGCGATCAGGAACCCGAAGCCGGCGGCCCCCCACACCTCGGGCGCGACGAACCCGGGAGCCGGAGCGCGCTCGACCGTCGTCGCCGCCACCACCGCGGCCAGGGTCGAGACCGTCATGACGGTCACGACGATCTTGATCAGCCGATCGAGCAGGGGGTAACGGCCGACCACCACGAGGACGGCGCACAGGGCCAGGAAGGCCGCCGCGTAGCCCAGAGGCGACAACCACGGTCCGAAGAGCTGGGTCGCCAGGCTGCCGGTGAAGAAGGCGATGGCTCCCACCACGGTCGAGACGGTGCCCGCGGTGAGGATGATGTAGACGACCACGGCCCATCGGCCCAGTCGCTCGTACCCTTCGAGGAGGCTCTCGCCGGTCGCCGCGGCGTAGCGGGGGCCGAACTCGAAGAAAGGGTACTTGAGGAGGTTGGCGACGAGCACCACGCCCACCAGGGAGAAGCCGTACACGGCGCCGGCGCGGGTGGACTGGACGAGGTGCGAGACCCCGATGGCCGTGGCCGCCCAGACCACGCCGGGACCGAGGCTGGCCCGGAGGTCGGCCCAGCGGAGCCGGGTCGCGGGTCCGGCTGGGGCGTTTCGATTCGCCATGGGATCGTCCTCGACTTTCGGGGGGTGAGCGATTCGACGGCCATTGTAAGGCGTGAACCGGATCCTAGCCGCAGCCACTCCGCCCGCCGTCCCCCCTCCCTCGGCGCCTTCGCGTCTTGGCGTCTTCGCGTGAGCGCCCGCCTCGTGCCCAGACCACTGCGGGGTTGGTGAAGCCCGTTCGCGCTCCTGGTCTGGTCCTCCGGTCCCTTCGGTTCGTACGGCCTGGGCGGTCCACTGTAATGTGAGCGGGATCGAACCCCCTGAGGCTTCCGGACGCCGAGGGAGCGGAGGGTTGGCTCGCCGAGACCTGGTGGGCGAGCCGTGGCGACACCCGCGTCGGAAGCGCAAACGAACCGGGTCGGAGGAGGCGGGCACATGCAGATCGGAATGGTGGGGTTGGGAAGGATGGGCGGCAACATGGCTCGCCGGCTGCTGGCGGACGGGCACCAGTGCGTGGTGCACGACCTCGACTCCGAGGCTGTGGCCGAGCTGGAGGCGGAGGGAGCGGTCGGCTGCGAGGATCTCGACGGAATGGTCGAGAAGCTCGCTCCGGCGAGGGCGGTATGGGTCATGGTGCCCGCGGGCGAGGTCACGACACGGGTTGTCGACGACCTCCTGGGCCGCCTCTCTCCCGGTGACGCGGTGATCGACGGAGGCAACGGCTTCTTCCGCGACGACCTGGCCCGCGCGCGGGGGGCGCGCGAGCGCGGCGTCGACTACCTGGACGTGGGAACCAGCGGTGGCGTCTGGGGTCTGGAGCGCGGCTACTGCCTCATGATCGGGGGTCCGGAGCGTGCCGTCGACCGGCTGACGCCGATCTGGTCGAGCCTCGCCCCCGGCGTCGGGGCCGCTCCCCGCACGGCGGACCGCGTGGGCGAGCCCTCGCCCGCCGAGAGCGGGTGGTTGCACTGCGGGCCCGTGGGTTCCGGCCACTTCGTGAAGATGATCCACAACGGGATCGAGTACGGGATGATGCAGGCTTATGCGGAGGGCTTCGAGCTCCTGGCCGGGGCCGGGGCCGAGAGCCTGCCGGAGGAGGAGCGGTTCCCGATCGACGCGGGAGCAGTCGCGGAGGTGTGGCGACGCGGCAGCGTCGTCGGCTCCTGGCTGCTGGACCTTGCGGCCCGGGCGCTGGCCGACGATCCGGGTCTGGAGGGTTTCGAGGGCCGGGTCGGGGATTCGGGCGAGGGTCGCTGGACCGTCCAGACGGCGGTGGAGCGCGGAGCTCCGGCCGCGGTACTGACCGCGGCTCTGCACGCCCGCTTCCGCTCGCGTGGCGAGGGTGATTTCGGCGATCGTCTGCTCTCCGCGCTGCGCCACCAGTTCGGGGGTCACGTCGAGCCCGGGGGCGGAGGCAGGTCGTGAAGGTCTCGTCGGCCTCTCGGTCCTCCACGCCGGCGCCCCCCTGCGCGTTCGTGATCTTCGGAGGTGGGGGGGACCTGGCCCAGCGCAAGCTGGTGCCGGCACTCCTCAACCTGCGGCGCGACGGTCTCCTCGACGACGGTCTCCTGGTGATCGGTGTCGCCCGCACGGAGCTCGACACCGCGAGCTACCGGGAGCTGCTGGCCGAGGCGGTCGCATCCGAGGACCCGGATGGCTGGGCCTGGCTCGACCCCAGGATCCACTACCGCCGCGGCTCCTTCGGCGACCCGGAGCTCTACACGGCGCTGGCGGAGACCCTGGCCGAGGCGGAGGAGGCCACGCGAGGCAACGCCCTCTTCTACCTCGCGACCCCTCCCTCCGCCTTCGTGGGAGTCGTCGAGGCGCTCCACGGCGCGGGTCTCGCGCGGCCCCCGGAGTCGGGTTGGCGGCGGGTGGTCGTCGAGAAGCCCTTCGGCCGGGACCTGGAGTTGGCCGGGGAGCTCGACCGCCGCCTGCTCAGCGTCCTCCGAGAGGAGCAGATCTACCGCATCGACCACTACCTGGGCAAGGACACGGTCCAGAACCTCCTCGTCTTCCGCTTCGCGAACGGGATCTTCGAGCCGATCTGGAACCGGCGGTATGTGGACCATGTCCAGATCACGGTGGCCGAGGAGATCGGGGTGGAGCACCGCGGCGGCTACTACGAGGAGGCGGGCGCCCTGCGCGACATGGTGCCCAACCACCTCTTCCAACTGCTGGCCATCACGGCGATGGAGCCCCCCATCTCCTTCGCCGCGGAGGAGGTGCGCAACGAGAAGCAGAAGATCTTCGAGGCCATTCCGCCCCTGTCTCCAGAGGACGTCCTGAGCCGGGCGGTGCGCGGGCAGTACGGTTCTGGAGAGGTGGAGGGCCGGCGGGTTCCGGGCTACCGCGAGGAGGGGAGGGTGGATCCGGAGTCCACGGTGGAGACCTTCGCCGCCCTGGAGTTGGCCGTCGACAACTGGCGTTGGGCGGGCGTCCCGTTCTACCTGCGAACCGGCAAGCGGCTGCCGAGGCGGCGCACGGAGATCGTGGTGCAGTTCAAGCGGGCGCCCTTCAGTCTGTTCCGGGACTCGCCCGTCGAGCACCTACCTCCGAACCGTCTCGTGCTGCGCATCCAGCCGAAGGAGGGGATCCACCTGGGCTTCTCGGCCAAGGTGCCCGCGCCGGTGTTGCGGATGGGGCACGTGGACATGGACTTCTGCTACGCCGACCACTTCGGGTCGCCGCCCGCCACGGGCTACGAGACCCTGCTGTTGGATGCCATGCAGGGCGATCCGACGCTGTTCCAGCGCGGCGACTCCGTCGAGAGCGCCTGGCGCGCCGTCCAGCCCGTGTTGGACGTCTGGGGCGCCATGCCCACCCGCGGTTTCCCCAACTACCCGGCCGGCAGCTGGGGACCTCGGGCGGCCGACGAGCTCCTGACCCGAACGGGTCGCCATTGGTTCACGGGAGAGGACACTTGACCGAGCGTCGTCTCCGGGTCGCGCCCGACCCGGAGAATCTGGCGGTGGTGGCCGAGGAGGTCGTCGCCGCCGCCCTCCTCGACCCGGTCTCCGCCCGCGGCCGGGCTCGGGTGGCTCTCGCCGGCGGCTCGACGCCGCTGGCTCTCTATCGCCGGCTGGCGCGCCGCGCCGATCTCCCCTGGAGCCGGGTCGACCTCCTCCTGGGAGACGAGCGCGGGGTCCCCCCCGACCACCCGGAGTCCAACCTGCGGGCGATCCGGGAGTCGTTGCTCACCGGCCCGGCGGCCGGCGCCACGCTCCACCCGGTGTCGACCGCCGAGGGGCCCGCCGAGGCGGCGCGGCGCCAGCACGATCTCCTGGAGCGGCTCTGCGGCGCTCCTCCCCGTCTCGACCTGGTGCTCCTGGGGATGGGGGAGGACGGTCACACCGCCTCCCTCTTCCCGGGGAGGCCGGCGCTCGAGGAGCGTGAGCGCTGGGCCGTCGCCACCGACGGCCCGAGGCCCGGGAGCTGGCGGGTGACGATCACCCTGCCGGTGCTGGCGGCGGCGCGGCGGATCGTCGTCCTGGTCGCCGGGGAAGCGAAGCGCGAGACGGTCCGGAGGGTGTTCTCCGGCGAGGCGACCGCGGAGGAGCTACCGATCGTCGGGGCGTTCCCCGAGCGGGGCGAGCTCCTGTGGTTGCTCGATCGCGCGGCAGCGGGCGGGTTGAGCTGAGCGACCCTCTCAGGCCGCCCGGTGCTCCACCCGCGCCTCGGCCGCGCCGGGGAGCGCCCGGCTCGGTTGGCGCAGCAGCATCATGAGCCCAGCGCCGAGGAGGCAGGCGACTCCGGCCGGGATGAAGGCCCACATCCAGACGGAGGTGTCGCCGGAGGCGGCGCTCAGGTCCTTCATCCAGCCGCCGAGCTGGGGCCCGACGATGCCGCCCAGGCCGTAGGCGAGGAAGACGTACGGATAGTTCGTCCCGACACTCCGGTCGCCGAACAGGTCGGCCGTGGCCGCGGGGAACAGGGCGAAGTTGCCGCCGAAGTTGAAACCGATGAGGGTGGCGCCCAGGTACAGGCCCCATTCGCTGGCTCCGAGCCAGTAGAAGGAGATCATCACCACACCCTGGGCGGCGCTCATGAGACTGATGGCCCGGCGGCGCCCCAGCGTGTCGCTCCACCAGCCCCACACGATGCGGCCCAGGCCGTTGGCCAGGGCGTAGAAGAGGCCCATGGCGGTTCCCGCCACGAGGGTGGCCTCGTCGGGCAGGAAGCCGGAGGCCGTGAGTCGATCGTTGCCGAAGCGCTCGATGATGCCGATGACCATGAGTCCGGCGATGGCGCCGAACAGGAAGGTCGTGAACAGACCCCAGAAGCTGGGCGTTCGCGCCATGGCCCGGACGCCCAGCTCGAAGCGGCCCGTGGGACGCGTCGAGGCCGCCGGGGGAACCCATCCCCGGGGGCGCCAGCCGGCCGGCGGGTTGACCAGGACCGAGGAGCCGAGGGCCACGAGGACGGCGAAGAGCAGGCCGTAGAGGAGCCAGACCTGGTTGGCGGTCCAGCCCTGGCCGTAGAGTCCGGCCCAATCGCCGGTCAACCGGACCGGTCCGAAGACGAAGCCCTGGGTCAGCTTGATCCAGACGAGGGCCCCGAAGCCGAAGCCCGCTACGGCGAAACCCGTGATGAGGCCCTTCTTGTCCGGATACCACTTGACCAGCGCGGCGATGGGACAGACGTAGGCCAGGCCGATGCCCGCGCCCAGCAGGACCCCCATGCCGAGCAGGATGCCCCAGTAGTTGGCGCCGGCCGCCCAGGCCACCAGGCAGCCCAGGCCCATCACGAGGCCGCCGGTGATCGCTACGCGGCGCGGCCCGGCCTTCGCCTGCCAGCGGCCCGCGACGAGGGCCATGACCAGGGCGAAGGAGACGAGCCCTACCGAGAAGACGGACTGGCTCTGCAGTGCGGTGAACCCGAAGGGCTCCCGCGCCAGGGGCCCGGTGAAGGCGGACCAGGCGTAGATGGCGCCGAGGCAGACCTGAACGAGGATGCCGCCGGCGACGACGATCCAACGGTTGCGCTCCAGAATGCTGTGCATGAGCTCCTCCGTGGGAGATGGGGCCGGCCGGCTCCCTGAACCTTCGGCGCGGGGACCCTCTGTCCTCAGAGTAGCTCTTGACGCGCTGCGGCATCGCCACCCCAAAGGGCGGTTTCCACAGGGCTTCGGGGGCCGTGCGGCGAGACGGAGCCTCCGCTCGTCGGCCCCCGCTGGATCAGCCGAGCGTCTCCTCGATCCGACGGAGCAGCTCGGCCGGCGTGAAGGGCTTGGCCAGGAACGGCATCTCGGGGTCGAGACCCGAGTAGCGGGCCTCCGCGCCCCCGGAGTAGCCGGACATGAAGAGAGCCTTCGGCGGCTGCTGCCCGTCCCGACGCAGGTGCTCCAGGAGTTGCGGGCCGCTCATCTCGGGCATGACGACGTCGGTCAGAAGGAGGTCGATCCCGTTCCGGTTTCCGTCCAGGAGCGCCAGCGCCTCGGCGCCGCTGTCCGCGGACAGGATCTCGTAGCCCTCCTTGCGGAGGGTGCGCGCGATGAGGTCGCGCAGCGCCCGCTGGTCCTCGACGACCAGGATGGTCCGCTTCGAACCGCGGTTCCCCGCTTCCCTCGGGACGACCTCGGCTCCCGGCTCGGTCACGCCAGCCGGCATGGGGTCCGCCAGGGGCAGAAGGACTCGGAAGGTCGTTCCACCTCCCGGCTCGCTCTCGACCTCCAGCCGTCCGCCGCACTGGGAGACGAAGCCGAAGGCGGTCGAGAGACCGAGACCGGTCCCCTCGCCCGGCTTCTTCGTGGAGAAGAAGGGGTCGAAGATCCGCTCGACGACCTCCGGGGTCATGCCCACCCCCGTGTCCGCGACCGACAGGCAGGCCCACGGCTCCCGGGAGTCGCCGGCGGTCGTCGCGCGCCGCTCGACGAGTGTGCGCAGTAAGAGGTCGCCTCCCGCGGGCATGGCATCCCGGGCGTTCTTCGCCAGGTTGACGATCACCTGCTCGAGCTGGCTCTCGTCGGCATCCACGGGGAGCGGCTCGTCCGCCGCCTCGAAGTGGACGCTGACGCTCTCCCCGAGGACGCGGGCCAGCATGCGGACCGTGCGCGCGGTCGTCTCGGACAGGTCCAGGGTCTCGTTCTTCAGGTGCTGGCGCCGGGAGAAGGCCAGGAGCTGACGGGTCAGGCCGGCCGCCGACTCCACGGCCCGGTCGATCTCCCGGAACGAGTCGGAGGACTTCACCCGCTCGCCCAGCTCGACGCCGAGGATCTCGAGGTGCCCGCGGACGATCGTCAGGAGGTTGTTGAAGTCGTGGGCGATGCCGCCGGCGAAGGCCCCGAGGGCCTCGAGCTTCTGGGCCTGGGCGAACTGGTGCCGGAAGTCGTCGAGCTGGTGCTCGGCCTCCCTCCGCCAGCGCTTCTCGTTGGCCAGGTCGAGGCTACGGCCCACGCTGTTCGCCAGGCGCGCCAGGTGACGTGGACTCTTGATCACGTAGTCGTCGACGCCACCGGTGACGGCGCGGGCCGCGACCTCCTCGTTGCCCGTACCGGTGAACAGGATGACGGGGAGGTCGGGGTCCTTGTCGTGCAGTCGACGGGTGAGGTCGAGGCCATCGGCGAAGCCGAGATGGTAGTCGGTGACGACCACGTCGGGAGGCGGCCCCGCGAGGGCCCTCTCGAATCCCTCCAGGTCGTCGACCTGTCGCACCTCCAGGTCGGGGAACTCCCGCGCCAGGTGGATTCGGACGAGATCCAGGTCGTCGGGGTCGTCGTCGATCAGGAGAATCCGGGTGGGCCTGGGCTTCATGGTGGAGTCTCCTGATCTGGTTCGGGGAGCAGAGGACGTTCGTCGGGCCGAGCCGTCGAGGTCGAGGGGGCCGTGGGAAAGCCGATCCAGAAGCGGCAACCGTGCGGCATGTTCGCCTCGACTCCGGCATCGCCGCCGAGGCGTCTGGCCGAGGTGCGGACGATGCCGAGACCGATCCCGGTCCCTTCGTAGTGGTCCCTGCCGTGCAGGCGCCGAAGGGGCTGGAAGACCGTCTCGAAGTGCTCCTCGGAGAAGGCCTCGAGGCTTTGGTTGGCCTCTCTCAGGATCCGATCCTGGAGCTCGAGACGGTTCGCTCGGACCGCCTCGGACTGCGCTTGGCGCAGGATGCGGACGGTCAGCACCTGCAGCCCGAGGGCGGAGGCCGTGACGAAGAGCCAGCCCTTGGCCGTCTGGAGATCCGTCAGCCTCGCCAAGTCGTCAGCGACCCTCTCGAGAAGGCGGTCGGAGAGCGCGATCCAGAGGGAGGCCAGCAGCGCGTACCCAACCGTGACCCGCAGGGCGCGGATTTGGATCGCCTCAGCGCGCGACCGAGACAGGGGACCTCGCAGGGGGCTCGCTTTCAAGGAGAACTCAGGGCCGACAAGCCGAACTCGACAACCGATGAAAAGCAATTCTATCAGGAACGGCCGAAATTTTTCCCTGACTGAGCCTGTTTCAACGAAAGATGTGCACACAAGCAAGAGACGAACCCACATTGAGGGGGTGAGCGAGTGACCACCAGCAACCAGCGACCCCGCGCCCGCGGTATCCATCACGTCACGGCCATCGCCTCCGATCCAAGGGCCAACTTCGACTTCTACTCCGGTCTCCTGGGCCTGCGCTTGGTCAAGAGGACCGTCAACTTCGACGATCCCGGGACCTACCATCTCTACTACGGCGACCAGGAGGGCCGGCCGGGGACGATCCTCACATTCTTCCCCTGGCCCGGCGCGAGACGGGGTAGCCGCGGGACGGGGCAGGCCACCGTGGTCTCCCTCTCGGTGCCGGAGGGCACGCTGGGCTCCTGGCGTCGGCGGTTCGCGGCCCACGGGGTGACCTCCGACGACCCCGTCGAGCGTTTCGGCGAGGAGGTCCTGCCCTTCGCCGACCCAGACGGCCTGCGGTTGGAGCTCGTGGCCCACCCCGGAGCGGCGGCTCTCGATCCCTGGGCCGATGGCTCCGTCGGCGAGGCCGAGGCGGTCCGTGGCGTCCACTCCGTGACCCTCTCCGTGAGTCGGGCCGAGCCGAGTGCCGATCTCCTGACGGACGACCTCGGCTATCGCCCGGCGGTCGAGGCGGGGCCGCGGTCGCGCTTCCGTGTGGGAGGCGAGGGCGCCGGTGCCGGCGCCGGCGCCGTGATCGACCTGGTCGAGGATCCCGACACGCCCCAGGGCCGGATTGCCGCGGGCACCGTCCACCATGTCGCCTTCCGCGCCATCGACGACGCCGAGCAGGCGGTGTGGCGGGAGCGGCTCCGGGAGGCGGGACGCCAGCCGACGCCGGTGCAGGACCGCCGCTACTTCCAGTCGATCTACTTCCGCGAGCCGGGAGGAGTGTTGTACGAGATCGCCACGGACCCACCGGGGTTCACCCGTGACGAGAGCGTCGCCGGGTTGGGGGCGGCGCTCCGCCTGCCGCCCTGGCTCGAGCCTCATCGCGAGAGGATCGAGGCGGTCCTGCCCCCCCTCGAGACCTCGGTCGGGGCGACCGGGGGCGAGGGCGAGGTGGCGCCATGACGGGCTCCCACCACCTGCTGACCCGCGGGCCCTCGCCCGCCGAGGCCGCCCTGACGGTCGTGCTGGTTCACGGGCGGGGCGGCTCGGCGCGCGACATGCTCACCCTGGGCGAGGCCATGGACCGCGACGACATCGCCTGGTGGGCCCCTCAGGCCGCCGCTCGTACCTGGTACCCCCTGAGCTTCCTCGCGCCCGTCGAGGCGAACGAGCCCCATCTCTCCGCGTCGCTCGCGACCCTGGACGAGGTCGTGCGCTCGGCGTGGGCGCAGGGAGCCGCGCCCGAGACGACGGTCCTGCTCGGCTTCTCGCAGGGCGCCTGCCTGACGGTGGAGTGGGCCGCCCGCAACGCCCGGCGCCTGGGCGCGGTCGCCGTCCTGACCGGCGGCCTCATCGGGCCACCCGAGACGCCGCGAGAGTACGAGGGCTCTTTCGCCGGCACGCCGATCCTCCTCGCGTCCGGCGACCCGGACCCTCACGTTCCCTGGTCCCAGGTGGAGGAGACGGCGCGCGTCGTCGGTGCCCTGGGGGCCGAGGTCGACCTGCGACGCTACCCGGGGCGGCCGCACACGGTGAGCCACGAGGAGATCCAGGTCGTCGCCCGCCTGCTCGGCGGACTCACGGACGGCCGGGAGGTCGACTCTTGAGGGACCGGCCGGCCGACGACCTGCGGTCGGAGATCCGACAGGGGCAGCCGTTCGCGCATCCACGGGAAGAGGCGGTGCTGAGTCTGCTGCGGTCCTCGCACCAGGTCGAGCAGCAGTTGTCGCGCTTCCTGCGCCACTGGCAGCTCACGCCCACCCGCTACAACGCCCTTCGGATCCTCCGGGGTGCCGGCTCCGAGGGCCTCCCGTGCGGCGAGGTGGGCGAGCGCATGGTGACGCCGGTGCCCGACGTGACGCGCCTCCTGGACCGGCTCGAGAAGCGCGGCTGGGTGGAGCGCCGACGGGACCCCGAAGACAGGAGGGTCGTCCGGGTGACGCTGACCCCGCGGGCCGAGGAGCTCCTGGGGCGGGTCGACGGACCGCTGGGCGAGTGGCTCGCGGCCGCCCTGGCGCCGCTGGGCGACGAGAAGACCCTGCAGCTCGTGAGCCTTCTCGCCGAGGTGCGCGGCGCCCTGCGCGCACGCAGTCGTGCGCTACAGTAGCCGCGTGACCCCGTCGGAACCGAGCGCCGCCCCCGCACGCGAGGCGTCCCCGGCGTGAGCGACGGGGGCGAGCCGCAGCCGGTCCCGCCCGAGGAGTCGGAGGGGCGGCCGCGGACGCTCGGCGACCGGGTGCCTGCCGAGCGTCTCACCGACCCCGACGCCATCCTCGATCTCTTCATCGACTGGGTGGCGGACAAGGGCTTCGAGCTCTACCCGGCCCAGGAGGAGGCTCTCCTCGAGCTGATGTCGGGTCGGCACGTGATCCTCAACACCCCGACGGGCTCGGGCAAGTCGCTGGTGGCGCTGGGGCTCCACTTCAAGGCTCTGTGCGAGCGCCGCACCTGCTTCTACACCAGCCCGATCAAGGCCCTGGCGAGCGAGAAGTTCTTCGACCTCTGTGACGAGCTCGGAGCGGATCGCGTCGGGATGCAGACCGGCGACGCGAGCATCAACGCCGGGGCCTCGATCATCTGCTGCACCGCCGAAGTGCTGGCCAACCGGGCGCTGCGGCAGGGCGAGGAGCTGGGCGTCGACTTCGTGGTGATGGACGAGTTCCACTACTACGGGGACACGGACCGCGGGGTCGCCTGGCAGGTGCCGTTGCTGGTCCTGCCCCACACCCGCTTCCTGCTCATGTCGGCGACCCTGGGCAACCCGGCGCCGATCGCGGAGAAGATCGAGCGTCGGACGGGCCGCAAGGTGGCCCACGTCTACTCCAACGAACGGCCGGTGCCCCTGGACTTCGAGTACCGGGAGACCTCGCTCCACGAGACCGTCAGCGAGCTCCTGCAGACGGGGCGGGTGCCGGTCTACGTGGTCAGCTTCACCCACCGGGAGTGCGCCGAGTTCGCCCAGAGTCTGACCAGCGTCAACCCGGCCTCGAAGGAGGACCGTCAGCGGATCCGCGAGCAGATCGCCGACTTCCGCTTCGATACGCCCTACGGCAAGGAGCTCCGCCGCTTCCTCCGCTTCGGCGTCGGCGTCCACTTCGCCGGGTTGCTGCCCAAGTACCGGTTGCTGGTGGAGCAGCTCGCCCAGCAGGGTCTCCTGAAGGTGATCTGTGGCACCGACACGCTCGGCGTCGGCGTGAACATCCCGATCCGGACGGTGCTGTTCACCAAGCTGGCGAAGTTCGACGGCGAGAAGGTCGGGATCCTCAAGGTCCGCGACTTCCAGCAGATCGCGGGCCGGGCCGGTCGCAAGGGATTCGACGAGCAGGGCACGGTCGTCTGTCAGGCACCGGAGCACGTCATCGAGATGCAGAAGGCGAAGGGCAAGAAGAAGAAGGCCAAGCGCCCGCCGCCGGGCTTCGTCGAGTGGAACGAGCAGACCTTCGAGAGCCTGATCCGGAAGCCGCCCGAGACCCTGCAGTCCCAGTTCCGGATCACCCACGGCATGGTGGTCGACCTCCTGCAGCGGGACGCCGATCAGGACGCGTCGGAGAGTGACAACTTCGACTCCCTGCGCGAGCTCGTGGATCTGTGTCACGAACCGGACGGGCGCAAGGAGCGACTGATCTCCGAGGCGGCCGTCCTGGTGCGCTCGCTCTACCGTGCGGGCGTCGTCACCCTCCGGCGTGACAAGGACTCCGACTACCGGTGGGTGGTCGTGCGCGACGACCTGCAGGTGGGCTTCTCGCTCTTCCAGAACCTCTCCCTGTATCTGGTGGAGGCCATCGAGGTCCTGGAGCCCGACTCCGAGACCTACGCCTTGGACGTGACCTCGTTCGCCGAGGCGATCCTGGAGAATCCGAAGAAGATCCTGTACGCGCAGGTCCACCGGGCCAAGGGGGACCTGATCGCGCGCCTCAAGGCCGAGGGCGTGCCCTACGAGGAGAGGATGGAGCGGCTCGAGAGCGTCTCCTGGCCCAAGCCGAACCTCGAGATGATCGAGCAGAGCTTCGCCGCCTTCCGCGGGATCCACCCCTGGGTGCGGGGCGAGGACCTGCACCCCAAGTCGATCGGCCGAGAGATGGTCGAGGGGTTCTACGACTTCCGCGACTACGTCAAGCGCTACGGTCTGCAGCGCGCCGAGGGGGTGCTGCTGCGCTACCTCAGCCAGCTCTACAAGACGATGTCGCAGACGGTGCCCGAGAAGGGGAAGACCGAGTCGGTGTACGACGTGATCGGCTTCCTGCGCTCGATCCTGGACCACACGGACACCAGCCTGATCGAGGAGTGGGAGAGCATGGTCCATCCCGAGCTGCTGCTCGACCGGGAGAAGCGCAGCGAGGCCCTGCGCGAGCTCCGGGCCTACGAGCTGTTCCACGACGAGCGGGCGTTCCGCGCGCGGGTCCGGGCCGAGGTCCAACAGCTCGTGCAGCGACTGTCGCAGGGCGACTGGGAGGGGGCGGCCGCCACCGTCCGCCAGGAGCCGGACGCGCCGGAGGGGCCGTGGCCCGAGGAGCGCTTCGAGGAGGCGCTCGCTCCGTTCCTGGAGGAGTACATGGTGCTCCGCTTCGACGCGGAGGCGCGACAGGGTCGTCACACCCGCATCGAGGAGGCCGGACACCGGCGGTGGAACGTGACCCAGGTGCTGGTCGACCCCCAGGACGACAACCTGTGGGCGCTGCACACGGAGATCGACCTCAGTCGTCCGGAGCACCTCGACCTGCCGCTGCTGCGGGTCCTCCGCATCGGGCCGTAGGCCACCCGACGCCCGGTCTCCGCGGCGAGGGCCGCCGCCCCGGTCCCCGACAACGACGCCAGGTCGGGACGACGGCCCTCGGGTGGAGACGCCGCGGAGCTCAGGTCAGGGTCGGCCTCCCTGGCCGGCCGGTCCGCCGCCGGACCGGCGGCCTCGCGGACCGTGGCCACGGAAGTCGGGGCGCGAGGGCAGCTCGTCGCCCGTGAGCGCGCCGTCGCCGTCGGCGTCGGCGGAGGCGAAGGCCGCCTGGAGGTCGGCGATCTCGAGCACCCCGTCGCCGTCCTCGTCCAGCACGGTGGCCAGGTGCTCGACCCGCGAGGGGCGCTCGACCCCCGCTTCGGGCGCGTCCTCGGGCGGCGGCGGCGGTCCGGGGCGACCCGGGCGGAAGGGCGGTGCCGGCAGCTCGGCTTCGCTCACCAGGCCGTCGCCGTCGGCGTCGATCTCGGCCAGGAAGTCGGCCCACTCGCCCGCCGTCACGGCGCCGTCGCGGTCGCCGTCGGCGCTGCGCAGGAAGCCCGCGCCCATGCGCTGGCGACCCGCCGCGACGGCGCGCTCGAAGTCCTCGCGGACCACGAAGCCGTCGCCGTCGGCATCCAGCTCCTGGAAGCGGGCGTCGGAACGGCCGAACTCGTCGGCGCTCACCTGGCCGTCGCCGTCCAGGTCGTGTCTCTCGGTGAAGCGCTCCCAGCTCGGCGGGCCGCCGGGACCGGGCGGCTGGGCCTGGGCCGGGCCGCCGACCCCCAGGAGCACGGCGAGGGCGAGGGAGGTCTGCAGGAAGGATCGTAAGGCTCTCATCGGTTTCTCCTCGGTCTGTGTCTCGGTTCGTTTCGATCGTGACCTCGTTGCGTCACGGTTCCAGGGTAGGGCCGCCCCGTCGGCGAGTCATCAACACCAGGAAAGAGAAATGTCAGAGTTGTCAAGTTCGGCGCTCGCGCGTCGAGATCGACGCCCTCGCTGCTACTCTGGGCCGGTGTCGAAGCTCGCTCGATCCGACCGTCTCGGCGGATGGGTGGTGGCCGCTCTGGTCGTCCTGCTGGGGATCCTGGGGACCCTGCAGTACCGGTGGGTCGGTGAGCTGGAGCAGGCCGACCGCGCGCGACGCCGGCTCGGGCTCGAGTCGGGAGCGCACCGCCTCGCCGTCGAGCTGGGCCGCGAGATCGTCCGTGTCGTGTTGGTCTTCCAGATGGCTCCGGGAGCCTCCGAGGATCGGCTGAGCGTCGACGCGGCGGCGCGGATGGACGCCTGGCGGGAGCGCGCCCCGTATCCGGAGTTGGTCGAGGGGGTCTTCCGGGTCGTCGGCGGCGCCGGCGACGTGGAGGTGCTACGACTCGGGACGGAGGGACGCTTCCGGAGCCTCGAGCGCGACGAAGCGGACGCGCGCCGGATGCGCGACCTGGTGACGCGGGTCGAGGAGGCGCCGGGGGCGGGGACGAACGCCCCGGGTCGCCCCGGTCGTCCCGGTCGCCCGGGGCGCGACGGTGGCTGGGGCCACCTCCGGCCTCGCCTGGACGCCGTCGAGCCGGCCGTGGTGATCCCGCTGCCGGGTCGGCGGCGCGGTCTCGGCGAGCCGGGTCCACGACCGCCGGGCGAGCCGGATCTCCTGGTGGTGGAGCTGGACCGCGACTGGCTCGGCGAGACCCTTCTGCCGGAGCTCGTCGGGCGGCTCCTCGGAGGTCCCGACGGCGTGGAGTACCGAGTGGCCGTCCTCGACGGCGAGGGGCGGGTCGTCTACCGCTCGGACCCGGAGCTCGAGGTCGCGGCCATGGAGCCCGATCTCGAACGCCCGATCCTCGGGTTCGTCGGACCCGCCGAGATGCGGGCCCTCGCCGCCGAGCAGGGCCTGCTCTCCGGGCGAGGGGAGTCGTTCGGTCCCCTGAGCCCTCCCGCCCCCGGACCGGAGGGGCCGGCCCCGGGCGCCGAGGGCGCGGGCGTCTGGACCCTCAGGATCCAGCACGCCGAGGGCTCCCTGGACGCCGCCGTGGCTCGGACCCGGCGCCGGAACCTGGCCCTGGGGCTGGGCATCCTGACTCTCCTGGCCGGCGCCGTCGTGCTGGTCTTCGTCTCCGGGGGGAGGGCGCGCCGCCTGGCGCGGCAGCGGATGGAGCTCGTCGCGGCCGTCTCCCACGAGCTGCGGACGCCGCTGACGGCCGTGCGCTCCCTGGCGCAGAACCTGGCCGACGGGGTGGTCGACGAGCCGTCGGAGGTGCGCCGTTACGGCTCCCTGATCGAGCGCGAGGGTTCGCGTCTCACGGGACTGGTCGAGCAGGCGCTCGAGTACGCGGCCCAGGCGGGCAGCGAGCGCCCGTCGCGCGAGGCGGTGGACCTGGACGACCTGGTCGACGAGGTGCTCGTCGAGCTGGCTCCCCTGGTCTCGTCGGCCGGCGTCGAGGTCGAGCGCCGGCGTTCGCCGAGCCCACCCATGGTGGAGGCGGATCGCGCGGCCCTCCTGCGGGCCGTGCGCAACCTCCTGGGCAACGCGCTGACCCACGGTGCGTCCGGCGGTTGGATCGGCGTCGAGACCGAGCTGGTCGAAGCTCGCGGCGGGCGCTGGGAGGCCCGACTGCGGGTTGCCGACCACGGCCCGGGCATCGCGCGTGGAGACCTGTCGCGCCTCTTCGAGCCGTTCTACCGCGGGAGATCGCGGGATGGCCGCCGCCCGCCCGGCTCGGGTCTGGGCCTCGCCCTGGTGGAGGAGATCGTCGAGGCCCACGGCGGGAGGATCGAGGTCGCGAGCCGGGAAGGAGCCACCTTCACGGTGACCGTCCCAGCGACCCCCCACCCTGCCTGAACCCAACTCCCAGCTCCTCAACGGTCCCGGCGGGATCCCACCCGAGAAGCTACCCAGCGCGCTACAACACGACCTCGAAGCCCTCCATGTTCGGATGTCCCAGCAGCGTGCCGTCGGGCGTGCGGCCCCGGGAGTGGGCCTGGCGGAACGACTCCGAATGGGTCCAGGCCTCGAAGGCGGCGCGCGACTCCCACACGGAGTGGGAGGCGTAGAGCGTCGCCTCGTCGTCGGAGGGTCCGCGGAGCAGGTGGAACTCCTGGAAGCCCGCGACGTCGTCGAGATACGACTCGCGCTGGCGCCAGACCTCCTCGAAGGCCTCTTCGCGGCCGGGGGCCACGCGGAAACGGTTCATGGCGATGAACATGGTCGACTCTCCGTAGGTGGGTCCGTCGTGGGTTCGAGCTCTCGGGGGACGCCTGTCGCGCATCCAGGCGCGTTATACCATCAGCTCCGATGAGCGTCCGCCGACTTCTCGTGATCGAGGACGAGCCGAGCGTGCTCGTGGGCGTCTCCGATCGGTTGCGCTCCGAAGGCTACGCGGTCGACGTGGCAGAGGACGGCGAGAAGGGTCTCGAGAAGGCGCTCGCCCGGCGCTACGACCTGATCGTGCTCGACGTCATGCTCCCGGGCATGGACGGCTTCGACGTCGTGCGCGAGCTGCGGCGGCGCGACGTGGCGGCGCCCGTCCTCATGCTCACCGCCCGCACCCAGGTGGTGGACAAGGTCGTAGCCCTCAAGTTGGGCGCCGACGACTACCTCACCAAACCGTTCGACGCGATGGAGCTGGTGGCGCGGGTGGAGGCCCTGCTGCGGCGGGCGGGCGGCGCGGCGTCGGACGGTCGCGACGTCGCCCGCTTCGGCGACGTGGAGGCCGACTTCCGCCGCGCCCGGGTCACCCGGGCGGGCGAGGAGGTCCACCTCTCCGCCATGGAGCTCAGGCTGCTGCGCTACCTCACCGCGCACCCGGGCGAGGTGCTCAGCCGCGACCGCCTGCTCGACGAGGTCTGGGGCTACGACTCCACCTCCTACAGCCGTACCGTCGACCAGCACGTCGCGTCGCTCCGCGCCAAGCTCGAGCCGGTCGCGTCCCACCCCCGCCACATCGTGACCGTGCACGGGATGGGGTACCGGTTCGAGGGGTAGCCGGCACGCTCGGCCGGCCGCGGCAGGAGCCGGCCCCCCGCGAGGCTCACTCCGCGGATTCCGCCTCGCCCGCGCCGTCCACCACGAAGATGCCCTCGACCTCGACCTCGGCGCTGCGGGCTCCGAAGCCGACCGTGCCGAAGGGCTCGCCGGCGAAGGCGCTGGGCTCGTCGAAGAGCAGCTCGCCGTCGAGGGTGACCCGGA
>CAJQNK010000275.1 GCA_905479655.1 uncultured bacterium | reverse complement strand
CGGCGCAGGAAGTAGACGACCACGAGCTCGAGGCGGACGCGCAGCAGCGGGTAGGCCGAGCCCACGCGCTCCGCCACTCGATCGAGAGCCGCCACCCGGGCCGCGATCCCTCCCTCCTCGAGGGGGGAGCTCAGGATCTCTCCCAGGCTCGCGACGAAGCGAGCCCGGGCTCGGGCGTCCGGGTCGAATCGAAAGAAGCGGCAACCCAGATCGACCCTCCGGCCGTCGAAGGTGTCCTCGACCTCGCCGCAGAGATTCAGCGCGGGGCCGGCCGCCACCTCGGACACCGGCCGGGCGAAACACACCGTGGTCTGCATCCGGGCCACGGGCGACTCCGCCCCCGAGGGCCTCCGCTCGGACCCCTCGAACCAGAGACGGGCCCGCCACTGGCTCGTGTCGACGGACGGACCCGTCCGCAGGCACAGCCCGAGGGGCTCCTCGCGCCCGATCGCCAGGGGCGTCAGGGCGCCGTCGGCTCCGACGACCACCTCCGCATGCCCCCGGGGCGTGACCTCGAAGGAGTCGTCCGTCGCCGGAGGGCGCGGCGAGCAGGCCAGGGCCAGCAGGACGGCGGCCGTCAGGGCCGGCGCCAGAGGACCTCGGTCCCCGGGGGTTCCGGGGCTCTTCCCGCGCCGGCTCATCGGACCTCGAGGCCGAGCGCCTCGGCGCAGCGATCCACTGCCTCGTCGAGCGACTGCTTGAGCTTGTAGGTGACCTTCCGCGACCAACCGGTGGCCTGCACGATCTCGGCGGGTCTCAGTCCGTCGACGTAGCGCAGCTTGAAGTAGAGGTAGAGCCTCCCGCCGCTGGACTCGAGGCAGCGATCGAGCTGCTTCACCGTATCGCGGGCGACGATTCGACGCTCGGGACCGGCCTCGCGGGCGGGACGCGACCGCGGCAGCAGCGGCACGACCCTCTGATGGGCTGCCGAGCGACGGCGGTTGGTCGCGAGCCCGCACGCCTGGTCCCAGAGCCAGCTCTCGATGCGAGCCGCGGTCGTCCGACCGGGGTCGATGCGGTCGAGGGCCCGCCGGAGGATCGCGGCGTCGTCCCGGAGATAGAACAGGTAGGCGTCTCCGAGGAGCTCCTCGGCATCCAGGTCGCCGTAGCGGCGGCGCAGGCGCCTCAGCAGCCGGGCCGAGAACGTCTCCCAAAGCCACGTCGCCGCCTCCGGATCTCCGGCGACGACACGCTCGAGCATCCTGCGCTCCGGGAGGGGCATCGATCCGACACTACCTTCCCATCGTCGCCGACGGCGAATCGGAGGGCAATCCGGCCCCGGTCTGACTCCCAACCTCTCGAAGTCCCGAGAGATGCGGCCCGAGGTCCGGGAGGAGGCGCCCGGCCGCCTATCAGGAAAACGTCCACCAGCTGAAGGGAGCTCCATCAATGCGTCGATCCGTAGCCGCCCTCATCGCCCTCGCGACCCTCGTCGTGGCCCTGCCGGCCGCCGCGGTGCCCACCCGCAACTTCGAAGGGGTCACGATCGTCGTCCCGGGCGAGTTCGAGCTCGCCCCTGTCTTCCTGGCCGGTCGTGACGACGTGGTCCGCCTCATCGCCCCCAACGGCCTCGTCGTGCGCAGCTGGGAGGCCGAGGAGGGAGCCGCCCTCGGCCACCCCCTCGCCGTCAACCGGGGAGAGTTCATCACCTTCAAGAGCTACGACGACGGTCGCACCTCTCTGGTGCACCTGGACTTCGACGGCAACGTCCTCTTCGAGCTCTTCGAGCCCGAAGGCAAGGAGTTCCACCACGACTTCGACCTGCTCGAGAACGGCAACTACCTCATCCTGTGCCGGCAGGATCTCGAGCGCCCCGAGATCTCCGACCAGACGATCGAGGACGACTGCCTGATGGAGGTCAACCCCGAAGGAGAGATCGTCTGGGAGTGGACCACCGCGGACCACTTCGACGCCTTCGGGTTCTCGCAGGAGGTCCAGGACGGCATCTTCGCCGCCGGCGGCGACTGGGCCCACGCCAACGCCGCCTCGCCCATCCCGGCGGACAACCCCCACACCGACCCGCGATTCCTCGCCGGCAACATCATCATGAGCTACCGGTTCGTCTCGCGGGTGGCGGTGGTCGACCGCTCGACCGGCGACATCGTCTGGACCGGCCAGTTCTCCATCGGTCAGCACGACACGCAGATGGTCCCCGGGAGCCTCCCCGGTGGCGGCAACATCACGATCTTCAACAACGGCTTCGGCGAGCACTACGACTCTTCGATCGACATCGAGGATCACTCCAGCGTCGTCGAGGTGGATCCGATCACCGAGGAGGTGGTCTGGGAGTACACCGCGGAGATGTCGAACCTGCCGCGCTGGCATTTCTACAGTCACTTCATCAGCAGCGCCCAGCGTCTGGCCAACGGCAACACGCTGATCTGCGAGGGCGCCCTGGGGCGCGTCTTCGAGGTGACGCCCGAGGGCAAGATCGTGTGGGAGTTCGTCAGCCCCTGGACGGGGCCCTCCGGCCGTTCGGACGACAGCCCGCCCTCGAACCGGCTCTATCGCGCGCGGAAGGTCACGCGCGAGTGGATGCCGATCCCGCTTCCTCGGTAGATCCCGTCGGCTCCGAGGAGCGCTCGCGCCTCGAGGCCCCGCATCCCGGGAACGACGACGCGCACCTCCGGAGGCACCCCGGGCTCCGGAGGCGTCGCCTCCGCCCCGGCTGCGACCCACGAGAGGACGGCCAGGCAGACGCCGAGGACGGCGAGGAGGGCGCGTCGGTCAGGGCTCCGGGGCGTCGTCCTCCTCCTTCGAGGGGTTGTATCTCCGGACCCCCCGCGCGGTGAGTCCCGCACGGGTCGTCCGGACCTCCAGCGGGCGGAGTGCCGGCTCACGGTCCCCGTCGGGCGGCCGGTAGACCAGCAGGTACTGCGACCGCAGCGCCTGCTCGATGCGTCGGTAGACGGCGTCGAGCGCCTCGACGTCGGCAGCCGAGAACGAGCTCCCGCCGGTAGCCTCCGCCAGTCGCGCCAGCCCCGCCCTGGTCTCCTCCCCGACGTCGCCCAGCACGATCGGGTAGACGGCGACCCCGGCCCGGGAGGCGGCCTGGATCACCTGCGGCAGGGGGTAGTCGCTGCCCACGTCCGCGCCGTCGGACAGGATGACCAGGGCGCGGCGGCGATCGAGACCAGCAAACGGGACGAGAGCGTAGACGATGGCGTCGTGCAGACGGCTCGCCCCCCAGGCGCGCAGGGCGGAGGCGCCATGACGCAGGAGCCGGGCATCCGACGTGAAGGGCACGAGGCGATGGAGATCGTGGTTGAAGGCCAGGAGGCTCGCCAGATCCCTCCCGCGCAGAACGTCGTCGAAGAACCGTTGCGCGCTCTCGGCCGCCAGGTGGACCCGCCGGCCCATCGAGCTCGAAACGTCCATCAGGAGGGCCACGTTGAGGGGCACGTCGGCCAGGGCCTCGAAACGCTCCAGGGGCCGCTCCTCCCCTCCGTCGAGGACGCGGAACTCGTCCGCGCGCAACCCCGGGACGGGCCGGCCGCTGGCGTCGAACACCGAGACGGTGAGCTCGACCAACCGGACGTCCACCCGCTCCAGCTCCCGATCTCCGAGGAAGAGGACGTCCTCGGCGCGCGTTCCGTCGTCCAGCGTGACCGTCACCGTCACATAGGAGATCGGGGAGCCGGCCACCGGCCACGGGCAGGTCCAGGGTGGACCTTGAGCGGCAGGGACCCGCTGGCGCCCCAGCGAGCACTCGACCGAGGCGACACGCCCTCCGGAGGGCAGGTCGACCTCCACGGGCGCGGGGGCTCCGACGCTCCGCGGCTCCAGCAGCCTCACCGCGAATGCCGGCGCCTGCCTCTCGAGCCGCCTCTCGTCGGCGGCTAGGCGCCGACCGAGGGGATCGAGCGCCACCGCCCGGAGGTCGACCCCCGCGGGGCCGAGGTCCACCTCGGTGAGGTAGGGCGCCTCTTCGTCGACCCGCAGGGAGACCCCGCCTGCCAGGAACTCCACCGACCCGATGGGTCCTCCGGTCGTCAGAGCCTCCACCCGCACGCGGCGGGCGCCCCGGGTGGCAACCGGCGGGATCTCGACGCTCGGCAGGGTATCCAACCGGACCACCTCGGCGCGGGTCAGACGCGAGAAACCCCCGGCAATTCCCGGCGGCTCGGGCGCCACCTCCTGCAGGGCGGGCACCTGGAGGTCCAGGGTCTCGTGAAAGAGGGCCAGCCCGTTGCGGTCCGCGACCCGGAGCCGCAGCGCGTAGGAACCGGGGCGGAGACGACGGTAGAAGTCCAGACCGATCTCGCTCCCCGTCGGTGAGCCCGCGACGTGGTGCACCACCTCGAAGCTGTCCACCAGCCGGGAGCCCCGCCGCACATCGCCCGCCAGGACGACGCGGTCGAACACCCGGCCGGGAGCGACCTCTTCGAGGCGGGAGACCGGCACCGCCACGCGGCCGTGGACCACGGTGTAGCGGTAGAGCGTGAACGTCCCCGGAAAGGAGATCGTGAGCCGCGCCGGCCACCGGGACGGCCCGCCCCGCTCGAGGAACGCGTCGAGCCACGCCGGGTCGCCGCGCGGCCAGGGCGTCCGCGCTTCGAACTCGGAGAGCCCCACCGCCGTCGACAGGGCCGCCTGGAGCCGCACCGCTGAGAAGCCACGGACGCACCCCTTCCGAGTCTCCGCCTCCAGGCGTTCCGCCAGCCCGGCGTCGTGGGGTGCGGTGAGACCCAGAGCATCGAGGTCGCCCGGCTCCCAGGGGCGGAACGTGCGTCGGTCGAAACGGTCCCGCTGGTAGAGGACGAGCACCAACTCGCCGGGCTGACGCCCTGGCCCCCTCGCCCGGGTTCCACCCTGCCGTTCGAGGCTCCAGGGGTCCCAGCGCCAGACCTCGACGGGGCGCAGCGAACCACACGCGGGGAAGCGCTCGATCTCGCTGGGAGCGCCGGCCCGGAGAGCCAGGGCGGCGCGCGCCGGAGCCAGCGAACCCAGACCCACCGCCACCTCCCGGTTCGCGACCCAGCGCGCCTGCGCCTCGCGGCCGCGCGCCTGCCAGAGCGCCGTCGCGAAGCCCTCGCGCGCTCGATCCCCGGCGAGAGCGAGAAAGGCCTCGCGCTCCCTGTCCGTGAGCACCGACTCGACGGAGGTCAGCCAACGCTCCCACAGGTCGTCCAGCCGGGGCTCGGCTCCCGTGGCGCCCGCCGACGGCCGGCCGCCGACCAGGGAGAGCAGCGCGAAGACGAGGAGGGCGCGACGGCCTCTCGACGGCCCGAGACGGAGATCGGGCGTCCCGTTCCCCGGATGGCCTCGTCCTCTAATGGGTTCGCTGTCCATGGCGAGATCACCGCCCCCTCGGCCGGCCTGCAGCCTCCCGGGGCGTCGAACCATGGATCCTGCAAGCTCGACGCCAGCCCCAGCGGACGGATCTAGCTTCGCTAGCTGGCCTGCCGGCCCGGCCTCCTCAGGGCGGCGGGTCGTCCACGAACTCCTCCGGCTCGAACGAGATCTCGAGGGTCACCTCGTCGGACGGCGACTCCGTCTCCGACGGCTCCGCCGAGACGGCCGTCGCCGGCGGAGGGGCGACCTCCCCAGCCCCCGTGTCGAGCGTTTCGGACGGCACTCCGTCGAGCAGCCCCAGGAGCTTCACCAGACCGGACCAGGCGGCCGCCTCCCGGCGGGCCGCCTGCGTCTCCAGGCGATCGAGCACCTCGTCCAGCTCGTCCCCGTCCCGGCGCGCCGCCTCGAGCCGGAGGATCTCGATCTCCGCAGCCGCGCGGATCCGCTCCTTCTCGACCTCGAAGCGTGCCGCTTCGGCGGCCGCGGCCGCCCCCGGCTCCAGCGTTCCGCTCTCGACCTCCTCGAGCACCAGCTCGTAGGCCGCCTCGAATCGGTCGAGCGCGGTGTCCGCCCACGCCGCCGGCACGAGCACCACCAGCAGCGCGAGGGACACCGTTCCCAGCCGACGTGTCGACTTCCGCGACATCGCCACGTCAGTAGGTCGTGTAGAAGCCGATCAGAAGGGTGTCGATGGAGTCCTCGCTGGACGACCCGATGGGCGCGTCCGCGGTGAACGCCTCGTACGCGAACTTGACGTTGGCGTTGTGGCCCTGGACGAAGTAGCTCACGCCGACGCGGAGGAGGTCGTAGCTGCCCTTGCCGGACGGGTCGTCGGCACTGAAGTCCTCGTACAGGAACCAGGGCTGCCACTTGTCGTTGTTGATCAGGTAGCCACCCTGCAGGTACCAGCCATCGCCCTGGGCCTGGAGGTTGGCGTCGTCCAGGTCGAGATTCATGAACGAGGCTTCGACCGTGAAGGAGCCGTTGCCCACCGGCTGCTCGGCGAAGAGATCCGCGGCCCAGTAGGTGTAGTCCGTGACCGGCGTGCTCGAGCCGGCGACGTTGCTCTGGGTGTCGTAGGAGAGACCGAAGGCGAAGGTCTCCTTCTTCCCCAGGTAGGTCGCGCTGTTGTAGTAGCCGGCCTCGGCGTCGCCCAGGTTGAACTGCAGCCGACCCGAGTAGCGCTCGCTGTCGGTACCGGGAGCCGAGATGCCGTCGTAGACCCCGACGTAGTACTTCATGTGCCCGTTCTCGCCGACGTCGCCGCTACCGAAGACCGTGGCGCCGATGTCGCGCACCTGGTAGGCCCCGGAGAAGCCCGCAGCGGTGTCGCCGTAGGTCTGGGTGCTGAAGGTCGACAACGCTCGCCCACCCCAGGTGAGCGACTTGTAGGCCATCCCCGGCCGGTCGGCCGCGAGGAGAGCCCCGGAGGAGGTCAGGTTCTGCCGGTTGGCGGGAGCCATGTTCTGCCCCACGATGAGCTGCAGCCAGTTGTCCTTCTTGAGGGTGATGAAGGCGTCGATGAGCCGGATGCTGTTGCCCGAGACGTCGGTCTGCATGAAGATGCTGACCTGGTCGTTGATCACGCCCTTCAGACGGAAGCGGCCCCGGCGGAGCTTGAACTCCTCGAGCCCCTCGAACTGGCCGTCCCCGTCGATGTCGCGGTCGGTGGAAAGGGCGAGAATCTGCACCCGGAAGCCCAGATCGATGTAGGCGTTGTCGTTGATCTCGAGCTTGGCCCCGGCGTGGGCCGCCGCGGCGCCTCCCAGCACGAGAGCGAAGCAGAGCACCCAGATCGCGGAACGTGTCATCGTCGTCTCCTCCATGGTCCGGCCCCTGAGGGGCGTTGTCACTCCATTGCCGACGTGTCGGGCTCGGAGCGATCATCGATCGCCGCCCCTTGCCCGTCGTCGTAGGTATCGTCCATCGACAGGTGGCGGTGGCCCTCGGGGACCCGCACCGTGAGAACCGGTGTCTCGCTGCTCTCCAGAAGCCGTCGCGCCGTGCTGCCGAACATGGGACTGGGCAGGGTCGGACCGCGATGCGCCCCGATCACCACGAGATCCACGCCTCTCGACCTCGCCTGGCTCAGGATCTCCTCGTGCGCCCTGCCCCGCACGACCACGATCTCCTCGATGCGATCACGCCAGGTCTCGTCCGGCTCCAGACGGAAGAACTCCTCCAGCCGCCGAGGGAGCCGCTGCGCCGCCTCGTCCTCGGCCCGATCGACGACCCCCGACAGATCGATGCCTCCGGAGTAGCGCTCCACCAGGGCGCGCTGTCGCCGGTTCAGGCCCTCGATGACATAGAGGATGGTGATCCGCGCATCGAATCTTCGAGCCACGGAGTAGGCATAGCGAAAGACGTAGGCCGCGTTGGGGCCCATCTGGGTGCAATACAGGATCTTTCGGACCTCTGGCAGCATGGGAGCTCCTCAGGCGGGCGCCGGGCTGGGCGTGCCGCCGCCACCGGCCTCCCTGCGATTGCGCTGGATCTGGCTGGCGTAGACGAGCGCCACCAGCACCAGGCCGACGCCATCGGTCAGGAACGTGGGCCAGTAGAGCAGCAGCGTGGCGATGGCCAGCAGGATCCACTCGACGAGGTTCGTCCTGCGCAGCAGGAATCCCATGGTCAGGGCCGAGAAGGCGATGGTCCCGAGGACCGCCGAGAACATGGACGAGAACACCCGCTCGAGCTTCGGCGAGGTCTCGGCCAGGATGGACCCGCTCTGCAGGAACTGGCCGCCGGCGACGATCAGCTCCTTGATCACCCCGTCGCGCTGCGCCGTGAGCTCGCGCACCTCTTCGCCATCGAGAACCGTCACCAGGATGTCGCCCACCGCCACCTCGTCTCCCTGCGCGACGTGCACCTCGGTGACCATCGCCCCCATCACGTCGTCCTGGATCTCGGGTGCCAGGAGCGGCTTGCCCTCGAACAGGATGGCCGGGGTGAAGGCGAACAGCAGCGGGACCACGTACAGGAGCTTCGCGAACTTGAAAGCCGTCCAGCCGGTCTTCCACGGATCCGAGCCGGCGATGGCCGCGCCGGCGTAGGCCGCCACGCAGACCGGTGGGGTGATGTTGGAGTCCTGGCTGAACCAGTAGACGATCATGTGGGCGGCGATCAGGACGACGCCCATCTCGGTCAGGGGCGGCACCGCGAGGACGGCGGTGATCAGGTAGGCCGCGGTCACCGGCACGCCCATGCCCAGGACCAGGGACGCGATACCCACCAGCAGAATCGCGGGCAGCAGGTGACCGCCGGCCAGCGAGATGATGATGTCGGAGAACTTCAGGCCGATCCCGGTGAGCGAGATCGTCCCGACGATGACCCCGATGACGCCGAGCGTGGCACCGATGATGAGCGTGTTGCGGGCCCCGGTCTGGATCGCCTCCCAGATCTCCTTCGGACCCATCCGGGTCTCCTTGCGGAACCAACTGATGACCACACAGGAGACGGTTGCCCAGAAGGCGGAGAAGCCCGGCGAGCGCCCCAGGATCATGAGGACGGTGATGATGACCAGCGGGAGCGAGAAGTACCACTCCTTGCGCAGCACCGCCGTCCAGTGGGGCAGCTCTTCGTCCTCGAAACCCCGGATGTCGTGCTTCTTGGCCTCGAAGTGGATCATGCAGAAGACCGAGAAGAAGTAGAGCAGCGCCGGGAAGATGGCGATGAGCATGATGTGGACGTAGGGCGTCTCGGTCAGCTCCGCCATGAGGAAGCCTCCGGCCCCCATGATCGGCGGCATGAACATCCCGCCGATCGAGGCGGCGGGCTCGATGGCGCCCGCCACATGGGGCCGGAAGCCGGCGCGCTTCATCAGCGGGATGGTGAAGGCGCCCGTCGACACGGTGTTGGCGATGGCGCTGCCGGAGACCGAACCGAAGAGCGCCGAGGCGATGACCGCCACCTTCGCCGGGCCGCCCGTCGTCTTGCCCGCCGCCGCCATGGGCAGGTCGATGAAGAACTTCCCGGCTCCCGATTTGTGGAGGAACGCCCCGAAGAAGATGAACAGGATGACGTAGGTGGCCAGGACGTTGGCCATGACGCCGAAGACCCCGTTCGTCGTGAGGTACAGCGCGGTGGCCAGTCGCTCGATGCCGAAGCCGCGGTGGGCGATCACCTCGGGCAGGTAGGCTCCGAAGTAGGCGTAGCCGATCATCAGGACACCGATGGAGGTCATGGCCCAGCCGAGCACTCGGCGGCAGACCTCCAGCGAGACGATGATCCCCAGGATGCTCACCAGGGCGTCGACCTCCGTCTCGGCCCCGGCCCGGTAGTTCAGGTTCTCGAACTCCGAGATCCAGTAGTAGACGAGGAGCCCGGAGAGCGCCGCGAGGAGGACATCCATCGCCGACGGATTGGCGGGCCATCGGGCCGCCGTCCACCCGTCGAGAAAGTACAAACCGACGGCGACGGCGGCGGCGGCCAGCCACAACGGCCACAGACCGGCGAACTGACCCAGGGTGGCGCCGAAACCCTCCGCCTCGCCGATGGCGACCAGCCGGTCACGGAAGCTCGCCACGTCGGGGAAGAACGTCACGGCCGCCACTCCGCCCGCGATCACCAGGCCCAGGAACCCGGCCAGCGGAGCCTGCAGCCGACGACTCGCGGGGTACAGCAGGAACACCAGGATGTACGTGATGAAGACGTAGACGCCCCGGTGGTACTGCGTGGCGACCGAGGTGATGCCGGCGGTGTAGAGGTAGAACAGGACCATGGCCGCACCGAGCCCGGCCACCAACCAGTGCCAGACGCCCTCGGGCGAGCGAGCGGTCTTCGAGTCCTTCTCGAGCAGCTCTTGGAGCTTCTCGCCGTCCTCTGCGCGCGCCTCGCCGTCCTGCGTCAGGTCCGTCGGTGGCTTCGGGGTGTCGGTCGCCATGGAGCCTCCTCGGTCAGTCGCGAAGCCTCATCGAGCGGAGAGTGCCGCCGAAACCTCGAGGCCCTGCGCCTTCCAGAAGCTCTCCGCGCCCGCGTGAATCGGCGTCACGATGCCGTTGAGCCCGCCTTCGACGGACATGGCCTTGGCGGTGCTCTTGACCTTCACCATGAAGGCCAACCCCTCGGGCGAGAAGATCTGGGCGAGGGCGGCCTCCACGGTCGCCGGAGCGACGTGCTGGCCCGCGACCCAGAGCGCCGAGTCCTGGAAGGACTGAATGTCCACGTCCACGCCGCTGTAGGTCCCGGCGGGGATCGCCAGCCGCGTGTAGAACGGGTACTCCTCGAAGAACCCGGCCTCCTCGGCCGCAGCCACGACGTCGATCATCCGGATCGGGTTGCTGGCCGCGGCCTGGATGACGGAGGCGTTGGGGTAGCCGGCAAAGACCCAGAACGCGTCGATCAGCTTGTCGCCCATGGCGGAAGCCGCGGCGCTGTAGCCCAGGTACTCGACCTTCATCTTGTCCCACATGCCGAGCTGGGTGAACAGCCGCTGGGCTGCACTCGCCGCGCCGGAGCCGGCGCCGCCCACCGCCACCCGCTTCCCCTCCAGATCGGCCACGCTCTTGATGCCGCTGTCGGCCAGCGTCACGAGGTGGGCCGGAGCGCCGTAGAGGTACGCGAGCGCCTGGACGTTCTCGTACTTGTTGGTGTCCTGCGTCAGCTTGCCGTTGCGACCCAGGAAGACGTCGCCGGAGTAGACGATGCCGAAGTCGGCTTCACCCGAGTTCACCCGCCGGAGATTCTCGAGCGAACCGGCCGAGGCGGTGTTCGAGACCTCCAGGTCCGGCACCGTCTTCGACAGGCGGATCGAGATGCCGTTGGAGAAGTACTGGAAGGTACCTCCCTCCGGACCTCCGGAGAAGGCGAGACGCTCCGTGGCCTGGGACGGAGCGGGTGCCAGCACCAGTAGCGCGACGACGAGCGGGATGACGACGGCAGTCCTTCGGATCATGTCGACCTCCTTGGCGATCAGGGGAGCCGAAACCGAGTCGGTCCGAGGGCCGAGCCGACACGGCGGGGAATCCGCTTCTTCCAGCTCCCTTAGTGCCTGTTGAACGAACTGATCCATTCTTGAGGCAACCGCCCCGCCACCGCACCACCCCTGGAGGTAGGTCCGCAACCGCCTGGAAAAGCGGGGCTTCCGGGACCGGGCCCCCGGAAGCGTCGGGTGCCTACGGGATCCGCGCCACGCGGCGGGGTCCGGGATCGGTCCTCGATCCGGGTCGGTCCGTCCCGCGGAAGCAACCCGCTCCGCGCGCACCGGCCGCTTCTGCCCTGAAAGCGAAAAGCGGACGCGGACCCTGCCGAAGTCTCCTCGGGCCAGGCTCGGAGGCCCGGGCCACCCCCGGGCCGGTCAGCTCCAGATCCACACCAGCAAGCCGCCGGCGAGGGCCAGAACCAGGACCTGCAGGGCCACGCCGGCCCGGAGGAAGTCGCCGAAGCGGTAGCCCCCGGGGCCCAGGACCAGGGCGTTGACCGGCGACGCCACCGGAGTGGCGAACGCCGTGGAGGCGGCGATCGCCACCCCCAACACCAGGGGCTCCGGTTCCAGCCCCAGGCGCACGGCCAACTCGACGGCGAGCGGCGCCAGCAGGACGGCGGTGGCCGTGTTGGAGATGACCTGCGACAGCAGGGACGTCACCAACATGAGCGCCAGGAGCGCGACGGCAAACGGCGCCCCGCCCAGTGCGGAGTCGAGACCGCCCACCAGCAGCTCCAGGGCTCCGCTGCCTTCCAGCGCCGTCGCCGCCGGCAACATGGCAGCGATCATGACCAGACTGGGCCAGTGGATCACCCGGTAGACCGCCCGCAGCTCGACCGCGCCCCCCAGCACCATCGCCAAGGCCGCTCCGACGACCAGCCAGACGAGGTCCAGGTCGGAGAAGACCATGAGGGCCAGCATCGCCACCACCACGGCCAGGGCCCAGGGAGCCCGCGAGGCCCCGGGGAGACGGTCGGGCTCCTCGGAGGCGCGGGCCGTGACGATGAAGTTCAGACGGTCTCGGCCGAGCTCCTCGATCCGATCCCAGGTTCCCACCACCAGGAGCGAGTCGCCGAACTCGAGTCGGATGCCGCTCACGGCGCCCTCGAGAACCCGACCCCGCCTCCGCACAGCCACCACGTTGACCCCGAAACGCTGATGGACCGCGGCCTCCCGGACGGTCCGTCCGATGAGTCGGGACTGCGGCGCGACGAGGACCTCGACCAGGCTGACCTCGAAGATCACCCGCTGGGCCGCGGCTCGCTCCGAGTCGAACGGCGTGGCCACCAGAGCCCCGGCCCGCAGGAAGCCCGCCACCTTCTCCTCCGCGCCCTTCACCAGCAGGCGGTCGCCGGGCTCGAACCGGGTGTGCGGCTCCACCGCCAGGACCCGGGGCAGGCGGAAGAGCTCCCCGGGGCGACGGATCAGCGCGAGGATCGAGACGCCATGGTGGCGGCGCGCCCCGACATCGACGGCCCGCCGACCCGCGAAGGGAGAGTCGGGGGTGATCTCGCCCATGCGGATCCGGCGATCGAGCTCGAAGACGCGAGCCAGGTCCCGCATCGACGGCTCCGCCGACGGCTCCTGGTCCCGCTCCCGGTCGGGCGGCAACAGCCAGCGCCCGCCGAAGGCGAGCAGGAGGATGCCGGCGGCGAGCGCCACCGCGCCGTAGGGCGTCAGGTCGAAAAAGCCGAGGCCCGCCCCCGTCGCCTCGCGCAGGCTGCGCGACGCGACCAGGTTGGGCGGCGTCCCGATCAGGGTCAGCAGCCCTCCGAGTTGGGCGGCGAAGGCCATGGGCATGAGCAGCGACGACGGCGACCGCCCGACGCGTCGGGCGAGCCCGATGGCGACGGGGAGCATCACGGCCACGGTGCCGGTGCTGCTCATGAGCGCCGAGAGTGCGGCCGCGAGCACCATCAGGGCGGGCAGCAGGAGACGCTCGTCGCGCCGCACCCATCCCGCCACCATGCCGGAGAGCCGGGCGGCGACCCCCGTGTGGGTCAACCCCTCGCCGACGACGAAGAGAGCCGCGATCATGACGGTGATGGGCGCCGACAGGCCCGCGAGCGCCTCCTCCGTGCTGAGCGCGCCGACCGCCAGCAGGGCCAGAAGCGAGAGGAGCGCCACCACGTCGACGCGCAGACGGTCGAGGGCGAACACCACGATCGTGGCGCCGAGGACGAGGAGGACGAGGGCGGCGGTGCTCACCACGGCTCGTCGAGTCTAGCCGGAGGCCGACGCAGGCGTACCGTCGGTGCGTCGAGGAGACCGCCGGGAGCGTCGTCGCAGATTCAGGCCGACACGGCCTCGCAGCAGACAGTCGGTCAGAAGGGCAGGCTAGGCTTGCGAGGACCATGGCGCCGCCCGTCCTCCTCACCGCCGAAGGCCTGACCCACGCCTTCGGCGCCCGCCCGCTCTTCGAGGGGCTCGGCCTCGTCCTCCACCAGGGCGACGCCGTCGGCCTGGTCGGCCCCAACGGGACCGGCAAGTCGACCCTGCTCGCAATCCTGGCGGGCCGGATCGAGGCGGACGCCGGCCGGGTGGCCCTGCGCCGGGGGGCCCGGGTGGGGCTCGTGCCCCAGGACCCCGTCTTCGCGCCCGGAAGGACCGCGGAGCAGGTCGTGGCCCAAGCCGTCTCCGGACTGGAGGGGCTGGCCGAGCACGAGCGTCTCCACCGGGTCGCCCTGGCTCTCGGCAGGGCGGGCTTCGAGCGCGCGGATCTGCCGACGGAGACCCTGTCCGGCGGCTGGCGCAAGCGCCTGGCACTCGCTCGCGAGCTCGCGCTGGAGCCCGAGGTCCTGCTGCTCGACGAGCCCACCAACCACCTGGACCTCGAGGGCATCCTGTGGCTCGAGGGCACGCTGCGCTCCGAACCCCGGGCCTTCGTCGCCGTGAGTCACGACCGCACGTTCCTCCAGAGCGTGGCCCGGCGCATGCTGGACCTGGACCCTGCTCTCCCCGGAGGTCTGCTGGCGGTCGACGGCACCTACGCGGACCTGCTGGAGGAGCGCGACGCCCTGCTGGCGCACCAGGCCGCGTACGAGGCGCGCCTGGCCAACCTCGTGCGACGGGAGATCGAGTGGCTGCGCCGGGGACCCAAGGCCCGGACGACCAAGGCCAAGGCCCGGATCGACGCGGCCGGGCGACTCGGTGACGAGCTGGCCGAGGTCCGGGCGCGATCGGTCGGCGGTACCGCCGGCATCGGGTTCTCCGGCTCCGGCCGACGGACGAAGCGTCTCTGGGAGTGCCGGGACCTCCGGAAACGCCTGGGCGGCAAGCTGCTCGTCGAGGGCCTACCTCCTCCTGGGCCCCGGCCGGCGGCTGGGTGTCCTCGGGGCCAACGGTTCGGGCAAGACGACCCTCCTGCGGTTGATGGTGGGAGATCTCGAGCCCGACGGCGGCACGATCGAGCGCGCGGAAGGACTGCGCGTCGTCTACTTCGAGCAGAACCGCGAGAGCCTCGACGAGGAGGCGACCCTGCGCCGGGCCCTGGCTCCCACGGGTGACACCGTCGTCTACCAGGAGCGCGCCCACCACGTCGCCTCGTGGGCGAAGCGGTTCCTCTTCCCTCCGGACCAGCTCGACCAGCCGGTCTCGCGCCTCTCCGGCGGCGAGAAGGCCCGGGTCGTCCTGGCCCGTCTGCTTCTACGTCCGGCCGACCTGCTGGTGGTCGACGAGCCGACCAACGACCTCGACATCCCCACCCTGGAAGTGCTCGAGGAGGCGCTGTTGGAGTTCCCGGGGGCCCTGGTGCTGGTCACCCACGACCGGTTCCTTCTCGACCGGGTCACCGACTCGGTGCTCGCGCTCGACGGTCAGGGCGGCGCGGTGCTCTTCGCGGACGTCCACCAGTGGGAGAGGGCGAGAGAGGCCCAGGCCTCCCCCAGGAAGGGGGGCGAGAAGGGGCGCTCCGCGGACGGCGCGGCAGCGATGAGCCGGGTCAGGAGCCTGAGCTGGAAGGAGAAGCGGGAGTGGGAGGGGATGGAGGCGTCCGTCCTGCAGGCGGAGGAGAGGGTCGAGGAGGCCCGGCGGTCGACCGAGGACCCGGCGATCGCCACCGACGCCGAGGTCCTGGGCGAACGGTTCGCCGCGCTGCAGGAGGCCCGAGGAGAGGTGGAACGCCTCTACGCCCGTTGGGCCGAGCTCGAGGAGAAGCGCGGAGGGAGCTGACCGCGTGGGGAGGGGCGGTCCGGAGCCCCGGCGAACCGGAGCTCCGGACCCCCTCCGAACGTCTCGCTCTCGTCAGGGGTCGGATCGGTGGACTCGGTGCGCACGTCATTCGATGTCGAGAGGGCCGGCGAGCGCAATCGCCAGGACGCGCTCCACCTGCAGGACCGGGTGGGAGGCGAGGTCTCCTTCCTCAAGCGGGCCTTGTAGGATCGGGGCATGAGCTCCGACCTCCCCCCCGTCGTCCTCGTCGTCCGTGACGGTTGGGGGCGCAACCCCCACCCGGAGCACGACGAGTTCAACGCGATCCACCTCGCCTCCACCCCGCGCTGCGACGCCCTCCTCGAGGAGTTCCCCTGGACGCTGATTCACACCAGCGGAGAGGACGTCGGCCTGCCCCAGGGCACGATGGGCAACAGCGAGGTGGGCCACCAGAACCTCGGCGCCGGCCGCATCGTGAACCAGGAGTCCGTGCGCATCACCAAAGCGATCCGCGACGGCTCCTACTACGTCAACGAGGTGCTCGTCCGAGCCGTCGACGGAGCCCGCGACCGGGGCCGGTCGGTCCACCTCTTCGGTATCGCCTCCGACGCCGGCGTCCACGGCCTGCTGGAGCACCTCTACGCCACGCTGGAGCTGTGCCGGCGGCGGGGCGCCGAGAGGGTCTGGGTGCATCTGTTCACCGACGGCCGCGACACCGGGCCCTACACCGGGCGGGCCTACGTGCGCCGGGCCGAGGAGCGTTGCTCCGAGATTGGCGTCGGGAGGATCGCCACGTTGTGCGGCCGCTACTGGGCCATGGACCGGGACAACCGCTGGCAGCGGGTTCGCCGGGCCTACGACGCGCTCACGGGCCGGGGCGAACGGCCGCCGCACTTCGCGGATCCCGGCGCGGCGATGCAGGCCTACTACGACAACCCGACGAACGACAGTCAGAACGGCGACGAGTTCGTCACGCCCCGCACCGTGGGCGTCGACCCCGCCGAGTCCCGGATCCGGGACGGCGACGCCGTGATCTTCACCAACTACCGCGGCGACCGGCCGCGCGAGATCACCCGGGCGTTCGTCGCGCCCGACTTCCACGGCCACGCCGCCCCGTCACCCGAGACGGGCGAGCGCGGCTTCGACCGCGGCGACCGCCTCGATCTCGACTTCGTGACCCTGACCGCCTACCAGGAGGAGCTCGACCCCCTCGTCTCGGTGGCCTTCCCGAAACTCCCGAAGATGGAGTCGATCGGCGGCGCCCACCTGGCCGCCCTCGGGCTCACCCAGTTCCGCTGCGCCGAGACCGAGAAGTTCCCCCACGTCACCTTCTTCTTCAGCGACTACCGGGACGAGCCGTTCCCCGGCGAGTCGCGCTTCATGGCCCAGTCTCCGAAGGTCGGCACCTACGACCTGGCCCCGGAGATGAGCGCGCGACAGGTGTGCGACGCGATCCTGGGGCGTCTGCGGGCGGACGACTGCGAGCCGTTCCTCTTGGTCAACTTCGCCAACACCGACATGGTCGGCCACACCGGCAAGCTCGACGCGGCGATCCGCGCCGCCGAGGTCGTGGACGGCTGCGTGGGCGAGGTTGTCGACGCGGCGCTCGCCAGGGGAGGAAAGGTCGTCGTCACCGCCGATCACGGAAACTCCGAGCAGATGTGGGACCCGGAGACCCAGGCTCCCCACACGGCGCACACGACCTACGACGTCGAGCTCATCGTGGTGGACGAGGGCCGGCGGGCGGACGCGACCGGGAGCGCGGACGAGCCGTCGGCCGCCCTGCGCGCCGACGGCCGGCTGGCCGATGTCTTCCCGACGATCCTGGAGCTCCTGGGGCTCGACCGGCCGGCGGCGATGACCGGCCGGTCCCTTCTCGAGCCCAGCGGGTCGGAGGGGCGAACATGAGCAAGAAGCTGAAGCGGAAGGAGTACGAAGCGGAGCTCGAGCGCCTCCAGATCGAGTTGGTCAAGCTCCAGGAGTGGGTGGTCGAGAAGGGGCTCCGGGTCGTCGTCGTCTTCGAGGGACGCGACGCGGCGGGCAAGGGCGGCATCATCAAGCGGATCGTCGAACGGGTGAGCCCGCGGGTGTTCCGCGTCGTGGCGCTGCCGGCGCCCAACGACCGGGAGAGGACCCAGTTCTACTACCAGCGCTACGTCCAACACCTGCCGGCGGCCGGCGAGGTCGTCCTGTTCGACCGCAGCTGGTACAACCGGGCCGGGGTCGAGCGGGTGATGGGCTTCTGCACCGAGGAGCAGGTCGACGAGTTCTTCCGGACCTGCGCCGGCTTCGAGGCCGCCCTGGTGCGCAGCGGCGTCCTCCTGATCAAGTACTGGCTCACCGTCGGGGAGGAGCAGCAGGAGGAGCGCTTCCGCGAGCGGATCGAGGATCCGCGCAAGCACTGGAAGCTCTCGCCCATGGACCTCGAGGCCCGGCGCCGATGGTACGCCTACTCGCGGGCGCGGGACGCCATGTTCGAGGCGACCGACACCGAGCAGGCCCCCTGGTTCGTCGTCCGGTCGAACAGCCAGAAGCGCGCGCGGCTCCACTGCATCCGCCACCTGCTCGCGCAGGTCCCGTACCGCGACCTGCCGCGCGAGCCGGTCGAGCTGCCGCCTCGGGACACGACCGACGCCTACGACGACGAGAAGGCGCTCGCAGGCCGCCGGTTCGTTCCCGAGGAGTTCTAGCCTGCCGGCTAGCCTGACCTTCTCACCAATTGTCTACTACGAAACCGTATGTACCTGAATCTGCGGCGTTGCGCTCCGCTCGGGCTCCTCGACGTACAGACAGTACGACTGCGTCGCCCGGGGTCGCAAGCCTTGCATCTCCAGGCGCTTGCATCTCCAGGCACCTACGGCCTCTCGCAACGACACCCGGTGAGAAGGCCAGGCTAGGCGAGGGCCCAGATGCCCAGGCCGAAGGCTCCGGCGAGGAGCAGCAGCGGCAGGCCGATCACCAGGAGGGCGACGAAGAGCACCGGCGCCAGGGCCAGCCCGACGACCAGCAGGACTCCGAAGACGGCGAGCTTCACCACGAAGAGCAGCAGCCCGACGGGCAGCAGCAGCAGGCGGAAGAACAGCTTCAGCACGAATCCCACCGCCAGCAGGCCGAGGAGCACGGCGCCTCCGATCACGACCAGTCCGAAGAGGGTGAAGAGCTCGATCATCGTGGGTTCTCCTCCTGGGGGAGACTACGGAGGCTCAGGCCTCGGGTTTCACCCGGTTCGGCCCTCCGCACCGGACGCGGGTTCGGAGCTTCGCTACAGAGGCGGCGGGGGCGCCGGTCGCAGGCCGGCGGCGGGTACCTCTGTCTGGATCCAGCCGCGCACCGAGTTGATCAACCAGGCGGCCTGCGATCGCCGGAGATCCTCCACGTCCAGCCGCGCCTCGAGGATCTTGCCACCCTCCAGCAGCTCCGCCCGCAGCGTGCCGGGAAGCAGCCCGGCTGCCGCCCTGGGTGTCAGCAGGGTGCCCTCGAGCAGGACGACGAGGTTCGCCACGGTGGACTCCGTGAGCTCGCCGTCGCGGTTCACCAGCAGGACGTCGTCGTGCCCGGGCCAGCGCCGTCGGGCGACGTCGTAGACCCGACGCCAGGTCGTCTTGTGGCGCAGGAACCGGTCGCCCGGATCGACGGGGTGGTCGTCCACCGCCGCGAGCCAGGGGCGACCTCGCGCCGGCGCCCCGGAGTCCATCGGCCCGTCCTCGATCGTCGTTCGGCCCCGGCGGTCGAAGAGCAGACGGACCCGGCGGTCTCCGGAGGTCCGACCCTCCGCCCAGGTCCAGAGGCGGCGGCGGGCTGCTTCGCCGGGGTCGGGGAAGCCGAAGAACCGCGCCGAGGCGGCGAGCCGGTCGAGATGGCGGCCCAGGAGGGCGAAGCCGCGCTCGGGACCCTGCCACAAGAGGGTCTCGAGAAGCCGGAAGCGGGGGCTGGGAGCCGTCAGAAGCCGCGCCTTGAGCAGGCACTCCTCGTACTCCCTCGTCGGCTCGGAGTCCCACACGATGCCCCCGCCGGTGCCGTACTCCGCGCGGCCCGAGCGACGGTCGAGCCAGACGGTGCGGATGGCCACCGAGAAGCGGGCGCGATCCCCTGGAGCAGCCCAGCCGATCGCACCGCAGTAGGCGCCCCGTGGGCCCTCCTCGAGGCGGCGGATGTGGCGCATCGTGCTCGATCGGGGGGCTCCGGTGATCGAGGCGGCGGGGAACAGAGCCCGCATCACGGCGGCGAAGCCGGCGTCCGTCGCGGCCTCGACCGTCGAGACCATCTGGTGCACGGAGTCGTAGCGCTCCACCCGGTAGAGGTCGGGCACCCGGACGGTCCCGGGCCGTGCGATCCTGCCCAGGTCGTTGCGCACCATGTCGACGATCATGAGGTTCTCGGCCCGCTCCTTCACGGACGACGCGAGCTCCGCCGCGAGGCGCCGGTCCTCGGCCTCGTCGGGGCCGCGGGGCGCGGTCCCCTTCATCGGTCGGGAGACGAGACGCTCGCCCTCGCGGGAAAACAGGAGCTCGGGCGAGGCCGAGCACAGGACGTGCCGGCCCAGATCGAGGTAGGCCGACAACGGGCCTCTCTGGGCCCGCCAGAGTCGGAGGAAGAGGGCGAGAGGCTCCCCGGAGAAGCGACTGAGCATGCGGAGAGTGAAGTTGACCTGGTAGGTGTCGCCCTCCGCGATGCTCTGTCGGATCGCGGCGAGCGCGGCACCGTGCTCGGCCGCCTCGAGGGTGGGACGCCACGGCCCGAGGTGGCAGCGCCCGCCGCGCGGCAGGGCGGCGCGGCGGGTGGGAGCGTCGAACAGCCCCAGCCAGAGGACCGGAAGGGGACCGGGCGGAGCCGTCTCCAGGGCCGTGTCGAGGCCGGGCGCGGCCTCGTACGCCAGGAAGCCGCCGACCCAGAGGCCGCGGGCGAGCGCCTCCTCGGCCCGGCGGAGAAGACCCGCCACCTCCTGCGGCTCCCGGGTCGAGAGCACCTCCCGAGGGTCGCACAGCTCCAGCCAGCCGGCGGGTCGGCCGTCGCTCTCGTCGCGCATTAGGAGTCGGGGGGCGGCACGGCGCACGAGGGCATCCTAGCCTGCCCTTCTCAGTCTGCCGTGCAAAGGCGGCATTTTCCCAGTGGGTGCGAATCCCACCCGGCAACTGGTCGCTCCAGCCGGAAGCAATCGGAGCGGCGGTGGAGGTGACGAAACCGCTGAAGTCCTTCGGTGTAGAGGGTCGCGAGACCGGGAGATTGGCGATGAGTCTAGGACCGACCGCAGGCGGTTCGACGGGTGTCGATCCCGAAGGCCGCCGGCGGCACACGGCCGTTGGGCATCCCGACGATCCGGGATCGCGCAGTGCAGACGGCGGTGCGGATGTACCTGAATCTGCGGCGTTACGCTCCGCTCGGTCTCCTCGACGTACAGACAGTACGACGGCGTCGTCGAACGTCGGCCGCCGGGCAGCCCGCGGATTGGTATCATCCGGCCGTCGAGGTGCTCCGACTTCGTGCGGACGATCGGCGTCGCGACGCCGCAGGCCGCGGAGCTTTGCCATGCCCAGACTGACCCGCATCTACACCCGCACCGGCGACGACGGCTCGACGGGCCTGGGCGGTGGCCAGAGGGTGGACAAGGACTCCCTGCGCATCGAGGCCTACGGCACGATCGACGAGCTCAACTCGGTCCTCGGTGTCGCGCTCGCCGCGGGCGTCGCGAAGCCTCTGGGCGCCGTGCTCGGGGAGATCCAGAACACCCTGTTCCACCTGGGTTCGGACCTCTGTTTCCTCGAGGAGGACAAGGCCGACTTCCCGGTGCCTCGGGTGGAAGAGCGGCACGTCGAGTCGCTGGAAGCGACCATCGACCGCTTTGCCGAGGTCGTGGGCCCGTTGGAGAACTTCGTGCTGCCGGGCGGCTCGCCGGCCGCCGCTCAGCTTCACGTGGCTCGTACCGTCTGCCGCCGCGCCGAGCGGCTGGTGGTCGCGCTGGAGCGCGAGGAGCCGATCGGCCCCCAGGTGCGGATCTACCTGAACCGCCTCTCCGACGCCCTGTTCGTCCTGGCTCGCTTCGAGAACCACCACCGCGGGGTTCCGGAGCCGCTGTGGGACAGCCGGGCCTGACGTACGTTTCGGCGCCTTGCTGTCCGCGCACTACGGTCCACAAGCCTGCCCTTCTCACCGGGTGTCGTAGCGAGAGGCAGTTGGCGAGAAGGGCAGGCTAGCAGCCCGTGGTGGAAGCCGGGCGCGAGCGAGAGCGCGCAATCTCCTTCGGAATCCAGGCGGGAATCCGCACTCGATTCGGTGAATCGGGGAGGATTCCCAACGAAGAGTCCGGAGAAGAGGGCCGCTCGTAGCGTGTCTCGCCTTTCACCACGGGCTGCTAGGAGACCGTCTCCCGGACAACCTCCTCCAGTGTCGATACGCCGTCGCGGATCTTCTGCAGCCCGCTCTCGCGCAGACTGAGCATGCCGTTCTGGACGGCCTTCTGACGCAGCTCGTAGGCGCTGGCGCCGGAGAGGATCAGCTCGCGAACCTCGTCGTCGATCTCCATCACCTCGAACAGGCCCAACCGCCCCTTGTAGCCCGTGTTGCTGCAGCGCTCGCAACCTTGGCCGCGGAACAGGTTGAGGTTGCGGGCCTCCTCGGTGCTGAAGCCGATGTTGGTCAGTGCGGTCTCCGGGACCTGGAGCGGCTCCTTGCAATAGGTGCAGATCCGTCGGATGAGCCGTTGGGCGACGACCAGGTGGACCGAGGTCGCCACCAGGAACGGCTCGATACCCATGTTCATCAGGCGGTTGATGGAGGACGGGGCGTCGTTCGTGTGCAGGGTCGAGAGCACGAGGTGGCCCGTCATGGCGGCCTTGATGGCCACCTCGGCGGTTTCGAAGTCCCGCACCTCGCCGACCAGCACGATGTTCGGGTCCTGGCGCAGGAAGGAGCGCAGCGCGGCCGCGAAGTTGAGGCCGATGGACTCCTTCATCTGAACCTGGTTGATGCCCTGGATGTTGAACTCGACCGGGTCCTCGGCCGTCATGATGTTGACTTCCGGAGTGTTGATCCGGCCGAGAGCGGAGTAGAGGGTGTTGGTCTTTCCCGAGCCCGTGGGGCCGGTGACGAGCACCATCCCGTAGGGACGGAAGATCGCCTGTTCGAAACGACGGAGCGAGTCCTCCTCGAACCCGAGCTTCGCCATGTCGAGCATCAGGTTGTCCTTGTCCAGCAGCCTCATGACGATCTTCTCGCCGAAGATCGTCGGCAGGACGGAAACCCGGAAGTCGAGGTCCTTCACCTTGTTGGCGACCCGGGTCTTGATCTTGATCCGGCCGTCCTGGGGGAGGCGCTTCTCCGCGATGTCCAGCCGCGCCATGATCTTGATGCGGCTGGTGATCGCCTCCTTGAGCTTGACCGGGGGCCGCATCATCTCGTAGAGCACGCCGTCGATGCGATAGCGAACCCGGTACTCCCTCTCGTAGGGCTCGATGTGGATGTCGGAGGCGCCGCGCTTGATGGCGTCGGTGAGGATGATGTTCACCAGCCGGACGACCGGCGCTTCCTCGGACTGCTCCTCGAGTTGCGCGAGATCGAGGTCCTCGTCCTCGTCGAGGACCTCGAGGTCCGCGGCCTCGGTCTCGGTCAGGTCCTCCATCACCTGCTTGAGCTCGATGGAGTGGGTCGAGCCGTAGTGGCGGTCGATCGCGCTGCGCAACGCCATGTCCGAGGCCACCACCGGCTCCACGTTGTAGCCGGTGATGAACTTGATGTCGTCCATGGCGAACACGTTGGTCGGATCCGCCATGGCGACGGTCACCTTGGCCCCGGCCTTCGAGATGGGGAGGACGGTGTACTTCCGGGCGACGTCCGGCGGGATGATCCGCAGGATGGCCTCGTCGATGTCGATCTCGGCGATGTTGATCGAGGGGACGCCGTACTGCTGGGAGAGGAACTCGACGAGCTCCTCGTCCTGGACGAATCCGAGCTGGACCAGGGTCATTCCGAGACGGGCCCCGCTCTCCTTCTGGGCGGCGAGCCCCTCCTGGAGTTGTTCCCGGGTGATCTTCCCGGCCTGGATCAGCAGCTCTCCGAGTCGCTTGGTCATGGTCGAGGTCCGAGGGTGCCGGGATGGCGGATCGGCGGCCCGCTCCGGGCGAGGGGCCGCTGGCCGTCCCGGTGCACTTTAGCAGAGGAGCCGCCGAGCTTCCTCGGCCACGGTGTGGGGCGACAGAGTCGTCAGGCAGGCCTTGGGTTCGTCCATCCGGCGGTGACAGAAGCTGCAGGGCAGTCTTCGGAAGACGGCATCGCCGGGCTGGCTCCAGGGTCCGTGAGTGGCCGGATCGGTGGGGCCGTGCACGGCCAGCACCCGGCTCCCGAGGGCGCGGGCCAGGTGCAGAGGACCGGTATCCCCGGCGAGCACCAGGTCCGCGCCGCGCAGCGCCCGGGCCAGGCCCCCGAGTCCGGTTGCTTCCTCCAGGGTCGCGGCGCCCTCGCTGGCCGCCACGACGCTTCGGGCCAGCGCCTCCTCGCCCGGCCCCCACACGACCCGGGTGGGCAGACCGGGGTCGCGGCGCAGGTCGCGGGCGACCACGGCCCATTTCTCGGCCGGGTAGCACTTGTTGGCCCAGGCGGCCCCGGGGTGGAGCACGACGTGGGGCTGCCGCTTCCGCGGCCATGCGTCCGGAAACAGCTTGTCTCCCTCGAACCGGGGCGGCTCTTCGGGTAGTCCCAGCGCGCTCAGGACCGAGAGCGCCCGCTCGACCGCGTGGAGCCCTCGCGGCTCGACTCCCTGATGGATCCAGAGCGCGCTCAATGGTTCGCGACGGTGCGCCCGCGCCAGGCCCACGACGCGCTTCGCGCCGGAGAGTCGAGCGAGGAGCGCCCCCTTGTGGTTGCCCATCAGGTCCAGGGCCAGGTCGGCGGAGAACCCGCGCAGCCGGCTCCACACCTCGCGGATCTCCCGGCGGTGCTCGGAGCCCAGGGGGTTGCGGCGCCAGGTTCGCAGCCGCACGGGGAAGACCTCGGCCAGGTCGGGGTGTCCCTGGACAACGGGCCTCATCGCCTCCTCGACCACCCAGCCGATCTCCGCCTCCGGGAGATGGTGGCGGAGGGCGGCGAGGACCGGGAGACACTGGACCACGTCGCCGAGCGCCGAGGTGCGGACGAGGAGGATCCTCATCGCTCGGCCGGCGGGTCGTCTTCCCTCGGCAAGGCGCGCACACGGGCCAGGATGTCGGTCGTCGAGTGGTCCTTCGGATCTCCGACCAGCGCGGTTCGCCCGCCGTAGGCTCGCACCGTCTCGTACTCGGGGACAGCTTGCGGAGAGCCGTAGTCGGGCCCCTTGCAATGGACGTCCGGACGCAGCTCCGAGATCAGGGGCGCGGGAGTGTCGCCCGCGAAGACGACCACGAAGTCGACGGGCTCCAGGGCCGCCAGCAGCTCGGCACGTTCGGCAGCCGGCACGATCGGGCGGCCGGGTCCCTTGAGACGCCTCACCGAGTCGTCGTCGTTGAGCGCGACGACCAGGAGGTCGGCCTCCGCGCGGGCGGCGGCGAGATAGCGCAGATGCCCCACGTGGACGAGGTCGAAGTGGCCGTTCGCCAGGGCGACGGTCCGTCCGGCCCGGCGCTCGACCGCGACCGCTCGCAGCAGGCCCTCGCGATCCACTACCTCGCCCAACGGAGCTCCTCCAGGAGGCCGGGATCGGCTTCGATGGCACTCCGCAGCTCGTCCCGCGTGATCTGCGCCGTTCCCATCTTCATGACCACCACGCCGCCGGCGTAGTCGGCCAGGAGCGCGGCCTCGAGAGGGTTGGCGCCGGCCGCCAGGGCCAGGGCGAAGGTGCCGATGACGGTGTCGCCGGCGCCGGTCACGTCCGCGACCTGGTCCGTGCCGTGCACGGGGATCTCCACGGTCGGCCCCTCGGAGAAGAGGGCCATCCCGCGGCTGCCGCGGGTGATCAGCAGGAAGCGCGCCCCCAGGCCGTCGCGCAACCGGCGTCCACCCCGGTCGACCTGCTCCGCCGTCTCCCCGAGAGAGGACCGGAGCAACATCTCCGCCTCCTCCTCGTTGGGTGTCGCCCCGTCCAGGCCGGCGAAGGCGTCCAGGCGGTAGCGGCTGTCGCACAGGACCACTCCGCCCGGGGCGAGCGCCCGCCGGACGGCGGGAAGGAGGGCGGGCTCGACCGCGCCGTAGCCGTAGTCGCTCAGGATCGCGGCCCGCGCCTTCCCCGACCAGGTCTCCAGGACCCCCTCGAGGTGCTCCCGATCGTCCGGACCGAGCTCGACCCGATCCTCGATGTCGTAGCGCACGATCTGCTGCTTGATCGAGTGCGGGCCGCCGCCCAGGATCCGCGTCTTGGTCGGCGTGCTGTATCCGGGGCGGCGCAGGATGCCACGCGTCGTCACCCCGGCCCCGCCGAGCGCCGCGAGGAGCCTCTCCCCCGCCTCGTCCTCTCCGACGACTCCGAGGGGCAGGGGCTCCCCGCCCAGCGACGCGACGTTGGCGATGGCGTTGGCGCCACCTCCAGGCGTCCACTTCTCGCCCTCGTAGCGCAGGATCAGGACCGGCGCCTCGCGGCTGATCCGCTGGGGAGTGCCGGTGATGAAGTGGTCGGCCACCAGGTCCGCCAGGAGGACGACCGGGCGGCCCTCGAGCGCATCCACCAGCTCCAGGAGGCGCGGGATCGTCGGCGCGGGTTCGGGGCGACGGGCAGCGGGCATGGGAGGAGGAGGGGGTCGGTCGGAGCGTAGCACGGGAGGGTGGTGGGTCGTCGGTCGCCGCGGCCTGGAGCGGGCGGGGCTCGCTCCAGGCCGCGGCGTAGGATGTCCTCCGGCATGAACGAGGTCGAAAGACGGATTCGGGAGAGGATTCGGCGGAGCGGGCCGATGACCTTCGCGGCCGTGATGGAGGAGGCGCTCTACGGCGACGGGGGTTACTACCGAAGGCCCGAGCCCCCGATGGGGCCCGGGGGCGACTACGTGACGGGTCCGTCGCTGTCGCCGCTCTTCGGCCGCGCCCTCGCGCGCCTGCTGAGTCGGCTCGACGGCGCCCTGGGGGTGCGGGCGGCGCTGCTGGACGCCGGCTGCGGTGACGGCTCGCTGCTCGCCGGCGTGGCGGCGGCGCCCGGCGGAGACGAGCGGGAGCTCCTCGGATGGGACCGGGTCGAGCGCCCGCTGGTCTCTCCCGCGCGGAGGATCACCGAGCCCGAGGAGCTGGGTCCCCGGGGGGTCGAGGGCCTGATCGTCGCCTACGAGCTGTTCGACGCGCTGCCGGTGCACCGACTGGTGGGCCGGGCCGACGGACCGCCGGGGGAGCTGTGGGTGGCGATCGACGACGACGGGCGATTCGCGTGGCGGCCGGGAGACCTCTCCAGACCGGAGCTGGAGCACCTGCTCGGTGGCTCGCGACTCGAGCCGGGGCAGGTCGCCGACTTGTCGCCGGGGTGGCGTCCCCTGGCCGCGCGGCTCGCCTCGAGCCTCCGCCGGGGGCTCCTGGTGGTCTTCGACTACGGCTTCTCGCGGCAGGGGCTCCTCGATTCGAGGGTCCGGCGTCACGGGACCCTCGCCTGCTACCGCCGGCACCGGGTGCATCGCGATCCGTTTCGCGACCTCGGAGCCGAGGATCTGACGGCGCACGTGGACTTCACGACCGTGCGGGAGGCCGGCGAGGAGGCCGGGCTCGAGACTCTGGCCTGGACCCGGCAGACGCGTTGGCTCCTGGCCTGCGGCCTGTTCGACGACCTGGCCGGGGCGTCGGCGTCGCAGCGGGCTGAGGCCCGAGCGCTGCTCGATCCCGCCGGCATGGGGGATGCCCTTCGCGTGCTGGTCCAGGCCCGGGGCCTCGACGGGCTGGAGGCTCTGGCCGCAGAGCTCCTGTCGCCCCCCGGTTCGGCCGGCTCCCTGCCTTGACACCCCCCGACCCTCCGGTATGATTCTGGCGTTTCGCAGCTACGCCTTACCGATTCTTCCCGCGATCTGCTCCAGGGTGCTCGGCTACCTTCCCATCCTCGTCTTCTGCGTGGTGGCGGTGCTGTTCCTCGCCGGCACGCTGCTGGCGGCCCGTCTTCTGCGGCACGCCGGCAGCGGGGCGACGGACCGCGAGCCCTATGAGTGCGGCAACGAGCCGGAGAGCTTCGCCCACGACCACCGGTTCTCCATCCGCTACTACCTCCTCGCGGTGTTGTTCGTCATCTTCGACGTGGAGACCGTCTTCCTGTTTCCCTGGGCCGTCATGTTCGATCAGCTGGCCCTGTTCGGGTTCATCGAGATGATGGTCTTCCTGACGATCCTCGTCGTGGGGTACGTCTACGTCTGGAACCGGGGGGCTCTGTCGTGGGCTTGATGGACAACCAGATCCTGACGACTACCTACGACAAGGTGTTCAACTGGGCGCGCCGCTCGGCGCTCTGGCCGATGCAGTTCGGGCTCGCCTGTTGCGCGATCGAGATGATGGCGGTGCTCGACCCTCGTCACGACATGTCTCGTTTCGGTGCGGAGGTGTTCCGGGCGAGCCCGCGGCAGAGCGATCTGATGATCGTGGCCGGCACGGTCACGGAGAAGATGGCGCCCATCGTGCGGCGCCTCTGGGACCAGATGCCGGAGCCCAAGTGGGCCATCGCCATGGGCGCTTGTGCGACCTGCGGCGGCCCCTACCGGACCTACGCGGTGACCCAGGGCGTCGACCGGGTGATCCCGGTGGACGTCTACATCCCCGGCTGTCCGCCCCGTCCCGAAGCGCTCCTCTGGGGTCTCCTGCACCTGCAGCGCAAGATCGACCGGATGGAGGTCGGGGCCGCGCGGCACACGCGAGCTCTGGAGAGCGGGAGGCCCTCTTGAGCGATCGCGATCCGGAGCGTCCGGACGCGAAGGGCGACGCCCCGTCGGAAGATGCGGCAAAGAGCCCCGGCGGAGACGACGGCGCGGAAGCTGGCGGGGAGGCCCCGCAGGAGGATGCGGCGCAGGCCGAGGCCGCCGCGAAGGCGAAGGCCGAGGCGGTGGCCCAGGCCAAGGCGGCCGCCGCGGAGAAGGCCCGCCTGGCTCGCGAGGCCAAGGCCCGCGAGGAGGCCGCGAAGCCGGCCTGGGAGAGGGACCCGGCGACCCCCGAGTGGGAGGATGCCGACGACCCCCTGGCCCGCGCGCTGAAGGAGGAGCTCGGCGAGGCGCTGCTCTCGGCCCGAACCTACGCCGGCGATCTCACCCTGGGCGTGGAGCGCGGCGCGGTGCGCGAGCTCGCGAGGTCGCTGAAGGAGCGCCACGGCTTCCGGCTGATCCTGGACGTCTGCGGCGTCGACTACCCGGATCGCGACCCCCGCTTCGAGGTCGTCTACCACGTCTACGACATCCAGACCGACCGGCGCGTGCGCTTCAAGGTGGAGGTCGGGGAGGACGAGGAGGTGCCCTCCGTCGTCTCCGTGTGGCGTGGCGCCGACTGGCCCGAGCGGGAGGTGTGGGACATGTTCGGCGTGCGCTTCGCCGAGCACCCCGACATGACACGCATCCTGATGTGGGAGGGGTTCGAGGGCCACCCCCTGCGTAAGGACTTCCCGGTCGAGGGTATCGACACCGGAAGCGCGATCTATCCCGAGTACTACGAGGACGAGGCGGGACCCGTCGCCGGCACCGGGACGGGCTGGAAGCCCCAGCCGCCGCCGACGACGGACGAGTAGCTCGAGAGCCATGACCGACGCCACCGACAGCCGGCAGCCCGGCGATCACCTCTTCGATGTCGAGGAGATGGAGCTCAACTTCGGGCCGCAGCATCCCGCGACGCACGGTGTCCTGCGACTCAAGCTGAAGATCGACGGCGAGCGCATCGTGGGCTGCTACCCGATCATCGGCTATCTCCACCGCGGCACCGAGAAGCTGTTCGAGCTGCACCCGTTCTTCCAGAACGTCCCCCACACCGACCGCATGGACTACGTGGCCGCCGCCACGAACAACCTCGCCTACGTCGGAGCCGTCGAGAAGCTCGTGGGTCTGACGGTGCCGCCACGGGCGGACTGGATCCGCACGATCCTGTGCGAGCTGCAGAGGATCTCCAGCCACCTCCTGTGGCTCGCGACCCACGCCATCGACATCGGCGCGATGACGCCGTTCTTCTACACCTTCCGCGAGCGCGAGGTGATCCTCGACCTGTTCGAGGAGTACTGCGGCGCACGTCTGACGCTCAACTGCATGCGCCCCGGCGGCCAGCCCTACGACCTGCCGGTGGGCTGGGTCGAGAAGTGCCGGGCGTTCTGCGAGGAGTTCCCGGAGCGCATCGAGGAGTACGAGGGCCTGCTGACCGAGAACCGGATCTGGAAGCGACGGACGATCGGCGTCGGCGTGCTCGATCCCGAGGTCGCTCTGGACTACGGCGTCACCGGACCGATGCTGCGGGGGAGCGGGATCGGCTACGACGTGCGCAAGGCGCGGCCCTACGCGGCCTACGACCAGGTCGAGTTCGACGTCCCCGTGCGCCACAACGGCGACACCTACGATCGCTACCTGGTGCGGATGGAGGAGATGCGCCAGGCGAACCGGATCGTCCTCCAGGGCCTGGAGAAGCTGCCCGAGGGACCGCTGATGGCCAAGCGGCCCCGGGTGATGAAGGCGCCGAAGGAGGGGGAGTCCTACTACTCGGTCGAGGGGCCGAAGGGCGAGATCGGTTTCTACATCGTCGGCCAGGGCAAGCCGGAGCCCTACCGCTGCCACGTGCGCGCGCCGTCGTTCATCAACCTCCAGGCGCTCCCCGACATGGTCGAGGGCGCCCTGATGGCCGACCTGGTGGCGGTCATCGGCACCACCGACATCGTCCTGGGCGAGGTGGACCGCTGATGTCGGGCCTGCTCGCCGCGATGCTCGAGGCCACGGGGCCGACGCTGTTCCACTACGTTCTGGTGCCCCTGATCAAGATCGCCATCGTGCTGTTCGCCGGCGTGCTGCCGCTCATCATGTACCTGGTGCTGGCCGAGAGGAAGGTCCTCGGTTTCATGCAGGCGCGGGTCGGACCCAACCGCGTGGGGTTGTGGGGCCTCCTGCAGCCCATCGCCGACGTCATGAAGCTGCTGGTGAAGGAAGACGTCGTTCCCCGCCGGGCGGTGCGTTGGGCCTTTGTCCTGGGCCCGTGCCTGGTCGTGGCGCCCGCGTTCGTGATCTTCTCGGTGATCCCCTTCGGCCCGCCGGCCGCGACCGAGGGCGGGATCTCCTGGTTCGTCACCGACATCAACGTCGCGTTGCTGATGGTGCTCGCCCTCGCGACGCTGCCCGTCTACGGCATCATCCTCGGCGGCTGGGGCTCCAACAGCAAGTTCTCGCTCCTCGGCGGCCTGCGCTCGGCGGCACAGATGATCTCCTACGAGGTGCCCCAGGGGTTCGCCCTGGTGGGTCCTCTGCTCCTGGCCGGCACGATGTCCCTGGTGGGCATCGTGGAGGCGCAGCGCGATCTCGGGATGTGGTTCATCGTTCCCCAGTTCGTCGCCTTCTTCGTCTTCCTGGTGGCCGGCGTGGCGGAGTCGAACCGGAATCCCTTCGACCTGCCGGAGGCCGAGTCGGAGCTGGTCGCAGGTTTCCACACCGAGTACACCGGCATCCGTTTCGCCCTGTTCTTTCTCGGCGAGTACGCGAACATGATCGTGGTCTCCTCGGTGGCCGTGACCCTCTTCCTGGGGGGCTGGCTGCGGCCGTTCCCCAGCGTCGAGGCCCTGTCGTTCCTCGACCTGTCGTTTCTCCCGGCGGGGCTCGGCGGCGTGGTCTGGTTCTCCCTGAAGCTCTTCGTCTTCCTGTTCGTCTACATCTGGTTCCGTGGTACCTTCCCGCGGTATCGGTTCGACCAGCTCATGGCCCTGGGATGGAAGTGGATGATCCCGCTCGCCCTCGTCAACCTGTTCCTCACGGGCCTGGTCAAGGTGTGGGTCTGAGGTGATCCCATGACGGCGCTCCGTGGCTTGTTCGAGAAGTTCATGCTCCTGGACCTCTTCGCGGGGCTGGGCATCACTGCCCGGCACCTGTTCAAGAAGAAGGTGACGGTCCAGTACCCCGAGCGGAGGATGGAGCCGGCCCATCGCTTCCGCGGCATGTTCCGCCTCGACGAGGAGAGGTGCATCAAGTGCACGCTGTGCGCCCGCGACTGCCCGATCGACATCGTCTACATCGACTGGCACCAGGAGCCGAACCCGGTCACCGGCAAGAAGGAGAAGGTGCTCGACCGGTTCGACATCGACGTCCAGCGGTGCATGTTCTGCGGTCTCTGCGAGGAGGCCTGCCCCACGGAGCCCAAGTCGATCTGGCTGACCTCGAAGACCTACGAGCTGGCGAGCTACGATCGCTGGTCGAACCTCTACGTCGACATGGACAAGCTGCAGGAGTGGCGTGTCAGGCCCGATTACACGGACCGGGAGGTGGAGTGATCCGGTCGGGGACCGTGCGGTGATCGAGCTGCTGACCCAGCACGGCGAGGCGATCCTGTTCTACGCCTTCGCCCTGGCCGCGGTGGTCTCCGCGGTCGGCGTGATCTCCCTGCGCAACCCGATGTACTGCGCCCTGTCGCTGCTGGTGACCTTCCTGGCGGTGGCGGCGCTGTTCCTGATGCGCCATGCGGAGCTTCTGGGCATGGTGCAGTTGTTCGTGTACGGCGGCGGGATCATGGTCCTCTTCCTGTTCGTCATCATGCTGGTCAACCTGCACCGGCTGCGCGAGGTCCGTCTGTTCAACGAACAGGTCCCCATCGCCCTGGTCCTCGGCGTCCTCCTCGTGGCGCTCTTCGGCTGGGTCTTCCTGAGCTTGCCCGCCTCCGCGCCCGGCGACTCGACGGCGCTGGTCTCGCTCGATGGCGAGGTCGTGGGCAACGCGAAGGCCGTGGCCTGGGTCCTCTACACGGAGTACCTCCTGCCGTTCGAGATCGCCTCGATCTTCCTGCTGGTGGCGATGATCGGAGCGGTGGTCCTGGGGAGGCGAGACTGACCCCGGGCCCGACCCCCGGAGAGTCGCGAGAGCGTCATGCTCGAGATCACAACCAACCACTACCTGGTGCTCGGCTTCATCCTGTTCGCCATCGGCCTGGTCGGCCTGGTTGTCCGGCGCAACCTGATCGTCGTGCTGATGTCGATCGAGTTGATGCTCAACTCGGTCAACCTCAACCTCATCGCCTTCTCCCACCAGCTCGCGGATCTCGCCGGGCAGGTGTTCGCGGTGTTCACCATCACCGTGGCGGCCGGGGAGGCCGCCGTGGGCCTCGGGATCCTGCTCGCCCTCTACCGGCTTCGCGGGACGACCGAGATCGACGTGCCGTCGGAGCTCAGGGGATGAGTCGATGAGCGACTGGCTCTGGCTCGTCCCCGCGCTGCCGTTCCTGGGTGCCCTGCTGAACGGCGTCGTGCTCTTCGACCGGGTCGGTCGGCGTACCGTCACGACGATCGCCCTCGGCTCGACCGCACTCTCCGCCCTGGCCGCGCTCGGCGCGATCGGCTCCTGGCTCGGCAGTTCCCAGCGAGCGGCCGGTCAGGCGATGGAGCAGCTCGTCTGGAGCTGGGTGCCCATGGGAGTCGGCCGACTCGCCGACGGCGGCTTCGCCGACCTGTCGATCGATCTGGCCTTCCAGCTCGACGCGCTGTCGGCCGTGATGGTGTTCGTGGTGACGTTCGTGGGCTTCCTGATCCACGTCTACTCGGTGGGCTACATGGCCCACGAGGAGGGCTACCAGCGGTACTTCGCCTACCTCAACCTGTTCATG
>CAJQNK010000274.1 GCA_905479655.1 uncultured bacterium | reverse complement strand
GGTGGCGGCGAGCTTGACCGGGTTGCCGGGGGCGACCCGTACGTCGAGCCGGCGGACGCCGGAGCTCCGCGGCTCGCTCAACCGTCGCCGGCCGGAGTTCGCCCGGCCTGCTCCATCGTCATGATCTCCCGGCCCTCCTGGGTCAAGCGCAGCCAGAGCGGCGCCCCGGGGAGCGCCTCGGCAAAGAACAGCTCGGTGACCTCGCCGCTCTCCGGGTCCTCCACGGTGTAGAGCCAGCCCTCGAAGCGGCCGATCGCGGTCTCGCGCTCGACGGCCTCCCGGCGCGCTTCCCTCGCCGGGTAGCTCGCGTGGTCGCGCAGCTCGGTCCAGGTCTGGGGCTGCCGGGTGGGGGCGTCCAGGGCCTCTCCGGCCTCGTCGACGGGCGTGTACTCGATTCGACAACCCTCGGCGTCGGCCTCGACGACGCGCCAGCGCTGCCAGGTCGTTCCGTCCGGAGTCGTCTGGCGCATCACGATCTCCAGGCCCGGCTGCCAGACGTCGCGGATCTGCTCGGTGCTGAACGGGGTGGCGAGCATCTCGACCGCGGTCGGCGTCGGGGTGGCGGAAGAGGCCTCCTGCTCCGCGGAGGGTGGCTCCGAGGAGCAGGCGAGAGCTCCGACCAGAGCCGTCGCGAGGCCGATCCGACCGAGCCTCACGGCGCGGCCTCGATCCGCACGGGCACCTCGAGCTCCGCCCAGCGGACCAGGATCTCCGACCCCTCGATGACGATCTCCATCTCCTCCACCGGCTCGTGGCTCGAGGGCTCGACCTCGACGCGCAGGACGTCCTGGGCCTCGTCGTAGTCGTAGGCGCCCCACTGCTCGGCCGTGCGGTTGACGACCACCGTCCACGACGACTCGCCGGGCACGGTGAAGAGGGAGTACGTCCCGGCGGGCAGGCTTTCGCCCTCGAGCGTGACGGGTCCGGAGACCGCGAGGGTGGTGGCCTCGTCGGCGCCGGTACGCCAGACCTTGCCGTAGGGCACGAGGCCGCCCCAGATCGCACGTCCCTTGACCTGGGGTCGGCCGTACTCGATCACGACCTCCACTTCGCCGACCGTCGCTTCGGCGCGGCCGTTCTTACTCTTGCGGTCGGTGTCGTCGCCGCGCCCCGCCAGGGCCGGCAGCGCGGCCATTCCGAGGGCCAGGAACAGGACGAGGGTCAGGCGGTGGCTGAATCGGTTCATATCTTCGTCTCCCCGAAGGTTGGGTCGTTCGTCGTCGGTCGGGCGAGCCGTCGCGGTCGCGGGTGCTCGTCGGAGGCTCATTGTACGTTCCGGCACCGCCCCGGCGGGACGGTGGCCTCGGGGTCGCGCCGCGCAAATCCCCGATAGCGGGCGACTCCCACCGCTGCTACGTTCTTCGGGTCCGCCGGGTTCTGATGACAGGCAGCGAAACTCTGAGGAGGAACGATCATGACGCAACGATGGGCGACGATGGCATTGGCTGCGATCCTCACCTTCGGGGGGGTTGCGGGCGCAACGGCCCAGCAGGCGACGGTGCCCTGCGAGGCGCCGGAGTATCGGCAGTTCGACTTCTGGGTCGGGGAGTGGGAGGTCCGGGACGCCGAGGGCAAGATGGCCGGCACGAACATCATCGACAGGATGCTGAGCAACTGTGTCCTGCGGGAGCGCTGGACGGGGTCCGCCGGCACCCTGGGCCAGAGCTTCAACCTGTACTGGGCGCGCGACCAGCGGTGGCACCAGACCTGGGTCGACAACCAGGGAGGGCTCCTCGAGCTGGCGGGCGGCCTCGAAGGCGACGCCATGGTGATGCAGGGAGAGGGCATCGCGCGGGACGGCTCGGCGATCCTCCACGAGATTCGTTGGGAGCCCCTGGACGACGGCCGCGTCAAGCAGCACTGGCGGGCCTCGCGCGACCAGGGGACGAGCTGGGACGACCTGTTCGTCGGCTTCTACTCCAAGAAGGAGTGAGGCGGCGGCTCCGGCCGCCGGGGCGGCCGGACCGCACGCTCCGCCTCCCGGTCCCTTCGGCCTCGGCCGCCGCGAGCGGTAGGGCTTGGCTCGGCCTCGTCGCCTGTGCGAACATCGGGTGACGGTCGTCGCGCGCTCGGCGCGCGGCGGCTCCATCCAATGAAGGAGGCTGTCATGAAGAGAGTTTCTCGTGCGATCGCCGCGACCTTCCTGCTCGCCACGCTCGTCGCTCCGGCTGCCATCTGCGCCGCGGACTGGTCCGAGTACCGCGTCATGCCCGCGGGCGGCGCCCCTTCCGGCGGCGCGCTGAAGTACAGCATCACCGTCTCGAGCTTCGAGAACAAGGCCGGCTACACCTGGTACTGGAACGAGCTCCGGCTCGGAGACGCCTGGGGGACGGTCATGACCGACATGCTGAACCAGACCGACCGGTTCATCGTGCTCGGTGAGACCGACATGCGCAACGAGGCCATGGCGGAGCAGGACTTCGGCGCCTCCGGCCGCACCGCGCAGGGGGCCAAGACCCCCGAGATGGGTCAGATGACTCCCGCGCAGCTCCTGGTCAAGGGGGCGATCACCCACGTTCAGGACAACACCAAGGGCGGTGGCGGCGGCGTCCGGATCAAGGGCTTCCGTATCGGCGCCAAGGGCGGCAAGGCGGAGATGAACGCCACGGTCTACGTCGTCGACTCCACCACCGGCATGGTCGTCGCCTCGAAGAGCGTCGTCGGGGAGGCCGGCAAGAGGGGCGGCAGCATCGGCTACTCGGGCCGCGACTTCGGCGGTGACGTCGGCGGCTTCAAGAACGACAACGTGGGGCAGGCGATGGAGGCCGCCATCGCGGAGGCCATCGACTGGATGGTGAAGGACCTGCCCGACCTGCCCTGGACCGGCTCCGTCGTGACCGTTCGGGACGGCAAGGTGTACATCAACCGGGGCTCCCGCGACGGCGTCACTTCCGGCATGGAGTTCGTCCTGGGGCAGCATGAGGTTCTGCGGGACCCCGACACGGGAGAGGTCCTGGACGAGGCGGTCAGCGAGCAGGCCCGGCTCCGGGTCGACAGCGTCAAGGACAAGCTGGCCATCTGTTCCGTGGTCTCGGGCTCGCTCCCGGGCTGACCCGGCTCGCGGGCTTTGCCCCGCCGAGGGCCGGCTCGGCTGTCCGACGGCGTCCGACAGCCTACGGCCTCCTGTCTTACATCCACCGTGGACCGCGGCCGATATCCGAGCCGCGGTCCGCGGCGGTACGGTGGTTCTCGGGTCGACGACCCCGAGCGACAGGAGGCTGAATTGAGTGCCACCGAAGCACCATCGAGAGAGACTCTTCCGACGGACGGGCCCCTTCCGGTATTCACCGCGGGAGCTACGATCCGGGCCACGGAGCTCGTCGACCCCTTCCTGACTCGGCACAACCGCTCTCCCTATCCCGACGAGGCGATCGCGGAGCGCCTCTTCCCGGACCCCGACAGCCACCGGGTGCTGGAGTCGGCGGAGCCCCCGGAGTCGGCCCCGGAGCCCGTCTCGTGGTCCAGGAGGATCGGCCTACTCGTCACGCTGAGCCTGTCGATCGCGGCGGGCATCCTGCTGCTCCTCTGATGGCCGCCGGCGGGGTCGGGGTCGTGGTACCGTCGGCCCGGTGACCTCGGACGACCCATACCGCCGCTGCGACTACCGGCGGTCGATCGCCTGGCCGGCCAGGATCCGCAGGGAAGCGCCCGTCCTGCGCGAGCTCCTGGAGAGCGGGCCCAACCGCCGGGTCCTCGACCTGGGCTGCGGGACGGGGGAGCACGTGCGCGCGCTGGCCGAGCTCGGCTTCGAAGCCGTGGGGGTGGATCGCTCGCCGTCGATGCTCGCGCAGGCGCGAGCCGGAGGAGAGTCCGCCGGAGTCACCTTCGTCGAGGCGGACCTGCGTGACCTCGAGGGGCGGCTCGAGCCCGGATTCGGGGGTGCGGTATGCCTCGGGAACGTCCTGCCCCACCTGCGGGAGGAGGCCGATCTCGAGAGATTCTGTCAGGGCGCCCGGGCCGTCCTCGCCGCGGGGGCGCCACTCCTGCTCCAGGTCCTGAACTACGAGGGCATCCGCCTTCGCGGTGAGCGCGCCCTGCCGGTCAACGTCCGTCCGGCGGAGGACGGCGCCGAGATCGTCTTCCTCCGTCTGATGCAGACGCGGCCCGATGGCTCCGTGGCCTTTTTCCCCTCCACGTTGGAGCTGCGTCCGGACGAGGACCCGCCCCTCCGCGTCGTGCGCAGCCAGAAGGTCGAGCTGCGGGGCTGGACCCGGAGCCAGCTGCAGGCCTCCCTCGAGCGGGCGGGTTTCCCCGAGACCCGGGCCTGGGGCGACTTCGCGCGCTCGCCGTTCGTGGTGGAGGCCTCGCGCGACCTGATCTTGCTGGCGCGCTGACCTCCAGGCAGGATCGGAGCGCGGCAGAGACCGGAGCGGGGCGGAGGCTAGTCTCCGCCCCGGGGCGGTATCGGGACGGGGAAGGGCCGCACCTCGCCACCGGGCCCGTCCTTCGTCTCGGTGATGCGCCCGACGCCCTCCCGCTCCACCTCGTCGATCCGCACCACCGAGTGCAGGGGCACGTAGATCCGCCGAACGCCCTCGAACTCCCTGCGCAGGCTCTCTTCGGACGGGTCGACGACCACCTGGGAGCGGGCCCCGAAGATGAGATCCTCGACCTCGACGAAACCGAACAGGCCGCCCTGGGAGACGTGGCGCGCGAACAGCTCCACGAGCTGACCGTGGTTGTGGAAGACGATCTTGTAGATGCGGCCCGTTTCCTCGCTCATGGCCTCTCCCGTCGCGGATTGGAGGCTATCAGAGCCGACCGGGGGGGGAGTGACCGAGGACGGGAGAGGCGACCCCTGGCGGCTGCGCATGGCGACGACATTTATCAATCATTGAGTGTTATCGACGTCACAGGAGGAGTGATCTCTATTTTCTCCGAAATACATAGTTCAGGCGGCGGGTCGGGCGCGGCGCCGATTCTCTCAAAGGGCAGATGTTGACTGGTCTCTCGAGGCCCGACGGCTCCGTCCGGCGATTCCATCCGATCAGGTCAATATCCTTGTCTGCGGCGGGGCGAAACCCTATAATCTCCCAGTCCTCAATATGGTCAGAGGGCTACGGGAGTCGGCTTCGTCTCCTCCGCGCCAGGTTGACGAGCTTCCGGAGCCCACCAACGCAACTGGGAGGAGATCCGAATGTCCGTCCACCTTTCGAGGCCCGTACGCCTGTCCCTGGGGCTGGCGCTGATCGTCGCGCTGGCGATCCCCCACGCCGCATCCGCGATCGTTCCGCCGCAGGGCGACCAGCGGACGCCGACGCTGGCGATCGGAGCGCCAGTGCAGAACCCCGCCCTGTCCGTCGGGCCGTCTCTCGAGATGTACGCCATGGGTTCGCCGGACGTGGTCCGGATCGAGGCCCTGCACGAGTTCCTGAACCGCTACTCGAACCGTTGGGACGTGCGCTGGGACACGCGTAGCGACCGGCCCCACCTGGTCCAGGGTGCGGGCGTACCGCTCCTTCCCGGACGGGGCAACTCCCTGACCCATCGGGACGTGGGTCTCGACGTCGGCGCCGAGGCGCGCATCGACGACCTGGAGCGGCTGCTCCGCGGGTTCATGGCCGAGCACCGCGCCCTCCTCCGCATCGACCCCGCCGACTTCGTTCTGGATCGGCAGGCGAGTCAGCCCTACGGTGACGGCAACTACTACTGGAGCGTCGAGTTCCAGCAGCGGAAGGCCGGCGTGCCGGTCGACCGCGCCAAGGTCTTCTTCCGTATCAACCACGGCAACATCGTCCAGTTCGGAACGGACCTCGTGGGGGACGTCGTGATCTCGACGCGGCCGGACCTCAACAAGTACGAGGCGCAGGGCATCGTCCTGGGGCTCTACGACCTGACCTCCGCCGATCTCGCGGAGATCGTGGAGCCGGGTCGGCTCCACGTCCTGCCGGTGTTGCTGCCGGGCGAGCGGCCGGGCGAGGCCTACAGCGGCCGCGCCGCCGCGGGCTACGGCCACGTGCTGGCGTGGGAGTTCGTCTTCCGCCGCCGGGGCGACGACGCGACCTACCGCTCGGTGGTCGACGCGCACACCGGCGAGCTGCTCGAGATGGTGGACGCCAATCTCTACGCCACGGTCAAGGGGGGCGTCTACCCCGAGACCAACACCGACACCGAGCAGACCCTGCCGTTCCCCTTCGCCGCCGTCAGCGACGACGGGGGCCAGAAGGTGACCGACGCCTCCGGCAACTACACCTACGACGGCGGCACCGCCGAGGTGAAGCTGAACGGTCAGTACACCCGCATCAGCGACAACTGCGGCTCGATCTCTCACACCGACAACACCGACGGCAATCTCGACCTCGGCACCAGCGCCAACGGCGACTGCGACACGCCGGGCTTCGGTGGCAACGGCAACACGCACTCGGCGCGGACCGGCTTCTACCACCTCACCACCCAGAACCGGAACGCGAAGGCCATCCTGACGAGCAACACCTGGCTCGACGGCAACCTGACCGCGAACATGAACATCAACAACCAGTGCAACGCCTTCTGGAACGGCAGCACGGTGAACTTCTACCGCTCCGGCGGACCCTGCGAGAACACCGGCGAGATCGTCGACGTGTTCCTCCACGAGTGGGGCCACGGGCTGGACCAGAACACCAACGGGTCGCCGCCGGAGAACGGCTCGGGCGAAGCCTACGCGGACACCTTCGCTTTCATCTACAACGGCAACTCCTGCATCGGCGAGAACTTCACGCCGGGCAGCCCGTGCATGAACTGCGGAAGCTGCACCGGGGTTCGCAACATGGCCCCGTTCTCCTCCGGGGGCAGCGGCACCATCGCCAGCCCCGCCAACGTCGAGGCCAACGGTGGCATCAACTGCGACACCTGGACCTGCCCGTTCACCGGCTACCTCGGCCCCATGGGCTACGAGGGCCACTGCGAGTCCTACATCGCCTCCACGGCGAACTGGGATCTCCAGGGCAGTGTGGGCTCCGGGACCTTCAGCGACATCTGGTACGGCTCGCTGAGTTCGACCCAGTCGGCCTACCGGGTCGTCAGCGGAGGCCAGTGCAACACCGGCGCCGACGTGGACGGCTGCGGCGCGAACAACTGGTACACCGTCTATCTCAGCGTGGACGACGACAACGGCGACCTCTCCGACGGCACACCGCACGGCTGTGAGATCTACGAGGCCTTCGACGCCCACGGGATCGCCTGTGGCGCCGACCCGCCGCCCGGTTGCGACGGCGAGGGTGACGAGATCTGCGACAACGGCATCGACGACGACGGCGACGGCCTGATCGACTGCGCCGACCCGGACTGCTCCGGCGACCCGGCGTGCGATCCCTGCCAGATGGGTGTGCGGGTGCGGCAGACCGCGGTCCGGCCGGGCGAGAGCTTGCACTGGGGCGTCGGCCTGGAGCACAACCGGCCGCTGCAGGTCGAGGCCGCCTTCAAGATGTGGATCGAGGACGAGTTCGGCAACTTCGTCGTGGGCGAGGAGTCGACGCTCCACACCTTCCAGTTCGGCGACCGCCTCAAGCTCGAGGGGGATCTCTCGATTCCGCTCGCGCAGGCGCCCGGCCGCTACAAGCTGATCGTCTCGATCGGCGAGATGCAGCAGGGTGTCGCCCGCAAGGAGACCTACTTCGAGGTGGTCCCCTAACGACGAGGCCCAGGGAGTGTCGGGGGGTTGCGGGATCCGTCCCGTGGCCCCCCGCCTCCCGGAAGACGCCGGCGCCGCCGGGTGCCGGCGTCCATCCCTTGCCGGCTTGGCCTGCCGGCCTGGAGAGAGATTTCGGAAATGTCGCCAACCGGTAGCCTGGGTCAGCCACTCCGCGAGCCCCTGCGGCACGAGAGGACGCCTTCGGACATCCCGGGCGTTCGGGGTCGGATCCCCGTCTCGGACGCGCTGGAGATCGCCTTCCGCAAGGTCGGTGAAGGCCGGGAGGCCCTCATCGTGCCAGCCGAGAGCTGGCTAGGGCCGGATCTGGAGCCGCTGGCCCGGGACCGCTGCGTCGTCTTCTACGACCTGCGCGGACGGGGACGCTCCTCGGCCGTCTCGAACGAGTCGAAGCTCGGCCTGGCGAAGGATGTAGCGGACCTCGAGGCGGTACGCCGGACCCTCAACCTCAGTCGAGTGTCCCTCCTCGGGTGGTCGTACCATGGCGCGGTCGCGGCACGTTACGCCCTGCGCTATCCGGAGCGGGTCGAGAGGCTGATCCTCGTCGCGCCGACGGCACCGATGAAGGAGCCGTTCTTCTCGGGCTTCCTCGAGCGTTTCTCGCGGTCGCTGCGGGTCGAGGATCTGGTTCGGTTGGATCGGCTGCGGGCGATTCGGCTGCCCGAGACCGATCCGGAGGCCTGGTCCCGGGAGGTCCACCAGCTCTACTTCCGAAGCTGGGTGGGCGATGCCGGCTGTCTCGAGCACATGCTCGCAGACCCGGTCGTCGAGCCCAATACCGACGCCGAACGGGTGAACGACCAGGGGCGCCGGGTCGTGGAGTCGCTGGGAGAGTACGACTGGCGGGAGGATTTTCACGCCCTGAACCGGCCCGTCCTCCTGATCCATGGCCGGCTGGACCCGGTGATGGTGGAGGGCACCCAGATGTGGACCGACATCCTGCCCGACGCGCGTCTGCTGATGTTGAGCTCTGTGGGGCACATGCCCTGGCTCGAGGCCCCTACGGTCTTCTTCCCGGCCATTCAGAGCTTCCTCGATCGAGGCTCCTGGCCGGTCGGCGCCGCCACCCGCTGAGTCGCCCGGTTCGGCCGGCCGTCCCCTGAAGGGCCGGCGCCGTCCTATCGGCGGTATGATGCGGCCGCGGCCTGGTGGCTGGCCCTCCTGCCGCCTCCCTCGTGCCACCTCGGAGCTCACGGAGACCCTGTCATGCGACGTCACCTGAAGATCCTCGTCCTCGTTCTGGGCCTCGGCTCCGTATCCTCGATCCTGGCCGCCGCCTCCCTGGGAGGTCAGTTGTTCGAGGATCTCGACCGCGACGGCGTGCGGGATGCCGGAGAGGCGGCTCTGCAGGACGTCCAGGTGCTCGTCATCGGCGCGGAGGGCTCGGTGCTGCGGGCGACGCGCACCAACTCCGACGGCGTGTACCGTTTCGACAATCTGCCGGCTGGAGACTACGTCCTCTCGGCCCGCCCCGCCGTCGACCTGCGGGCGACCCTGCCCGACGTCGGCGCCGACCCGCCGCCGATCCCCGACTTCCCGTTCGGCCGGGCACGCTACGGCACCTCTCCCTGGACGGTCCCGGTGCTCTTCAAGTCGGCGCAGTTGGGTCGCGACGTTCGCCACGTGGGGCTCGGGGACTCGATCGGCTTCGGCTTCAACTTCTGCGGCTCGCTGCTGGGCGGCGACGGCTACTTCGAGCCCACCACCGACCGGCTGGCGCGCGCCACGGCCGCCAACGTCGTCAAGGACAAGCAGGCCATCCCGGGCGACGAGACCTCCGACATGCTGGAGCCGGGAAGCGACCTCGGCTTCTTCAACGACGTCTTCTACACGGTGGACCGCGGTCCGGGTGGGGTGGTGTCGATCTCCATCGGTGGAAACGACTTCCTGAACAACGACGGCAGCGACGCCTCGATCGCCGCGGCCCTGGTCGTGGCGCGCAAGAACCTCCAGGAGACGGCCTCGTCCCTCGTGCGCCAGCTGCCTTTCACCGCCGTGGAGCTGAACACCGTCTACGACAACCTCGAGGGCGCCGATGCGCAGCACAACCTGTGGGTGCCCATCTGGGACCAGGTGCTGCGCGAGGTGACCTGGGGTCAGGCCGGCCGGGTCAACGTCGCCGAGATCTGGCCCGAGTACGCGCACGACGAGGACGGGCAGGTCCTGGGGGAGCCGGACCTGATCTGCAACGACTTCCTGGGTCTCGACGGCATCCACCCGACCAAGCGCGGCTACGACGTTCACGAGGAGAAGCTCTGGCAGTCGCTCGGCGGCGTCACGCTGGCGAGCGACCGGCTGGACGTGAACCTGGGGTACATGCGGCGGGCCCGGCGCCAGGAGGCGACGGAGTTCACGGTCGTCGCCGGCGACGTGACCTCGCCGGAGCTGGCCCTGGGGCAGGACGACGCGGGGGCTCTGGTGGGGTCGGACGCCGCCGAGCTGCGTCTCGGCGGCTTCGCGGTCGATCCCGTGCCGGGCACCGAGATCGCCCAGGCGGTCCTGCGGGTGCGCTTCCGGACGACGGCGGCACCGATCGACGATCTCTACCGCATCGAGGCGTCCGTGGACGGTACCTACTCGGCTCCGGGCGACACCGCGACCACCTGGAACACCATCCTGCCGGTGCTGGGCAGCGCGGGCAACAGCGGCGCCGAGGTGGTGGCCTTCCCGGATCAGCCGCGGTTCGTCGAGGTGGCGGCCCCGATCTACCTCGGCGCGCCCGTCGACGCGTCGCCGACCCTGACCTGGGACGATCTCGCGACCCTCTCCGTGCGCGTGACGACCGAGGCCGTGGGCGGTGCCGATTCGTACTCGCTCGAGTGGGACTCGGCCTGGCTGGAGATCTACGAGACGCCGGCCGGGGCCGCGCCGGTCCGGAGTCTGGACGACCCGGACCCGGCGGTGCGCCGAACGGCGGCGCTGGCGCTGGCCGCCCGCGACCACGACGGCGCGCGAGCTGCCCTCGTCCCGCGTCTCGCCGAGCGCCCCGACGTGGCCCTCGCCGCGGTGCTGCCGGAGGTGGCCGAGGCCGGGGACGCCGCCCTGGTGGCCCGGCTGATCCGCGACGCCTCGCCGCTTATTCGCGGGCATGCGGTGCGGGCGTTGCCCCGTCTCGACGTGGCCGACCGCTCGGCGCTCGTGACCGTCGCCTCCATGGATCCCGATCCCGGCGTACGCCGCTCGGTTGCGCGGACCCTGGCGCGCCTGGGCGAGACCGCGCCGGCCGGCATCCTCGAGCGCCTGACCAGCGACGCCGACCCCGGCGTCCGGCGGCTCGCCACCGCGGCGCTGGGAAGTCATGCGGGCGCTCTCGAGACCCTGGCGGCCGTGCTGCGCTGGGACGACGCGCCCGACGTGCGAATCGCCGCTGCCGCCGGCCTGCTGGCGGCCGGTCGCACCGACGGCGTCGACCTCCTGGTGGACGAGGCGACGGCGCAGCGGCCGTCGCGGGCGGCCCGCGAGGCCCTGCTGGTGAGCCCCGCGGCCGTCGCGCCCCTCCTGGACCGCCTGGATCACCGTCTGCCCCGGGTTCGGGCCCGGGCGGCGCAGCTCCTCGGCCTCTCCGAGGCGCCGCTGCCCGACGGTCCGGCACCGCTGCGACGCCTCCTCGAGGACCCCGATCCACGGGTGCGCTGGGCCGGAGCGCGGGCCCTCTCGCGCCGGGGCGACACCGAGTCGATCGCCCGCATCGCCGCGCTACCCGTCGAGGGTGGCAGCGAGACCGACCGTGCCCTGGCGCTCGCCCGCTTCGACGCCGCCGAGGCGCGGACGGCGCTGGGCGCCCTGGCCCTCGGGGCTTCCGACGCCACCGCCCGCCGTCTCGCGGCGCGCGCCCTGGCCGGCTCCGGCTCGCCGGCGGCGCGGCCGTTGCTGAGGCGGTTGCGGCGGGCCGACGACGAGGCGGTCCGGAGGCTGGCGGAGTCGGGCCTCGCGTCGCTTGCGGCGTCCCGAATGTCGTCCTGAGATGGAGGGCCAAGCCCGGAGTCGAAGGACCCCTGTATGATCGAGGGAGTAGGAGGGAGCCGGGGTTGACGCTGCGGTGTGAATCGGTCGGCGTCGACCGCGTCGGTCTCGCTAGGCCGGTAGGCGTCCGCGATCCCAAACCCTGAGGCTGAGCTCCTATCGGAGGGTGTCCATGAGGTTGTCGATCGGCGTAGCCTTCCAGCTACTCCTGCTGGTCGGGGCTCTGGTCGTTCCGGGCCCCTCGGCCTCGGCTGAGCCGCCTCGGATCTTCCAGCAGGCGGTCGTTTCGCCCACCGACAACAACGGCTGGGTCGGCTGGAGCGTCGCCCTCAGCGGCGACACCCTGGCCCTGGGCACCGAGTTCGCGGCCGACGACGGCGAGGCGGTCTACCTCTTCGAGCGCGACCCGGAGAGTGGTGCCTGGGAGGAGCGCGCGCGCCTCGAGGGCGACAGGCCCGACGATTTCGAGCACTTCGGCACCGCCATCGACCTCGAAGGCGACACGCTGGTCGTCGGCTCGGCGGGCGACGACGACGTCGGACCCATCGCTGGCGCGGTCTACGTCTTCGAGCGGAACGCCTGGGGCCCCGGCGCCTGGGGCCGGACGGCGAAGATCCTCCCCACGAGCGATTTCAACTTCTTCGGCTCCGCGGTGTCCCTCGTCGGCGACACCCTGGCGATCGGCGCCTACTGGCAGAGTGAGCCCTCCGAGGGGTCGGTCTGGTTGTACCGGCGCGCCTCGACGGGTGAATGGCTACCGGTGGCGACCTTCGCCGAGGAGGCGGACGGCTACGCGGAGGCCCTGGCGTTCGACGGGGATCATCTGCTCGTGGGTGCCCGGCTCGAGGACGGCTACGCCGGTTCGGCCTTCCTGTACGCTCGCCGTGACGGCGACTGGAGACGGCTGAGCCGGCTCGCGCCACCGAGCGTGGAAGAGGACGACCGGTTCGGCGAGAGCGTCGCGGTGGCGGGGACCACGGCGGTCGTCGGGGCTCCGAACCACGACGATGCGGCCCCCGACGCCGGTGTCGCCTACGTCTTCGAGATCGAGCCGGAGCTGGCGTCCGACGACTTCGACGACGGGGTGCCACCGGTCGGCTGGCGGCCGGTGCTGGGCTCGTGGACGGAGGCCGGCGGCAGCTACAACGGCGTCGCGGATGGCGGGCTCGCCCTGGCGCTGGCGGAGGGCCTCCCGGCGTGCGGAGTGTGCTCGATCCACGCACGGCTGGAGCTGGTCCCGACCCTGCCATCCTCGGCGGGCGCGGCCGTGCTGCTGGCTGGCTGGGTCTCGGCCTCGCACACTGCGGTGACCGCCATCCTGTCGTCCGGTGGTGAGGTCGAGCTGGTGCAGATCGAGGACGGCTTCGTCGTCCAGAGGGACGCCGCCGTCCAGGCGCTCCGCCCGGGCGAGAGCCACGAGATCGAGCTCGCGAACGACGGCATCGACCTCTGGTTGCTGGTGGACGGTGCCACCGTGCTCCAGGTGCCGAATCGGCTCGACGACGAGCTCTCCGGCGTGGCGGGCGTGGGCGCGCGCGCCGCCGGCGTTCGGCTGCACGAGATCGAGCTGCGCGATGCTGTACGCCAGGAGGCCGAGCTGACCACCTCGGCGGCCGCCGAGGACGACGCCTTGGGCTTCCTGGTCGCGATCGACGGCGATCGGATCGTCGCGCGCAGCGAGCCACGGGAGTGGCTGGGAGTGGTCTTCGAGCGGCAGGTGGACGGCTCCTGGGCGGAGCGGTCCTGGCTCGCCGCGGACGCCCCGATGGTCGCCGGCCGCTACCGCGCCGAGGGTCTCGCGGTCGAGGGAGACACCGCGCTGGTCGGCGACTTCCTCACGGGGCCGTACAACGAGCAGATCGCGCCTGGGGTCGGGTACCTCTTCGACCTGGCCGAGGCCGCGACGCCTCAGCCGGCGCTCGCGATCGGTGGAAGCTGCGACCGCGAGACCGCCGTCGACGTGAGCAACGCGCTACCCGATGGGGCGGTGGAGGTCTGGAAGGGGGGCGCCCGAGGCGTCACGACGGTCGAGACCGGCCCGTGCAGCGGGGCGCGGATCGACCTCGCGGAGGCCGAGCTGGCGGCCGTCGTGCCGGTCGACGGCGACGGTCGCGGTACTCTCGCGCTGGGCCCGCCGGAGGTCTGTGGGTGGACCCTCCAGGCACTCGACGAGACCACCTGCCGGGCCGGACTCCTGGCCGCGCCGACTCTCGCGGAGTCGGTGGTCATCGATTTCGGCGCCGCCTTCGTCGTGCTGGACGGCGACAGCGCAGTGCTCACGGACCCCGTTGCCGGGTTCGACCTCAACGGTCTCTCACAGATCCACGAGCGCGACGAGGGCGGCCCGGGGGCCTGGGGCTGGGTCGAGAGCTGGGGAGCTTGCGGCCCCGACAACTTCTGCGGCGTCGACGACCTGGAGGGCGACCGCCTGACCTTCAGCTGGGGTGAGTCGTTCCGGGTGCTCGAGATTCACGAGCGCCTCGACGACGAGTGGAGCCTGGCCTACGAGGTCTCCGACGCCTCGAGCGGCTTGCTCAGCGGCGACACGGTGGCCGCCCGCCCGAGCACCCGATCCCCGACGGTGATTCTCTTCGACCGGGACGATGCGGGGAACTGGGCGGAGAGTCGTCGCATCGAGAGCGTCGCGCCGTCACGAGCCCTCCAGGGCGATGTGCTCGTCGCCGGAGATCCCGGCGACGGCGACGCGGGGGAGGGTGCCGGCGCCGTCCGACGCTTCGAGCGGAACGCCGGCGGCGTGGGCAACTGGGGCGAGGTGGAGAAGCTCGTGCCACCGGAGGTGGCCACCGGGGACGCCTTCGGCGAGAGCGTCGCCCTCGACGGCGAGCTGATCGCCGCCGGGGCGCCCTGGGACGACGACGCCGGGCCCCAGGGCGGGGTCGTCTACGTCTTCCACGAGAGCGCCGGCGACGCCCGCCTGGTGGCCACCGAGACCGGCGTGATCGATCGGCTCGGGGAGCAGGTGCGGGTGAGCGGCGACCGGCTTCTCGCCCTGGGTGCTGGCGCAGCCACCCTCTTCGAGCTCGACGCCGAGAGCGGCGCCTGGCGCGAGGTGGCCAAGCTCGCGCCCTCCGACGGCGCCGCCCTCACCTGGATCGACCTCGACGGCCTGACCGCGCTCGCCACCAGCGGCAACCGGATCGGGATCGCGGGCAAGAGCTACGTCTTCGAGCTGGCGGGGGTGGTGGGGGAGGGAGCGGCGCAGATCGAGACCACCGCGCAGGTGTCCCACCCTGGACCCCAACGGCTGACCGAGGCGGTTCCCCCGACGACCTTCCACGGGTTTGACGGCGTCGAGGAGGAGAGGCTGGGGTTGCCCTGATGACCGAGCTGCTGCCTGGACTGAACTGCCTACGTGGCTCCCCCCATACCAGCGAGCGTTACTGATCCTCGCCAGCCCCCCTGGCTTCGAAGCGCCCGAGACCCCCTTCTACGACCAGACGGTGCGCATGGCCCGCCGACGGATCCCCCCCTTGCGGTGGACCCCGGCGCCGGTAGTCTAGACTCCGGGTGCTGGTCGTCCGAGAGTGCGAGACTAGGAACGAGGAGCCCTACGTGACGCAACTGATCAACGTCGCGGAAGGCCATGGCGTGGGCCGAGTCCATGAGGCGGTCCAGGTGGGCGTCGAGCTGGAAGATCCGTCCGTCGTAGACCCGGATCCCCTCCCAGACGGCGCCACCGCCCGGCGTCTCGCGGCCCGGGCCCTGGCCGGCTCGGGGGATCCAGCGGTCCGGCCGCTGCTCAAGCGCCTGCGCCAGGCCGACGACGAGGCGGTCCGGAGGCTGGCGGAGTCGGGCTTGGAGCTGCGGGCGCGGTAGAGGGGCTGCGGGCCGGCGTCACGAGGAGTCGAGAACGAGCGTCATGGCCCGGCCCTCCCGGGTGCGGAAGGCCGAGAAGCCCCTTCGGTCCAGGGTGAGGAGGTCGTGGCAGGCGAGGCCCTCCGCAAGAAGCAGGAGCGTCGCATCCGCGAAGTCCATGGGCAGGTTCGGGTACCGCTCCATGAGCTCGACGGCCAGGAGGATCTCCGGCGGACGCGAGAAGTCGGCCACGTCGACGCCCGCGGCGACGAGGAGCTCCGCTACGGCCCGTGGACCGCGAGTGTCGGCGGCGACGAGGTGCATCGCCTCGGTGACCACCGCACTCGTCGTCGCGAGCCGGCCCCGGAAGCCGTCGAGGCGGTCGGCGACCTCCGCGTGCGCCGGGTCGCCGCGGTCGAGGTAGGCCACCAGCGGGCCCGTGTCCAGCAGCCAGAGCGTCATGGCTGGAGTGCCCTCGCGACGGCTACCGGGCTTCCTGTCAGGGGGTTCCCCGTCAGGAGCGCCAGTTCCGTTCCCTCAGCTTCCGGCGCCAGGGCTCGTCGCCTCCGCGACGCAGGTCGAGACCGCCGCGCAGGTGTCCCACCCTCGACCCCAGCGGCTGGACCGAGACGGCGGCTTCGAGGATCTCGCGCACGAGCCGCGACAGGCTCTTGCCCTGCGCAGCGGCGCGCTCCTCCAGCTCCTCCCGGAGCCTCTCTTCGGCCCGGATCGTGATCGTCGTACGCACGTGGACATTGTAAGACATTTCAGTCCCTCGACTCAAGATCCTGCCCGCGCTACCCGGACTGGCCTGCCGACCTGGCTGGCCTGCCTACCTGGGTTCCTCCCACGCCAGGGAGCGTTACAGATCAGCCCAGCCTGCCGGCGAGGTAGGGCGCTGCCGGCCCGGCGCTCGCCTGCGGCCTAACCGCCGTCTCCCTCGACGACGGCGATCCCCTGCACCTCGACCTCCGCGCCTCGCGCGCCGAAGCCGACGGTGCCGAAGGGGGCGCCGGCGAGGGCGCGGGGGACGTCGAGGAGCTCCTCGCCGTCCAGGAGGAGACGGAAGCGAGCGCCGTCGTAGGCCACCTCGAGCCGGTAGGGGACGTCGGGGTCGATCGCGGCCGACGCCCAGGCGGTCGCCACGATGGCGCCGTCCTCCCGCTGGGCGAGGAGCACACGGTCGCGGTCGGGGTCGAGAACTACGAGGACGCTCGTGGAGAGCCCCTGGGACCAGGCCGTGAGCCAGGCGATCGGCGTCGCCGGCGCACCGGCGAGGCTGCGCACGGTGAGCTCCGCCGTCACGGTGCAGATGCCGCAGCCGGCGAAGCCGGTGGCGAGGCCGCCAACGGGCCGGCCCGTCGCGCCGGGCGCGCCGGCGAGCACTCCCAGGTCCTCGGTCCACGCGCCCCGCGGCAGGCTCCAGTCGCCCGAGATCTCCTCGTCCTCGAAGTCGTCCTCGAAGAGGCCCGGAGCGTAGCGCTGGCCGTAGACCTCGCCGTCGCCGTTGATCTGATCCTCGCCGTCCCAAACCACCAGGACCTCGCTCGCTCCCGCGCTGTAGACCGCCTGGGGCCGGGCGGCGTCGAGATGGGTGTCGCCGTCCGGCCCCATGGAGCTCAGCCGGAAGTCGTTGGCGCCGACCTGGGCCCCCGTGGCGGCGTCGAGGCGCTGGCCGTACACCTCCGCCTCGCCGTTGCCGTGGAAGATCTCCTCGTCGATGCCGTTCCACACCACCAGGAACTCTCCATGGGCGAGGTCGTAGAGCACGTCGGGGCGGAAGCCGCCGACGCTGGTGCCGGCGTCCTCCGGGCCCATGTCGCTGATGCGGAAGTCGTCGGCACCGATCTCGGTGGCGGTGGCGCCGTCCAGGCGCTGGCCGAAGACGTCCTCGTGGAGGCTGAGGAAGAACTTCCGCGCGTCGAAGACCACGAGGTACTGGTCGTTGGCCAGGTCGTAGGCCACCGCCGGGTGCTCGGCGTCGTCGTAGACGTCGGTGATCCGGAGGTCGTTCTCCCCCAGCTCGGCGCCCGTGGCGGCGTCGAGGCGCTGGACGTAGATCTCGCGGTTGCCCAAGCCGGACTCCTCGTTTCCGGTCCACACCACCAGGTACTCACGGGCAGTGGGGTTGTAAATGACGTCCGGGGTGTGGGCCTGGAAGGAGTTGTCGCCGTCGGGTCCCATGGTGGAGATGCGCAGGTCGTCCTCACCGACCTCGGCGCCGGTCGCCGCGTCGAGGCGCTGGCCGTAGATCTCGATCTCCCCGTCGGTCCCCTCGTCTCCTTGCCATACTACGAGGTACTCGTCGTCTCTGGAGTTGTAGGCCACCGCCGGAAGGTCGGCCTGGAACCGGGAGTCCCCCGGCGGACCCATGTCGCTGACCCGGAAGTCGTTGTCACCGATCTCCAGGCCGGTAGGTGCCTCCAGCCGCTGCCCGTAGATCTCGTCACCGTCCTCCATCACGTCGTTCCCCTCCCAGACGACGAGAACCTCGTCTCGGGTGGAGTTGTAGGCGAGCCGCACCCAGGCGGTGGCATACAGCGGGCTGCCCTCCGGCCCCATGTCGCTGATGCGGAAGTCGTCGGTACCGATCTCCGGGTCGATGGTGACGGGGTAGGCGGCGCGGGCGAGCCCGTCGCTGGTCACGGTCAACCGCGTCGCGGTCGCCGTCACCTCGAGGCGCGCCGGCAGGTTCACGCCCTGGGCGTCGAAGACCCGGACGTCCCCCAGCCGCACCGCATCCGGCCCCTCGCCCCAGCGCCAGCCGTCGCCGACGCCGACGAACCGCCCCGGGCTCTCGACCGCGCCGACGATCGCCAAGTCCTCGCCGCCGAGCGCCAGCGGCTCGCGGAGGACGAACCTCTGCTCCACCGTCGAGTGCCGGGCGAGGTACCTCTCGGCCACCGCTCCTCGGGGGTACTCCACTTCGCCGGCACCCCGCCCGATGGGAGCCACCAGACCGGCGTCGACGCCCGCCACCGGCTCGCCGCCGGCCTCGACGGCCACCAGGCGCCACGACCAGAGGCTTCCACCGTCCGGAGTCAGCACGGCGATCCCGTTTGCCGAGAGCTCGGCCGTGAACCTGGGCGCCCTCCCGGCTCCATCTCCAGCCCGCGGGGCGATCCGCAGGACGCCGTGTGGCTCCGACTCCGCGGTGGCCCTGGGACGCTCCGCTGCAAGGCCTCCAGGCACCAAGAGGAGCGCGGCCGCCAGCACCGCGATTGCCCCTCGGGGCAGGTGCCCAGAGCGACACTGATTCCGAGCGCTCGAACTTCTCATCCGCAGCCTCTTTCTCCGGTGGCGTCGCGCGCTGCACCTTCGGCCAGCGCCTTTCCCGAGCTCCCTCCGACCCGTGTTCGGATCGAAGCTAGCACGGGTGCACGTCAGATTTGTGAGACGGTTCGACTGAGCAGGTTGGGGTGAGGTGAAGGATCGGGGTCACTGAGCGCCGACCACCAACGGTCGAGACGTCGGCTGAGCCCTGGCGAATCGGAGGGCGAGGATGGAGTTGGCTCCGTGGAGACTCCAGTGCATGCCGGCGCGCTTGAGTCGGTGGGCGACGACCACCTTGCATCCGGCTTCGTCGACGCCGGTGGCGGTGCAGAGTCCGAGGTTTCGGACTCGGTCGTAGCTGGCCGAAGACGTCCTCATGGAGGCTGAGGAAGAACTTGCGCGCGTCGAAGACCACGAGGTACTGGTCGTTGGCCGGGTCGTAGGCCACCGCCGGGTGCTCGGCGTCGTCGTAGACGTCGGTGATCCGGAGGTCGTTCTCCCCCAGCTCGGCGCCCGTGGCTGCGCCCACGAACCCGGGGGCTCCGCCGGCTTCGTTCCCGGCCCGCGGTGCGATCCGCAGGATGCCGAGGGACTCGGACTCGATCGGAGGCGGAGCGCGGTACCCCACTCCAGCCACATCGGGCGTGGAGACGGGGGCGACCGCCATCGCGGCCAATGCGTAGCGGCGGACGTCGGGGCGTCTAGACCTGAGGAAGCTCGTCATCTTCCGACCACAGCGCCCTCCTGGAGCGGCCGCACGTCGTTAGGCTCGGCTGCTCTTCTCTCGATTACTGCCACATCGTCGCGGGCGGCGTCCTCACGCGAACGGCAACGGCTCCCCCTCCCGCCGCGCCAGCTCCCCGTACAGCTCCCGCAGTCGCCCGGTGACCGGGCCCGGCTCGCCGACCCCGATCGTGCGCCCGTCGACCTCCAGCACCGGCGTGAGCTCGCCCATCGTGCCGGTGACGAACATCTCGTCGGCGGTGTAGACCTGGGCCGGGGTGACGTGGCTCTCGCGGACCGGCATCCCATCCTCCCGCGCGAGCCTCAGAACGACGCCGCGGGTGATTCCCGGCAGGCAGCTTTCCGCCCAGGGGACGAGGAGCTCGCCGCGCTTGACCAGGAACACGTTGGTGGCGTTGGTCTCGGCCACGAAGCCGTGGACGTCCAGCATCAGGGCGTCGTCGGCGCCGGCGTGCTCGGCCTCGATCTTGGCCAGGATGTTGTTGATCAGGTTGTTGTGATGGATGCCGGAGTCGACGGTCTGGGGGGAGTTGCGGCGCACCGACGACGTGACGAGCCGGATGCCGCCCGCATCGTAGACGGGGGGCTTCCACTCGGCGAGCACGATGAGGCAGGGGCCGAGCTTGTTGTTCGACGGGCTCATGCCCGAGGTGACCTTGGGGCCGCGGGTGAGCGTCAGCCTCATGTGGGCCCCGTCGGTCATGCCGTTGGCCTCGAGGGTCTCGAAGATCGCCCGCTTGACCTCCTCGCGGCTCGGGACGTCGCGGAAGGCCATGGCGTGGGCCGAATCCATGAGCCGATCCAGGTGGGCGTCGAGTTGGAAGATCCGTCCGTCGTAGACGCGGATCCCCTCCCACACGGCGTCGCCGCCCTGGACCGAGCTGTCGAAGACGGAGACCTTGGCCTCGGCCCGGGGTAACAGCTCGCCGCCCACGTGGATCAGGATCTCTGCGTTCCTCGGGTCAGGGAGCTCGTCGGGGCGGTACTCGCGCATGGGATTCACCTTCTCAGCTCGCGCCCGGAGCGCGGAGCGCCCGGCGGAAGAGTCGTTCGTAGAGGGGCCGGCAGGCCTCGACCAGCGGGACGAGCCGCTCGGGGACGGGCTCGGTCTTCTCGCTGTAGGGCCCGAAGCCGGTGGAGCGGTGGATGACGTGGTACCAGTGGGGCGCCCAGACGCCGTCCTCGGGGCGGGGCTCGGCGGGCCACGAGAGCATGCGCTGGTCGAAGGCGAGCCCCAGGCGCGAGCAGAGCTCCCGGAGGATCGCCTCGGGGTCCTTCAGCGTCTCCCGGGCGTCCAGCACGACCGGCTCCTCGCCGCGGGCCTCGACGGCCTCGAGGATGCGGATCTGGTCCGGGAGCCCCGTGGCGTCGAGGTCGGGGTTCGGGACCTGGCGCTGCAGCGTGCGCAGGACGTCGGCCGGGTCGCGGATCAGCAGCACCGTGCGGGTGGCCGCCAGGAACTCCGGGTCGAGGTCCAGCAGGTGGTGACCCATGAGCTTGAGAAAGAGCACGGGCCGGTCGCAGGGCCCCAGGATCACCTGGCGCACGACCCGTTCGCCGTCGTTGTCCATCGCCGCGACGACCTCCGCCGCGCCCGGGTGGTCGGCGCCGGTGCGGGTGAGGTAGAAGCCGTAGAGCGGCTCGTCGACGACCCGGGTGTCGGGACGCTGGGCGAACGAGTACATGAGGGCCGTCGAGACATTGCGCGGCCCGGACCACAGGCCGATCCGGAGGGTGTCGCGGTGGGCGTCGTCGTGGGGGGGCACGGGGTCTCCTCGCGGGTGGGCCGGGCCGGGACGGTGAGGGCTCGCGCTCAGAAGGGGAAGAAGACGGGGACGAGGAAGACCAGGAGCGCCAGGACCACGACGGTGAGCGGGGTGCCCACCCGCACGTAGTCCATGGACTTGTAGCCGCCGGCGCCCATCACCAGGAGGTTCGCCTTGTGGCTGAACGGTGTCATGAACGCCGCGGACGCGGCGAGGCTCACGCCCATCATCACGGGGTAGGGCGAGAGACCCATCTCCTGGGCGGTCTGGAGCGCCACCGGGGTGAGCAGCACCACGGCCGGCGCGCCGTCGAGACCCTGGGAGAGCATGCTGGAGAGGACGATCAGGGCGGCCATGACGGCGTATGGGCCGAAGGGCCCGGCGAGCGACGATACGCTCCCCGCCATCAGATCCGCGGCACCCGTCCGCTCCATCGCCACGCCGACCGGCAGGACCGCCGCGACCAGGAAGATCGCCCGCCACTCGATCGCCCGGTAGGCCTCCGGCATGGTGATGGCGCCGGAGAGGATCGTCAGGCTGGCGGCGGTGAAGGCGGCCACGTGGATCGGCTGCCAGCCGGAGACGACGAGTCCCACCATGAGGGCCAGCCCACCGAGCGCGAACGGCGCCTTGCGGGTCCGCCTCTCGGCTCCGGCGTCGGGTGTGAGCACGACGAAGTCCTCTTCCAGGGCCAGCTTCGCGGCCTGCTCCCGGGAGCCCTGGAGGAGGAGGGCGTCGCCGAAGCGCAGCGCCACCTGGGCCAGGTTGGCGGAGAGCCGCTCGCCCTCGCGCCAGATCGCCAGCACCTGGAGCCCGTAGCGGTGGCGGAAATCGAGCCGGGCGAGCGTCTTCCCGGCCACGGCCGAGCGGGGCGCCACCGTGGCCTCGAACACGCCCACGTCGTCCGACTCGAGCGACTCCTCGTCGACCTTGGGGTCGAGCTGCACCTCGCCCAGCTCGAGGAGGCTCAGGATGCGGTCGGGCTCGCCCGCCACGAGGAGCCGGTCGCCGGCGCGCAGGACCTCGTCGGGCTCGATCGAGAGCTGGGTCTCGTCGTTCCGCATGAGGCCGCCCACCGTGAGGCCGATGAGCTCGCCGATCCGGCTCTGCTGGATCGTCCTGCCGACGAGCGGCGAGCGCTCGGGGATCGCGATCAGGAACAGGTGCTTCTGGAGTTGCTGGACCGCGTCGAGGCCCACAGCCCGCACCTCGAACTCTCCGCCCTCCGCCAGGCGGCGGGCCTGCTCGTGGGTTCCGAGGGCGAGGATCCGGTCGTCGCCCTCGAGCGCGACCTGGGCCAGCTCGTCGCGCAGGACCTCCTCGCCCCGGCGGATGCCGACCACGATGACGTGGAAGCGCTCGCGGAAGTGGAGCTGTCGGAGGCTCCGGCCGACCAGGGGGGATCGCCGCCTCAGGCGCAGCCGCATTCCGGTGACGCCGGCCTTGATGCGGGGGAAGCGCTCCTTCGCGTCCTCGATGACGACCTGCCGGACGCCCAGCAGCTCCTCGAGGTCCTCGATGCGGCCCTCGACGACCAGCTCGTCGCCCGCGCGCAGGAAGGTCTCGGCCGACGGGGCCAGCTCGCGCCTGCCGCGGCGCACGATGGAGGCCACCTGCACCCCCAGGGCCGTCCCCAGCCGGCTCTCGCCCAGAGTGACGCCGTCGAGGGACGACCCCTCCGGCACGCGGATCGAGAAGAGCCGCTCCTGCAGCCGGTAGACCTGGGTCAGCTCCTGGTCCCTGCGTTCGGGCTCCGCCTCACGACGAGGGAGGAGGCGCCGCCCCACGGTGGTCATGAAGAGCACGCCCGCCGCCAGGAGCGAGAGGCCCATCGGGGTGAAGTCGAACAGGCCGAACGGCTCCAGGTCGCGCTCCTCGAGCATGGCCCCGGCCAGGATGTTGGGTGGTGTGCCGACCAGGGTCGTGGTGCCGCCGAGGATCGCCCCGAACGCCAGCGGCATGAAGAGGCGCGACGGGTGCAGCGCCGCGCGTTTCGCCACCGAGGCCACGGCGGGCATGAGGACCGCGGTCGCCGCGATGTTGTTCATGAAGGCGGAGAGCACGCCGGCGACCACCATGAAGAGGACGATCAGAGGCACCTCGCGGCTCCCCACGATGCCGTGGATCCGCCCGCCCACCATGTCGGCCACTCCGGTCCTCAGGAGGGCCGCGCTGACGATGAAGATCGCCAGCATGGTGATGACCGCCGTCGAGGCGAAGCCGGTGAAGGCCTCGTCCGGCTCGAGGTAGCCGGTCAGGATCAGGAGGGTCAGGCCCAGGAACGCCGTGAGGTCCACCGGCAGCTTCTCGGTGAGAAACAGGTAGACCATCACCGCGAGGACCGCGAACAGGAAGCCGATCTCGAGGGTCACGCGGGGGATTGTAGCCCGCGGGATCCTGCAGCCGGGTTCAGCCGGGGGCTCGAGCTATCGTCGGCTTCCGCGCACCGCCGTCACCGCACCGCCGCGGTGCTGGGCACGCCTCCCGCCTCGGCCGCGAAGTCGCAGGGACCCATGCGCAGCTCGTAGGTGATCTCGTCGATGGCGCAGGCGCCTGGCGTTGGAAGCACCCCCGTGGTCTTGCCCATGTCGACGGTTCCGTCCAGGCCATCGAAGAGGAAGTAGACCTCGTCGCCACCGCTCACGAAGCAGTCGAGCTCGGGCAGGCAGACGACGCCCGCCGTCGCTGGTTTCTGCTGGTCGATCCACTTCGGCCCGATGCTCCTGGGCCGGTACGATCGTCGAGAAGAGACCCTGGACCTGCTGTGAGAGACCGAGCTCGAGCGCGGCGCGCTGTGGAAACCCTGGAAGCTGCCCACCCGACCATCCCCCTGGAA
>CAJQNK010000273.1 GCA_905479655.1 uncultured bacterium | reverse complement strand
CACGACGTAGGGGACGTTGCCGGGAACCCCGACCGTCATCGCGTCCGGGCCCCGGTTGCCCGCCGAAGCCACGACCACGATGCCGGCTCGCCAGAGCTCCATCACGGCCCGGGCGAGGGGGTCGTCCCAGTAGGCCGACCTGGGCTCGGCGCTGAACGACAGGTTCACGACCCGGATCCCGTAGGCGTCCTTGTGGGCCAGCAGCCAGTCGAGCCCTCGGATCACGTCGGCGTAGGTGGCCGCACCGTCGGCGTCGAAGGCCCGCACCGAGACAAGATCGGCATCCGGTGCGATGCCGTTGTACAGGCCGCCGCTCTCCTCGGCCGGCGTCCCGTTCATCGCCACGCCCGTGACGTGGGTCCCGTGCCCCGACGGGTCGTTGGTCTTCTGGAGCACGACGTCATCGATCGCGTCGTACGCGGCGAGCAGGCGCGTCTCGAGCCTACTGTTCTTGATCAGAGCCGGAGTCCAGCCGACTCCCGAGTCGACCACGGCGACCGTCACCCCCGTCCCCGTGATCCCCTCGGCGTGGAGCCGGTCGGCACCGATGAGAGTCGGGTAGTGGGTGTAGGGAGCAGAGGCGCCGACGGGATGGGACCCGCCGTGCCCGTCGACCTCGATCCCGCGATCCTGAGAGACGATCAGGCCGGGCTGCGAGCGGAGAGCGGCGACCTGGGTGGCAGAGAGCCGCGCGGCCGCCGCATCGATGATCCCCAGCTCATGAGTGACCACCCCTCCGACGGCGTCGACGGCGCGGGCGACGGCATCGACCGACGCGCCCTGAACCAGGACGGGGGAGACCCCGTCGGAAGCTGGGGCCTGCGGGCCGACGGCGGCGGCCGACACGGAGCAAACGAGGACCACCGAGGCTGCGAGCACTGCGAGGACCGCCCGATTGCAGCGGATCATTGAGGTCGACATGTCAGATCTCCCTTCGGTTCGTTCGTTTTTCGGGTTCGTCGGTTGCGGAGTCGTTCGACGATCCGGCTCTCGGCTCCCTCGACGCGAGGGGCCGGCCGAGATCACGACGCCAGCCGGGTACAGAGCGTTTCCAAGGCCTCGCGGACAAGCTGGTACTCCTTCTCCAGTTGGTGGAGCCCCTCTTCGAGCCGGTTCACCTCGCCGGCCCGGCCGCTCCTTTCGAGCTCCTCGCAGAACTCCGCCAGAGCGGTCGCGCCCAGGGTGGCGCTGCCCGACTTCAGGGCGTGGGCGGCATCAGCCACCAAGCCGGGCGCCGCGTCGGCGACGCCCTGACGCAGCCTGTCCAGCAGCTCCGCCGCCGAGTCGAAGTAGATGCCGACGACCTGCTCCAGGAAACGTGTAGGGTCGCTACCCCCCAGCTCGAGCAGCTCGTGCAGCGTGTCCTCGTCGACCACCGGGACCCCGCGCCCGGCGCCCGCCCCCTCGCCGCAGCCGATCCATCGGCGCAGGAGGTCGACGAGCTGGCGCTTGGTGAAGGGCTTGCTCAGGTAGTCGTCCATGCCGGCCGCCAGGCACCGATCGGCGTCCCCCGACATCGCGCTCGCCGTCAGGGCGACGATCGGCACCCGCGACGTGCCCTCGGGCCCCACGGCGTCGCCCTCCCCCGCTCGTGCTCGCGTCTCGAGAGCCCGGATTCGACGCGTGGCCTCGAAGCCGTCCATTCGCGGCATCTGACAGTCCATGAGGATGAGATCGAAGCGCTCCTCGGCCGCCGCCGCCACCGCCTCCACTCCGTCCCGAGCGATCATCGCCTTGCCGCCCAGGGTCGCGAGCATGGCCTGCAACACCTCCCGGTTCACGGCGTTGTCCTCGACCAGGAGGATGCGAGCCGAGGCGAGAGTCTCCAGGGAGCGCTCCCCCGCCGCGCCACGGCTGACCTCGGGCGTCGTCTCCAGGACCGGCGCCCCGACGCCTCGGCGCAACGACACCACGCACCAGAAACGGGAGCCCAGACCCAGCCGGCTGTCACCTCCGACCTCTCCGCCCATGAGCTCGACCAGCTGTCGCGTGATGCTCAGACCGAGACCCGACCCCCCGTAGCAGCGCGTGGTGGAGCCGTCGGCCTGCGCGAACGGTTGGAAGATCCTCTCCAGGGCCTCGGGTTCGATGCCGATCCCCGTGTCCTCCACTTCGAAGCGCAATCGGCAGTTTCCGGGCTCGGACTCGAGCGTCGTGACCCGCACGAAGACCCCTCCGTGATCCGTGAACTTCACCGCGTTTCCCACGAGGTTCGCCAGGATCTGCCGCAGCCGCGTGGGGTCGCCGACGACACTCACCGGCAGCTCGGAGGACAGCGAGGAGACGAGATCGAGGCTCTTCTCGCGCGCCCTCTCGGCGAACATCTCGACCACGCCCCCGATCAGCTTCCGTGGGTCGAGCTCGACCGCCTCCAGCTCGAGCCTCCCGGCCTCGATCTTCGACGAGTCGAGGATGTCGTTGAGCAACGCCAGAAGGGCCTTGGCCGAGCGCTGGGCCGTTGCCGTGAAGCGGCGCTCGCGATCGCCGAGGTCGCTCTCGAGCAGGAGCTCGATCATCCCGAGGACGCTGTTCATCGGGGTCCGGATCTCGTGGCTCATGTTGGCCAGGAACTGCGACTTCATCCGGTTGGCGCTCTCGGCCACCTCCTTGGCCTCGCGGAGTCGGTGCATGTGGGTCAAGTCGGTTCCCGAGCTCAGGGTCCCGGCGGGCCGACCCTCCTCGTCCCAGAGCCGCGTCGTGTGCCACGCGATGATCCTCTCCTGACCGTGGCGCGTGAGAACGGGGTACTCGCGGTAGCTGTCCTCGCCCGGATCGGCGAGGTACGCGTCCACCTCGGCCCGGCGCTCCGGCGGAACGACGAGGTCGGTCCACGACCGGCCGACGATCTCGCTCTCCGGATAGCCGAGGGTGACGACTCCCTTCTGGTTGATGAGAGAGGCGACGCCCCGCTCGTCGACGACGACCATGATGACCTCGGCGACGTCCAGGTAGGTCTGGGCCTTCCGCTTTTCGCTTTCGAGCTCCTCCTCTTTCGTTCGACGTCGCGCGATCTCCTGCGAGAGATCCCGGTTGGCGATCGCCACCTCGCGGGCATGCCGGCGAATGCTGCCCTGGACCCGAGCGACCGCCAGCAGGGCCGCCCCGACAATGAGCGCGTAGAGGGCGTAGGCCCTCCGCGTCCGCCAGGGCGCCGGCCGCACTCGCAGGCGCAGTTGCGCCTCCTCCACGCTCCACAGGCCGTCGTTGTTGGAGGCCTCCGCGCGGAACACGTAGTTCCCGGCCGCCAGGTTGGTGTAGGTCGCCCGCCGCAGGCCGCCGCTCTCCACCCAATCCTGGTCGAAGCCGTCCAGGCGGTAGCGATAGGAGTTCCTGCGCGGAGAAGCGAAGTCCAGGCCGCTGAACTCGAAGGCGACGACCGACTCGTCGTGGCGCAGGACCAGCTCGCGCCCGTTCCAGCTAGGGCCGGGAGACTCGAGCGGCTGGTTGAGCTTCAACACCCGGGTGATGTGGACCCGCGGCGCGTGCGTGTTCGGCCGGATCCGCCCGGCGTCGATGAGGTTGAAGCCGTTGACGCCCCCTACCAGGATCTCGCCGCTCCGGGTGCGCAGGGCCGCTCCGTGGTTGAACTCGTACTCCTGCAGGCCGTGGGACGGACCGAAGTGATCGAACGTCCGCAGACTCGGGTCGAACCGGGTCAGACCGCGGTCGGACGTGATCCAGATCACTCCCTCGTCGTCCGCGACCACGCCGTAGACGAGGTCGCTCAGCAAGCCGTCCCGGGTACTCAAGCGGTCGAAACGGACCCTGCCCGCCGCGCGGTCGGAGGCCGACCACCGGCAGAGGCCGGCGTCCGGAGTGCCCACCCACAGGTCTCCCTCGGGGTCCTGGGCTAGGACCCACGCGGTCTCGCTGCACAGGCTCTGCGGATCCGACGACTCGTGGTGGAACTGCTCGAACGACTCCGTGGCGGGGTCCAGCCGGGCGAGGCCGCCACCGTCGGTGCCGATCCAGACGGAGCCGTCGCGCCCCTCGAGGAGGGCGACCACGCGGTCCGAGCCCAGGCCCCCGGGCTCCTCGAGATAGCGTCGGAAGCTCCCGGACGACCGGTCGAGCCGGTTCAGACCGCCACGATAGGTGCCGACCCAGAGGCTCCCGTCGCCCCCCTCGAGGATCGAGGTCACGGCGTCGACGCTCAGCGACGCCGGGTCGTCCGGGTCGCTGACGTAGTGCGTGAAGCGGTCGGCGCCCGAAGCCAGTTCGTTGAGCCCGCCCGCGAAGGTCCCGACCCACAGCGTGCCGCCGCGATCCATGTGCAGGGACATCACCCGGTCGTCGCTCAGGCTCGCGGGCTCGACCGGATCGTGACGCACGAGGTCGAAGCGCCCGGTCGTCCTGTCCAGTCGGTTGACGCCGCCCCCGTACGTGCCGACCCAGATCGAACCGTTCGGGTCCTCGGCGAAGGAGGTGACGAAGTCGTTGGACAGCGGCGAGGCCTCGTCGCGACCGGTCTTGTAGTGAGCGAAGGCCTCCGTCGACCGGTTCCACCGGTTCAGCCCCCGGTAGGTTCCGACCCACAGAACGCCTCCCTCGTCCTCGAAGATCGACAGCACCCGATCGTGGCTCAGGCTGTAGGGATCCACCGGGTCGTTCGCGTAGCGGACGAATCCCTCCTCCTCCGGCAGCCACTGGTTGAGGCCGCCGTCCGTACCCACCCAGATCACACCGTCCCGGTCCTCGAAGATCGCCCAGACAACTCCTGCGGAGAGGCTGCGCGGGCCCGAGCGCTCGTGGCGGAAGTGCCGGAAGACGCCGGCGTCCGGATCGAGGCGGTCGAGCCCGCCGGAGTGGGTGCCGACCCAGATCCGACCCCGCCGATCGACGAGCAGGCTGCGGATCCGGTCGTCCGCCAGGCTGCCGGGTTCCGCGGGATCGCTTCGCATTGCCTCGACGAGACCGGTCGACCGGTCGACTCGGAGCAGACCGTCACCGTCGGTGCCGACCCAGAGCGTCCCTTCGCCGTCCTCGACCAGGGCGCGGATGCTCGTGCTCTCGGTCTCGGCTCCGCTCGCCGTCGCGACGGACACGGTCTCGAAGGCCCCCGACGCACGACTCAGAAGCTGAAGCCCGCCGCCCTCCGTCCCGACCCAGAATCGACCGTCGGTGTCCTCGACCAGGGCGCGGACGCGGTCGCTGCCGAGACTCGTCGGATCCGACTCGTCGTGACGGAAGACCACGAGGCCGCCGCGACGCGGGTCGAAACGAGCGAGACCACCCCCGTCGGTGCCGATCCAGAGAGCCCCGTCACGGTCCTCGATGACCGCCTTGACCATCTCGCCGGAGGGGAAGCTCTGCTCCCCGGAGCCCCGGGGGTAGATCTCGAACTCGTAGCCGTCATACCGGTTCAGGCCCTTCTGGGTCCCGAACCACATGAAGCCGTTCCGGTCCTGGAGGATCGTGGAGACGAAGGACTGGGAGAGACCGTCCTCACGCGAGAGGTGCTCGAAGCGGACGTTCTTGCGCTGCGCCGCGGCCGCGGCGTCCGAGATGCCCAGACAGACGAGACCCAGTATGCACGCACCCGCCAGGAGCCGGAGGCCGGCGGATGGGGGCCTCGAATCGTGACCTTGCCGGACGGACTGGGGAAATCTGTGTCTCTTCGGGACGGGCATCGGACTCTCCGAATGCCACGATATGATCGGAACCCGCGCACGATCAGAGCGGTTTATCCGAGCGGCCCGTCCGACTTCCGGCACACCTCCTGTCGGAAGTAGGCTGACACCCGGGAACGCGACCCGGTCCCCGAGGTCGCCCCGGCGACCGCAGCGATCCGGCGCTGGGCGGGCGCCGGCCTACCGGCCGGGAGCCTGATCCGCGAATGCGATCGAACCTCGGGGCACGAGGCTACGACCGAAGGGCATGAGCGCCAACGGTACGAGCTTGACATGTTGGATGGCGAACGGAATACCGACGATCGTCACCGCCAGGAGAGCGGCGAGGATCAGGTGCGCCACGGCCAGCTCCAACCCGGGGAGCAGGATCCAGAGGACGTTCAGCACCACGCGCAGGCAGCCCGAGGCGCCCTTTCGCTCCACCACCTCCTTGCCGAACGGAGCGGCCACCGCGCCCGCGAGCTTGAACGCCTGAAAGCCGAAGGGGATCCCGATGAGCGTGAGGCACATCAGGACGCCGCCGATCAGGTAGGCGATGGCAGCGAGGAAGCCGCCCAGGACGAACCAGAGGATGTTGGCGATCGCGGTCACGGATCAGACCTCCCGAGGATGGACGACCGCCGCTGAACCCGGCGGTCCGCCACCTCATCTTACAACCGCGAATACCATCGAGCTGGATCTCAGAGCGTCAGGATCGATCCTGCGGCCCCGGGGCGGGCGACGACCTCGCCGCCCACCCCGAGGCGACCCGCTCACTCGTAGGTCGTGACGACCACGTTCGACACCGTGCAGCCCGGGGTCGTGCGATCGACGACCTGCGCGCGCAGCGTGCGACCCAGCGCGCCACCGGGGATCGAGACGCACAGCTGCGCCTCTCCGTTGGCGTCCGTGGTCCCCTGGGCGAGCACCCGCGGATCCCCGATCTGCACCGGCAGCGAGCAGCCCGGCGGCGTCACCTGGCCCTCGAGCCGCCCGGCGGCCAGCGCGATCTGCGCGTTGGGCGCCGCCCCGGTCACGTCGAAGCAGTTCTCCGCTCCGGCGAGGCCCGGCGAGGGCTGGGTCAGGATCGGCCCCTCGCAGGCCCGCGGCAGATCGAACGCCTCGGTGCCGTCGGTCACGCTGAAGGAGCTACCCGCATCGGCGCTCAGGCCCAGGCCGCGCTTGGCGAAGGCCTTCCAGATGAGGCACTGGTCCGCTCCGCCCGAGATCGCCATGTCGGCGTCGAGGATCGCATCGCGGCCGTCCACGAAGTGCGGCGAGCAGGGCTGGAGCTTCATGCCGTCGATGACGAGCTGGAGAGCCCGGTTGTTGCCGCCGGAGCCGCCGTAGATGTCCGGGTCGAAGCCGTAGACCGTCACCAGGTTCCAGTGCATCTCCCACAGCATCTGCGACCAGACAGCACCGACCCCGTGGGGGATGGCGGCGGTCTTGATGGTGTCGTACGTCTCTGGGTTCACGGCCAGGTCCGTCGAGTAGGGATGCGACCGGATCCCGGTCCCGTCCGTCGCCTGGAAGACCACGTAGGTCCCCATGCCGCGCGGCTGCTCCGGCGTGTCGGTCTCCTTGGCGGTGAGCGCCAGGGCGAACCAGTCGCTCCACCCCTCCCCCATCTGCTCCGTGTTGTTCAGGCAGCTGACGTTCAGCGGGCCGCCGGTGAGACGGTTGGAGACGCCGTGGGCGTACTCGTGGACGATGATGCCGTTGTCCAGATCGCTGTCGCGGTTCGGCGGAGTGTCGCCACCAGCGTCGCGGGCACGGCCCAGAACCGGCAGCTCCGGCTCGATGATCCCGCCGTCGTCCTGGCTGATCATGGCCGACGGGATCAGGATGTCGCCCCCCGTTCCGTCGTCGCCCATGGTGATCGGGCCGCCACCTACGTTGTTCATGACCACGACCGCCGTCGCGCCCACGGTCTGGGCTGCCCGCACCTTGGCGACGAAGGCGCAGGTGCCGCGGCGGATCACCGCGATGTTGCCGTTGATCTCGGCGCCGTTGGTGAGCGGCTCGCAGCCGTCGTTGACGTCGTCGCCGGCGCCGTCCTGCGCCAGCACCAGGGTCCCGATCACGCCGGTCTCGGAGAAGGCCGGGCCGAAGTTGGCGCCGCTGGCGATGTAGGTACCGGCCGCCGCCCCTTCGGCGATGTCGACCAGGTTGGGGAACGGATAAACCCACTCGTACATCTGCATCCGCGGGTCGTTGCCGTCGGTCAGCGTCAGGAAGTTGGCGTTGTTCAGACCCGATCCGTCCTGCGCGTCGGCCTGCACCGGGTCACCGCCGACCCCGCCGCGACCGTAGTTGTTCTCCTGGAAGTTGCCCGCGGCCTCGTCGAAGCCGTACCCGTAGAGGACGTCGTGGGTGATGTTGTTCCAGTAGAACAGGTTGGTGATCGCCGCCTCCTGGTAGTCGATGGGCGACAGGCCGAGATCCAGCGGGAAGAGGAAGTCCAGGTTCGCCCCGCCGTCGGGACGGAAGCCCCCGCTGTTGTTCGCATCCCGATCTTCCTGGGCGAAGACGTTGTTGCCCCGGGTATCGGTGAACTCGCCGCCGTCGCTGCCGTCGGTGTCGTGCCAGCCGAAGGGGGACGCGACCGTGTCGGCCGGGTCCATCTCCACCGTGCGATCCGCCTCGTCGGGGCTCATGGAGGGGATGGCGAAGACCTCGTAGGAATCGCTGTCCACCAGGTTGTCCTTGGCGAGGATCCGCCCGTCGGCCGCGTCGACCCACACCACCCAGAAGCTCTGGTGATCGGGGAGGGCCAACTCGACCTCCCACGCCAGACGAACGTCCGAGCGCTGGCCCGGGGCGGTCCACCAGTAGCGCAGCCGGACCGGGATCGACTCCAGCGACAGCCCCGCGTCCGCGGCGAAGCGGTGCTCGGGGGCCGCCCCGGAGCCGCTCGTGATCCTCTGAAGCGGCCCGTGGGCCAGCAGGTCGAGATGGTCGGCGGCCGCCTGGACCGCCGCCTCCGGGTCGAGAGACGGAACCGCGCTGTTGGCGGCGCGGGCGAGCCCGCTGACCAGGTCGCCGGCCGAGCGCAGCACTCGGCCCTCCCGCGTGACGTGGACGCCGATGTTGGCGTTGACCACGGGGACGCCGGCGAGACTCTGGCGCAGGTAGAGATGGGTGACGCCGTTGTGACGGGTCTCGTAGCGGTCGGTGACGACCAGACCCGCGAGATCCTGGGCCTCGAGGCTCAGGCGCGACGCCTGCGCCTCGAGGTGACCGAGCGCCACGCCGAGGGCGTCCGGCGCGGCGACCGCGGGGGCGGTCAGGAGGAAGGCGACGGCGAGGAGGGAAGATAGACGACGCATCAGCGAGCTCTCCTTGAGAAGCTGCCGGAGGGCCCGACGCCGGGCGCCCCGACCAGGATGTTGGACCCCGGCGTGGACTCGAGCGGCGCTCCCGCCGGCGTGCGCCGGGAGAACACCGCACAGCGTGGACTCGCCGGTGCGTGAGGTCTGTCGAAGACTGCGCCGAGTCTAGTCGGTTCCCGGCCCCGCGGTCTATACCCAGGTGTCGATAGGGTGCCGACGGCCGCCCGTCCTGGGAGCTCCAGGGCTCCGGCCGCGGCCCGCTGCCGACGCCCTCGACTCAGACGCGACGGCCGACCCGACGCACGACGACGAAGCTGATGTCGTCCTCCGGCGCGGCGAACTCGAGCAGGTCCTCTCGCAGCCTCTCCGCGATCGTCGCGGCGGGCAGATCGCCCACCTCCGCCAGGAGCGCCTCGACCCGCCCCGGGAAGTACTCGCCGTCGCCGTGCTCCGACAACCCGTCGGTATGCAGCAGCAACACGTCCTTGAAGCCCAAAAGGTCGATCTCGTTCACCTGGTAGAGCTCCTTGTACCCCAGAGGACTCGGAGCGACGCGCTCATCGGGATCCGCGTCCGAGGGGAACATCCCGACGGGGGGGAACGAGACCAGGCGGTCCGGGTGGATGTCGACGAAGCAGCCGAGACGGCGGGAGAAGACCCGCGGCGCCGGATGGCCCGCCGAGATGAAGCGGAACCGTCCCTCCGACGAGATCTCGCCGTAGAGCATGGTGAGGTACTTGTTCACCCGCGTCGACTGATAGAAACGCTGGTTGATGTGCTCGAAGAGCTTGGTCGTGATCTCTCCGAACCGGTCGAGCTCGTAGTAGGCGCCCAGCAGGAAGGACTGGTGCAGCATCGCCGCCACCAGCCCGTCCGTCACACGGTGACCCGACACGTCCGCGACCAGGATGCCGGCCCGATCGAAGCCCCTGCGAAGGGCGGCGGCCACCTCGTCGTGCCCCTCGGCCTCGGCCACCGCGAGGCGACGGCCGAGATCGAACCGGCGCGCGAAGTCGATATAGATGAGGTGGTCGCCGCCGATCTCGTTTCCCAGCGCCATGGAGACGCCGGCCATGTCGATGCCGTCGAGCCGAGGGAGCTCTCCGGACGTCGGCTTGAGGGCGCGGGCGATCTCCTGGAAGTTCTCCAGCTCGTCGGCAAAGGATGAGTAGGGTGGAACAGTCATGACGCGGTGCACTGAAGACGCTCCGTTCAGAAAAACCCCCCGTCGCCGGCGGGCGAAGGGGGGCGCGGAAGGATTCTACGCAGTCTGCCGCACGGCGGCAAGGCCACCGGGCAGCTTCAGGTATGAGAACCGGTTCGGCTGCCAGGTCATTCCCCGGGGGGCGTGACGCCTGGTTGGCGGAAAGGGGTCTCACGCGAAGACGCCATGACGCCAAGACGCGGAGGGCATGGGACCGGGCGTCCTTCCGCGCGTCCTGCGGGTCTTCGCGCGAGCCCAGCCGGTCAGCAGATCCGCGGGAGCTGCTCGCCCGACAGCATGTCCACCACCCGCTCCCCTCCGATGCGGCTCCGCAGGACGACCCGACCCGGATGCTCCTGGGTCGCCTCGCCGAGGACCACGGCCTCCCGACCCAGCGGGTGGGAGCGTAGAAGCTCCAGGGCCTCGTCCGCCGCCTCCGGCGCCACGAAGGCGAGGCACTTGCCCTCGTTCGCCACGTAGAGAGGGTCGAGTCCCAGGATCTCGCAGGCGCCCCGCACGGCGTCGCCCACCGGCAGGCTCCTCTCGTCCAGGCGGAAGCCGACCCCGGCCAGCGCGGCGATCTCGTTCAACGCGGAGGAGACGCCGCCGCGGGTCGGGTCGCGGAGGACCCGCAGGCGATCACCGAGGCGCGCGACCAGGGGCGCGGTCATCCCATGGAGCGCCGCCGAGTCGCTCTCGAGCTCGGTGTCGAACTCCAGCCCTTCCCGCACCGCCATGATGGCGATGCCGTGGACGCCGATCTCGCCGGAGACCAGCACCTTGTCCCCTGGCCGCACCCGCCGTGGGGAGAGGTCGACCCCGGCCGGCACGACACCCAGGCCGCTGGTGTTGATGTAGATGCCGTCGCCCTTGCCCCGGTCGACGACCTTGGTGTCGCCCGTCGCCACGGAGACGCCGGCCTCCTCGGCCGCCGAGCGCAGCGAATCCACGATCCGCCACAGCTCCTCCATGGGGAGGCCCTCCTCGAGGATGAGGCCGACGGAGATCACCAGAGGCCGGGCCCCGCACATCGCCACGTCGTTGACCGTACCGTGGACCGCCAGCGAGCCGATGTTGCCGCCGGGGAAGAAGCGCGGCCGGATCACGAAGCTGTCGGTCGAGAACGCCAGGCGCCCCTCCGCCACTTCCAGCACGGCGCCGTCGTGCAGGGCCTCGAGCCACGGGTTGCGGAAGGCCGGCACGAACATCCGCTCCACCAGCATCTGGGAGAGTCGCCCGCCGCCGCCGTGGGCGAGCTGCACCGTCGGATAGTCCGAGATCGGGATGGGACAGACGGGTCCGGCGGCCAGGTCCCCCTCGCCGCCACGCTCGCTCACGTCTCGACCCTCCCGTACTGGAAGTAGGCCGCACAGGCCCCCTCGGCGGAGACCATCGGCGCGCCGAGCGGGTGCTCCGGCGTGCACTCCCTGCCGAAGGCCTGGCACTCGCGGGGCTTCCTGAGGCCCTGCAGGACCTCGCCCGCGATGCACAACGGCGACTCGCGGGCCTCGATCGAGCCCACGTCGAAGCGCGTCTCCGCGTCGAACGCGGCGTACTCGTCCGTGAGGGCGAGGCCGGACGACGGGATCTCGCCGATCCCCCGCCACTTCCGGTCGGAGACGCGGAACACCTTCTGGAGCAGCTCCTGGGCCGGGCGGTTGCCGGCCTCGGTCACCGAGCGCGTGTACTGGTTCTCGACCCCCCAGCGGCCGTCCTCCAACGCCTCGACCAGCATGTGGATCCCCTGCAACAGGTCCAGCGGCTCGAACCCGGTGACCACGATGGGGACGCGGTGCCGCTCGGCGATGGGCGGGTACTCCCAGTACCCCATCACCGCGCAGACGTGCCCGGCCGCGAGGAAGCCCTGAACCTGGTTCGACGGCGACGAGAGGATCGCCTCCATGGCCGGGGGCACCAGGACGTGGGAGACCAGGATCGAGAAGTTCTCCAGCCCCAGCGCCTTGGCCTGGTGCACGGCCATGGCGTTGGCCGGGGCCGTCGTCTCGAAGCCCACGGCGAAGAAGACCACCTGGCGACCCGGGTTCTGGGCGGCGAGCTTCACGGCATCCAGGGGCGAGTAGACGACCCGCACGTCGCCGCCCTCGGATTTCACCCGAAAGAGGTCGGCCTCCGTCCCCGGCACCCGCAGCATGTCGCCGAAGGAGGTGAAGATCACGTCGGCGCGGCGGGCGATCGCGACCGCCCGGTCGATGAGCTCCACCGGCGTCACGCACACCGGGCAGCCGGGACCGTGGATCAGCCGGATCTCCTCCGGCAGCATGCGGTCGATGCCGGAGCGGATCAGCGTGTGGGTCTGGCCGCCGCACACCTCCATGAGCGCCCACGGCCGGGTGACCCGCCTCCGGATCGCGTCGAGGAAACGCCGCGCCCCCTCCTCGTCCCGGTACTCGTCCAGGTACCTCACGCCGGCCGGCCGGGGCGGGCGTCGCCGGGCTGGGGCACGTCGAGCTCCTGGAGCTCACCGAGCTCGCGCAGGTACTCGAAGACCTTCATCGCCTCGTCCTCGTCGATGCGGCTGATGGCGAAGCCGACGTGGACGACCACGTAGTCGCCCACCTCCGCCTCGGGCGTGTAGGCGAGACACACGTCCTTCGTGATGCCTCCGAAGCTCACCCGCCCCATGGTCATCCCCGTGGGGTCGGGTCGGGTCTCGACGATCTTTCCGGGCACTCCCAGACACATGGCTCTCTACCCTCCTCGCTTCCCTTCGCTTCCGGCGGGCTCCGGGGACCGGAGACACGCGGCCGCCACGGCCACCTGCCCGAGGGCGATGCCGCCGTCGTTCGGGGGCACCTGCCGGTGCAGCAGGACCCGGAACCCGGCCGACTCGAGCGAGGTCGCGGCGACCCGCGTGAGGCGTCGGTTCTGGAAGCATCCACCGGTCAGGGCCACCGTCTCCTCTCCGGCCTCGCACGCCGCCGCGACCACCGCGGCCGCCAGGGCCTCGTGGAATCTCGCGCTGATGATACCCGGAGCGACGCCGGCCGCAAGATCGGCGAGCGCCGCCCGCAGCGTGGCGCCCCAGTCGAGGCGCGACGGTCCGTCGGCGTCCGTCGCGGGCGGCACGAGGGGCATCGGGTAGGGCTCGACCCGGCCGTCGATCTGCGCGCGGTCCGCCAGGTGCTCCATCTCCACGGCCGCCTGCCCCTCGTAGGAGACCCTCTGGCGCACTCCCAGGATCGCGGCGAAGCCGTCGAACAGGCGACCCACGCTGGTGGTGACGGGCGACCGCACGCCGCGCCGGAGCATGCGGGAGAGCAGGCGGCGCTCGGAGGGCTCCAGCGCCGCCACCGGGGCGAGATCGACCCTCTCGGCCGCCTCGTCGCCCAGCAGCTCGAAGAGCAGGGCGAACGCGACCCGCCGCGGCTCGCGCACGGCGGCCTCGCCGCCGGGCAGGCGGAAGGGGCGGAGCGACGCCACCCTGCGGTACGAGAGAGCGTCCCCGAGCAGCAGCTCGCCACCCCATACCGTCCCGTCCGGCCCCCACCCCGTGCCGTCCCACGTCACGCCCAGGGCCGGTCCCTCGTGCCCGTTCTCCGCCAGGCACGACGCCAGGTGGGCGTGGTGGTGCTGCACCCCCACCCGGGGCAGGCCCGCGAGCGGCCCCTCGACCGCGGCGGTCGCCCGGCGGGCCCAGGCCGTCGACGGGTAGTCGGGGTGGAGGTCGTGGACCAACGCCGCGGGCTCGGCGTCGTACAGCCGCACCAGGTCCGCGATCACGCGCTCGAAGGCGGCCAGGGCCTGAGGAGTCTCCATGTCGCCGATGTGCTGGCTGAGAAAGACCTCGCGGCCCAGGCTGAGAGCCACGGCGTTCTTCTGGTGCGCGCCGACCGCCAACAGGGTCGGAGAAGCCAGGCGCGTCGTCACGGGCAGCGGCGCGTACCCCCGGGCGCGGCGCAGCAGTCGCGTCTCCCCCAGGTGGACCCAGGCCAGACTGTCGTCGACGTGGCGGGCGATGGGCCGATCGTGGACCAGGAAACGGTCGGCGATCCCCCCGAGCCGTTCCAGGGCCTCGTCCTCGTCGATGGCGATGGGCTCGTCCGAGAGGTTGCCGCTGGTGGCCACCACGGCGCGCCCGACCGCGCTCAGCAGCAGGTGGTGCAGCGGGGTGTAGGCCAGCATGACACCCAGCCGTGGGTTGCCCGGCGCGACACCCGCGGCCACGGCGGCGCCGGTCCGCGCCCGTGCCAGGACGATGGGCGCCTCGGGAGCGCAGAGGAGCCGCTCCTCCGCCGGCGACAGCCGGACGAGTGTGCGCGCCTCCTCCAGGCTCGCCGCCATGATCGCCAGCGGCTTCTCCCAGCGCTGCTTGCGGCGGCGCAACCGGTCCACGGCCTCGTCGTCGGCCGCGTCCACCAGGAGGTGGAAGCCTCCCAGCCCCTTGACCGCGACGATCTCGCCGGAGCGGATCGCCGCCGCCGCGCCGTCCAGGGCCCCACCCTCCACCGCCTCGATCGAGCCGTCCTGCCGCCGGAGGGCCAGTCGGGGACCGCAGACGGGGCAGGCGTTGGGCTGCGCGTGGAAGCGCCGATCCGTCGGATCCCGGTACTCGGCGGCGCACTCCGCGCACAGGGCGAAGCCGGCCATGGTCGTGTGCGGGCGGTCGTACGGCAGCTCGCGGACGATCGAGTAGCGCGGTCCGCAGTCGGTGCAGTTGGTGAACGGGTAGCCGTGCCGGCGGTCGCGTGGGTCGTCCACCTCGCGCCGACACGCGTCGCAGGTCGCCACGTCCGGCAGCACCACCACCGTCTTGCCTCCGGTCCCGTCGCTGGCCCGGATCTCGAAACCGGCAGCTCGCAGCCCCCCCCGGTCGCCGGCCGCCGCCGAGCGCCGGGAGTCCACTCCGAGGAGGACGGCCCGGGGCGGACGGTCGTCCACCACCCGGCGTTCGAAGGTCGCGACCGCGTCGGGTGAGCCCTCGACCTCGAGGACCACCCCCCGGGTGTCGTTCATCACCCAACCGGCGAGCCCCAGCTCCGTGGCCAGGCGATACACGAACGGGCGGAAGCCGACCCCCTGAACAGCGCCCCGCAGGTGCATCCGGAGCCGCTCCCGCGACTCTCGCCCCGTCATCGGAGGCTCTCCAGGTACGACGGCCCGCCGAGCTGGCGCATCTGGCGCTCGATCCAGGTGATACGCCGCGCGAGCCCGGGCGACGGGCGCACCGGGCTCCAAGACGCCGGCTTCGGCAGGATGGCCGCGAGGCGCGCGGACCGGTTCGCACCCAGCACCCCCGGCGGGACGCCGAACCAGGCCTTCGAGGCCGCGCCGGCACCGTAGAGCCCGGGCCCCATCTCGGCGATGTTGAGGTAGATCTCCAGGATCCGGCGCTTGGGCCACAGGGCCTCGATCCAGACCGTGAGCCACGCCTCGAGACCCTTGCGGAGCCAGCTCCTGTCGAGCCAGAGGTAGAGGTTGCGGGCCACCTGCTGGCTGATCGTGCTGGCTCCGCGCCCCGCGCCTCCGCCCTGTTCGAAGGCCCGACGGATCTCCAGCAGGTCGAAGCCCGAATGGAACGGGAAGCGCTGGTCCTCGGCAGACACGACGGCCAGCGGCAGCCACTCGCCCATCGCCTCGAACGGCACCCAGTGCTGCTCCAGCCTGCCCGAGGCGGCGACCTCGGCCCGCCACCGCGCCCGCGCGATCACGGACGAGCCCGGAGGGTCGATCCAGCGGAAGGGCAGCACCAGGAAGAGGGTGAGCAGGACCCCGCCGAGCGAAAGAACCAGGCCGAAGCCGGCCAGGCGCAGCGCGAGTCGCCTCAGACGGCCGCCCGCCGGCCGGTGGCTCCCGCGCGCGGGCAAACCCTCAGTCGGCCCCAGGATCTTCCGGGAAGCCGAAGGGATCTTCCGGGGAGCCGAAGGGGTCTCGGTAGTCGGCGGGAAGCCCAATCCACTCCGCGGCGCCGGGGAACGACCGCACGATCTTGAGCTTCGGGCTCGGGACGCCCAGCCCTTCGACCATGCTGTCCGCGTAGCTCTCGAACATGCGCGCGAGGCCGAAGGCCAGATCATCGAGCACCAGCAGGGCCACCCGGCCCTCGCGGATCTCCCTGGCATCGCGCCACAGGGTCACCGCCGATCGGGCCAGATCGAGGACCTCCTCCGTCCCCACCTGCCGCCGGATGCCCCGGAGATCGTGGATCCGGTGCCGGCTGGGCACGAGAGAGGGATCGACCGTCAACCGCAGCAGGGTATCGTGCACCTCCGACGCCGTCCGGTAGCGCAGGAAGGCGCAGCCGTGCTCCTCGTCGATCCTCCAGTGGGTCTGCACCGGCCGATCCGGGCCCGGGAGCTGCTCCGCCTGCCGCAACATGACTTGTGCAGTATATCGTTTAAGTGGCGGGTTTGCGATCCTCCGATCGCCCGCGAGCGCAGCCGAGCCGCCGATCGCCGCACCCGCCCCACCGAGACCCGGAGTCCGACCCATGAAGATCACGACCGTCGAACAGATGCGCGAGCTGGACCGCCGAGCCGTCGGGGAGCACCGGATCCCGGAGCTCGTCCTCATGGAGAACGCGGGTCTGGGGGCGGTCGAGGCGCTGGCGCGAGAGCTGGCGCCCGCGCCGGTCGCCGGCCGCCGGGTGGTGATCCTCTGCGGCCCGGGCAACAACGGCGGCGACGGCTTCGTCGTCGCCCGCCAGCTCCACGCCCGCGGCGCGCGGGTCCGGGTCTCGATCCTGGCCGACCCCGAGCGCTACGGCGGCGCCGCCGCCGACAACCTGCGGGCCCTCCGGACCCTGGACGTCCCGTGCGCGACGCCGCGGGACGGGACGCGGGTCGCCGAGCAGCTCGCCGCAGCCGACCTCGCGGTCGATGCGCTCCTGGGCACGGGACTGACGCGGGACGTGGGGGGCCTGCTCGCCGAGGCCGTCGAGGCGCTGAACCGCTGGGACGGTCCGGTGCTCTCTCTCGACATTCCGTCGGGCATCCAGGGCGACACCGGCGCCGTCCGCGGCGTCGCCGTGCAGGCCCGCGCCACCGTCACCTTCGGGCTCCCGAAACGCGGCAACCTCCTCTACCCCGGGGCGGGCCACGGCGGTCGTCTCTACGTCACCCGGATCTCCTTCCCACCGGAGCTGATCGACGCCTGCCCCGCGGCGACCTCGGTGCTCCGGCCGTCCGAGCTGCCCCGCCGCCCGGAGCACGGTCACAAGGGCAGCTTCGGCGTCGGGCTGACGGTCGCCGGCGCGGCCGCCTACTACGGTGCCCCGGCCTTCGCCGCGGAGGCGTTCCTGCGCGCCGGCGGCGGCTACTCCCGCCTGGCGGCGCCGGAGGTCGTCTGCCGGACCGTCGCCACCCGCGTGCCGGAGCTCGTCTTCCACCCGCAGCCGGCGGGCGCTGCGGGCGCCATGGGCCCCGAGGCCCGCGCCGGCATCCTGGAGCTGGCCGACCGCGCCGACGCCGTCGTCCTCGGCCCGGGTCTCAGCCTGGAGGACGGCGCCCAGAGGCTCGTCCGCGACCTGGTGGCCGGCGTGCGAGCGGCGGTCGTGGTCGACGGCGACGGTCTCACCGCGCTGGCGGGAGACCCCGCCTGCCTCGAGGGGCGAAAAGGCCCCACCGTCCTGACGCCCCACCCCGGAGAGATGGCCCGCCTCGTCGGCTGCACGGTGCCGGAGCTTCTCGCCGACCCCGTCCCCCGTCTCCAGGCCGCCTGCCGCGATCTGGGCTGCGCCATCGTCCTCAAGGGCGCCCACAGCCTCGTCGGCGACCCCGACGGCAGCGTGCGGATCAACCTCACGGGCAACGACGGCCTCGCCACCGCCGGCTCGGGCGACGTGCTGTCCGGGACCATCGCCTCCCTCCTCGCCCGCGGTCTCGGTGCGACCGAGGCGGCCGCCACCGGCGTCTTCCTCCACGGCCTGGCCGGAGACCTCGCCGCCGAGGCGATCGGCGCCGACGGCATGACGGCGAGGGACGTCCTGGAGTGGCTGCCGGAGGCGGTGCGGAGTCTGCGGGAGGAGCCGGCGACCACCCTCGACAGGGTCTTCGAGGGCCTGGTCGAGCTCTGAGCCGCACCCTCGAATCACCCTGAACGGACTCGCCCTCCTCGATGGGGCGGGGTCCCGGTCCTACCCCCGGACGCGGTGCGCCCCGAGCCGATCGGTCGTAGCCTGTCTCCGAGAGGAGGCTGGAGTGGCGAACGGGACCCAGACGACAACGGTGAACGTCGGACCTGCCTGTTCCGTGGGTTGCGAGGCCTGTCCCTGGGAGCGCGCCGCCGCCACCCGCGGCCCGCTGCGGGGCGGTCGCTTCGTGGCCGCCGCGGGGGCCGCCTTCGGGCTGCCGCTGGTCGCCGCCGTGGCCGGCGGCCTGCTGGCCCCGTCCCCGGGTGGCGGTCTCGGCGCCGCCCTGCTGGGGATGACGCTGGGGGCCCTGGCCGCCCGTCCGCTCGTGACCCGCCTCACGACCTGCGCCCCCGGGAGGCCGCTGCCGAGCGGCCTCGTTCCCGACCCCGAGAGCGACGAGGAGACCCCATGAGGAGCTTCCCCGGCGGCGTCCACCCGCCCGACGCCAAGACCCTGTCCGGAGACGCGCCCATCGAGGCGCCGCCGGCGCCCGCCCAGGTCCGGGTGCCCCTCCTGCAGCACACCGGCGCGGCCTGCGAGAGCGTGGTGAAGGTGCGTCAGCAGGTGATGCTGGGCGAGCTCATCGGCCGCTCGGAGGCGCCGGTCTCGGCCCCGGTCCACGCCACGGTCAACGGCAAGGTGCTGAAGGAGACGGTGGCGACGCTGCCCAACGGCCGCCACGTCGCCGTGCTGCCGATCCAGGCCGAGGGCGAGCAGCTCGAGGGACCCGCGGCGGTGGAGGAGATCCTCGGCGGCGAGTGGCCGACGGACGGCCTCGACGCCCGGGAGCCCGAGGCCATCGCCGAGGCCGCCCGCGCCGCCGGCCTGGTGGGCCTGGGCGGAGCCGCCTTCCCCACCCACTTCAAGCTGCGTCCGCCCGCGGGCACGAGGATCGACACCCTGGTGGTGAACGGCTGCGAGTGCGAGCCGTACCTCACGACCGACCAACGGCTGATGGAGGAGGCCCCGGCGCCGGTGGTGGCCGGCGCCATGCTGGCCGCCCGCGCGGTCGGCGCGGCGCGCGTGCTGGTGGGGATCGAGGACAACAAGCCCGTGGCGCTGGCGGCGATGCGCGCCGCGGCCGACGGTACCGGCGTCGAGATCCGCGGCATTCCGACGAAGTACCCCCAGGGCGCCGAGAAGCAGCTCATCCTGACGCTCCTGGGGCGACGGGTGCCCGGCGGCGGTCTGCCGCTCCACGTGGGCGTCGTGGTGGTCAACGTGGGGACGGCCGCCGCCCTGGCCCGCGCCGTGTTGCGGGGCGGCGCCCTCACCCACCGGGTCGTCACGGTCACGGGCGCCGGAATCGAGAGCCCGAAGAACCTGCTCGTGCCGCTGGGGACCCGTTACGCGGATCTCATCGAGATGGCCGGAGGTCTCGCCCCGGACGCGGCCCGCGTCGTGGCGGGCGGACCGATGATGGGGTTCGCCGTCGGCGACCTGACCACCCCGGTGACCAAGGGGACGACCGGCGTGACGGTGCTCACCGCGGCCGACCTGGCCCGGGAGAGGGAGACCGCCTGCGTGCGCTGCGGCCGATGTGTCGACGTCTGCCCGATGGGGCTGGTGCCCACCCGCCTGGCCCTGGCCGTCCGCGCCGGCGCCTGGGACGCCACGCGTCGCTACTCGATCCACGCCTGCATGGAGTGCGGCTGCTGCGCCTGGGAGTGCCCGGCGCGCATCCCGCTGGTGCAGCTCATCCGGGTCGGCAAGGCCCACCGGAACGCCGCATGAGGTTCGCATGACGCCAGCGACACCGAGCTCGCCCGATCTCGAGGCGCCCCGCCTCCACGTCGCCCCCGGACCCCACCTCGTCTCCGGCGGGCGGTCCACCCGGGGGATGATGGTCGACGTCCTCGTGGGCCTGGCCCCGGTGCTGGCGGCCGCCGTCCTCGTCTTCCGTGAGTGGGCGCTCCTGCAGCTCGCCCTCTGCCTCGTCTCCTGCGCGCTCTTCGAGACCCTCTTCGCCCGTCTCCGGGGAAGGGGTCTCCGGGGAAGGGGTCTCCGGGGCCGCGAGGCGTCGCTGACGGACGGCTCGGCCCTGGTCACCGGCGCCATCCTGGGGCTCTCGCTGCCCTGGAGCGCGCCCTGGTACGTGGCCGTGGTGGCCTCGGCCGTCGCCATCGGCATCGGCAAGGCGGCCTACGGCGGCCTGGGTCAGAACGTCTTCAACCCCGCCATGGTGGGTCGCGCCTTCGTCATGGTGAGCTTCGCCTCGGTGATGGGCGCCGCCTCCTACGTCCGGCCCGGGGCCGATCTCTCGATCGTCACCCAGGCGACGCCGCTCACCGCTGCGAAGGAGGCGGCCGGCGCCGCCGACATCCCGGGCCTCTGGCCGATGTTCCTCGGGGTCACCAACGGTTCTCTGGGCGAAACCAGCGCGCTGGCCTGCCTGCTGGGCGGAGTGTGGCTCTGCTGGCGACGCTCGGCGGCCTGGCGCATCCCCGCGGGGGTCTTCGCCGGCGCGGCGGCCGCCGCCGCCGTCGCGGTGCTGGCCAACCCCGCCTCGCCCCTGGGGGTGCCGCACCACCTGCTGGCCGGGTCGCTCGCCTTCGGGGCGTTCTTCATCGCCACCGACCCCGTGACCAGCCCCCTCTCGCACCGGGGGCAGTGGCTCTTCGGGCTGGGGATCGGCGTCCTCGTGATCACGATCCGCATGCTCTCCAACTACCCCGAGGGCGTCGTCTTCGCCGTCCTGCTGATGAACGCCGCCGTCCCGCTCATCGATCGCGCCACGATCCCCGAGCCCCTGGGCGGGATCCCGTCCGCCGACCGGGAGGCCGCGTCGTGAGCGCGCCGGCGGCAGCGGAGAGCCGGGGGCCCCTGCGCCGGGCCGTCGGGTTCCTGGGCGACGCCTGGCTCGTCCTGGTCCTGGGCCTCGCCTTCGGCGGCGCCCTCGCCGGCGTCCAGGTGGGGCTCGCCGACCGGGTGGAGGCCAACCGGCGGGCGGAGATCCTGGAACGCATCCCGGCCCTGGTGCTCGGCGAGACCGTCGAGGGGCTGGGGGTGACGGTGCGGGGAGAGGACGAGCTGGTGCTGGGCGCCGGCGACGGACAGCGGGTGCTGACGGTCACGCCCAGCGAGAGGGCCGCCCACGACGTCTGGGAGCTGGCGGCGGCGGACGGCGAGCGCCTCGGATGGGTCGTGCGCGGCGCCGGCGCCGGCTACGCGGACACCATCGACCTCCTCGTCGGCCTGGACGCGGCGGCCGAGCGCCTCACCGGCCTCTACGTCCTGAGCCAGAAGGAGACGCCGGCCCTGGGAGACAACATCACGAAGGAGCCGTTCCGGAGCCAGTTCCGGGGCGTCGACGCCCGCGCGCGGCTCGAGGCTGTCAATGCGGCGCCCGCGCCGGGAGACGGTCGGATCCGGGCGATCACGGCGGCGACCATCAGCTCGCGCAGCGTCTGCGACATCGTCAACCGGACCCTGGCCGAGGTGCGGCCCGCCCTGACGGCCGGCCGCGCCCCCGGCGAGGCCGGGCGGGAGACCCGGGAGGAGGCTCCATGAACGACTCCGGACCCACGGCCGCCGAGCGCTTCGTGCGCGGAATCCTGCCCGAGAACCCGGTCTACCGGCAGCTCCTGGGCATGTGCCCGACGCTCGCGGTCACCGCGGCCGTGAAGCCCGCCCTGACCATGGTCGCGGCCACGGCCTTCGTGCTGATCTGCGCCAACGTCCTGGTGAGCCTCATCCGGCGCCTGCTCGTGCCCCACCTGCGGATCCTGGTCTTCACCCTCACCATCGCCACCTTCGTCACCATCGCCGACCGGGTGCTGGCCGCCTACCTGTACGAGATGAGCAAGGCCCTGGGCCCCTACGTGCCGCTCATCATCGTCAACTGCATGATCATCTCGCGCTGCGAGGTCTGCGCCTCGAAGCAGACCGTCGGCGTCGCCCTGGCCGACGCGGTGGGTGTCTCCCTGGGCTTCCTGGTGGCGCTCGCCAGCGTCGCGACGGTGCGCGAGATCCTGGGCATGGGGACCTGGATGGGCCTGCCGGTGCTGCCCGAGGGGGTGCCCCGATTGGTGCTCTTCGTCATGCCGCCGGGCGCCTTCCTGACCCTCGGCCTGCTCCTCGGCGCCATCAACGCCTGGAGCGCGCGGCGGGCGCGACGGCGGGCGAGCGCCACCCCCCGCACCGTGAAGGAGGCCGCCTGATGGAGACCCTCGCGAGCCTGCTCCTCATCGCCCTCGGCGCGGCGCTGATCAACAACTTCGTCCTCACCTACTTCGTCGGGATCTGCCCCTTCCTGGGAGTCTCGAAGAGGATCGACCTGGCCCTGGGCATGGGCCTGGCCGTGACCTTCGTGATCTCGGTCGCCGCGCTCCTTTCCTGGACCCTGACCGAGTTCGTCCTGCGCCCCGGGGCTTTGGTTCCGACCGCCGTCTGGAACGCTGTCGCGCCGGCGGCCGGAGACGCAGCCGGAGACGCGGCCGGCGCCGCGGGCGCGGCCACCGTCGACCTCTCGGTCCTCAGCTACATCGTGTACATCTTCGTCATCGCGTCGAGCGTGCAGTTCGTCGAGATGTACGTGCGCAGGTTCTTCCCGCCGCTCTACAAGTCGTTCGGCATCTTCCTGCCGCTCATCACCACCAACTGCGCCATCCTCTTCGCCTGCCTCGAGATCCTGAAGCGGGTCGAGGCGCGGGAGTGGGGGCTCGTCGAGTCGCTGACCCTGGCCGTCTTCGGTGGCGTCGGGTTCACCCTGGCGATCGTCCTCATGGCCGGCATCCGCGAGGAGCTGGAGCTGGCCGACGTGCCCAAGGCCCTCGCCGGCGCCCCCATCACCCTCATCACCGCGGCCCTGCTGGCCCTCGCGTTCATGGGCTTCGTGGGCATGGGTGCCAACGTCGAGAAGGCGCTCGTCGAACAGCCGCCCATCAGCGCCGAACGACCGACCTCGCCGCCGGACTCCGGGAGGTGACCGTGCTCTCCGCCGTCTCCATCGGGCTCGCCTCCGCCACCCTCCTGCTGCTCGCCACCGCCATGGGCCTGGTGCTGGGCTGGGCCAACCGCGCCTTCCACGTGGAGATCGACCCCCGGGTCGCCCGCGTCCATGACGCGCTGCCCGGCGCCAACTGCGGCGGGTGCGGCTACGTCGGCTGCGGGGAGTACGCCGAGGCCGTCGTCCAGGAGGGCGCCGCCGTCACCCTGTGCGCCCCCGGCGGCCCGAGCGTCGCCCAGCGGCTCGCCGAGATCCTGGGCGTCGCCGTCGAGCCGACCTGGCCCTACCGCGCCGTCGTCCACTGCGGCGCCACCCGCGAGCAACGCAAGGGCCAGACCGAGTACCGCGGCGAGCCCACCTGCACCGCCGCCAACCTCGTCGCCGACGTCCAGGCCTGCGTCTACGGCTGTCTCGGGCTCGGCGACTGCGTCGTCTCCTGCGACTACGACGCCATCCACATCGTCGACGGCGTCGCCCGCGTCGACTACACCAACTGCACCGGCTGCGGCGCCTGCGTCGACGCCTGCCCGCGCGGCATCATCAGCCGCATCCCCTTCAAGGCCGAACGCGTCCTCGTCGTCGCCTGCGCCAACCAGGACTTCGGCGCTGACGTCCGCGCCGTCTGCGCCGTCGGCTGTGTCGGCTGCACCGCCTGCACCAAGCTCAGCAGCCTGCTGGCGATGGACGACCACCACCTCCCCGTCGTCGACTACGAACACTACGACCCCAAGACCGCCGACTTCACCAAGGCGATCGAGAAGTGCCCCATGGAGTCGCTCCTGTGGGTCGGCAAGCCGACCCCCGAGGACGTCGAGGCCACCGAGGACGAGGAACTCCCCGAGCGCGTCGACCCTACGTTCGACACGACCGTCGACCGGGCGCAGTGGTGGGGCTGAGGCCCGCGGCGTCGACGCCCAGAGGGTCACCGCACCGCCCCCTCCAACCAGATCGAGCAAGCATCCCTGAGCGAGCGGAGCGAACCGAAGGTAAGAACCTCGAGGAGTCGGTCCAGGGTCCGCTTGGCCGGCCTTCGACCGCCCCGGACCCTCCCGGTCTGTCCGACGTGGAGGAAGAGCGGGTGACGGGACTCGGCTCGGGGTCAACGGCGGACGCAGACCGGCGTCGCGAAGCGACGCGGACCGTTGAAGCCGGGTCGGGGCCCCGACCAGAATGGACGGGGCGAGGGGTCGCGTCGTTGGCAACCCCCTGCGCATCGCTAGCGAACCGCCCTGGTCAAGGGTCCGCGAATCGCTTCTACCAGGGCATGCCCGCGAAGAGTAGTGTCCCTGGTTGCCGGATCCGTCGCTTCTGCTGCCGCCGTCGCTTCGCGATTGGTTGCCGGAGGCTCCGGCTCGACCCTTGGACCTGAGGGGCGGAGGGCAGGATCACCGGACTCTCCCTCCCAGCATCGGCAGGCTTAGTGGGCTGGGTTGCCGCCGAGGGGACTGGCTTTCTAGACCATTCCCGTCAAGCGTCTGATTCAGCTTGGCCGTGGGCGGTACCGGATGGCCCATCGACCCGGGGCGCCGCGATGAGGTAGGGCCGGCAATCCTCGCCGACGAGTCGAAAGACCGCTTTCGTCACACCAAGGTAGGCTGCGATACCCACTGCCACTGAGACGATCTCCATTCGTACCCCTCTCGACGACTGTTCGGCAACTCGGATGGCCAGACGTGGGCCTTTTCTCCCTCTACATAGCCATTCAGCTATGCAGAGTGGGGGAGCATAGCACTGAGGACGCACTCCGTGTCGTGTTCCCACCACAACCACGCTCAGTAGGACAGCTTCCTTGAGGGGACCGGCCCCACGACATGATCCAGAAGGTCCGTCATGCCTCGAAGAGACGCCTGGAGAGCCCGAACCGCAACGGCAAAGCCCTCGGCCCTCCCGATCGCCTCAATATCCTGGAGGGAAGCGAGCTCCCCCTCAGGGAATCGCTGAAAGTACGCCCAGGTCGCAGACGCTACGATCCGGAAACCCGGCGCCGTCTCCATGAAGTAGAGACGGCTCGCACCTCGCCCGCTCTTCTCTCGGTGTTCAGACATCACCGTTCCGGCCCACTTGATCGCTTCCTCGGTGATCCTCGTGAGCGAGCCGGCACCCAAGCCGAGTCGCTCCTCCCTCCTCTTGAAGTGGTCCTGAACAGCCTTGGCCCGAAGGTCTGGGAAGAGAATGTGAACCTCTCCTGGACAGGCCTCCAGTGCTTGCCGAAGCTCGCCAGCGATCGCAGCGAGCGGCTCCAGGTCAGCCTTGCTTTCTGGTTTGCACCGCTCGATCCACCAGTCGGCCACCAAGTAGGATCCATTCTGCGTGAGGAGATAAAGCGAACTTTCGCAGTTCCGGATCGACTCGACCACCTTCGGTAGAAGCTGCGTAGGCTTCCCCGTGAGGACATCAGGCTCGATGCGAGGAAGCTCATTCAGCACCTCCACGACTCGGAGACAAGTTCGGCGCCCGATCTCTATTCTCTTGTGCTCGTAGAAGCTCACGAGCGCCAGAGGCAGGCCACCCAACAAGATGCCCCCTAAGATCCCCGAGCTCACGGGTAGAACGACAGCGACCCAGGATGGCCAGGTTGAATGCTGGTTGTACACCCACAAGCCACCCGCCCAGGGCAGTGAGAACGCAACGAACTCGAGAACCGCGATCCTGAGCTTGGACCTCTGGACACTGAGCACGGCTCCACGGCAAACACCCCTCCACCGACTGGAACGCAATTGCCGTGAAAGCGCCTTGACTAGCGCTGCTGGCCTGAGAGATCGGAGATCGATGGGCATGCCTGACGACTGGTCAACGAGTTTTCGCGATGTGAGCCATGGTGGCTGATGCTATCAGTAACGCGACTTCACCCGACGCGTCGTGTTGCCGGCGTCGGCAGGGGTTGCCCAGGACACCACTACGGGATCGGGATCCACTCACGACTACGCTGTCGGCGGCGCCGCGAAGGGCTAGACTCCCACACCGATGCACCCCGACTCCCGCCGCTTCCGAGCCATCACCGAGTCCCAGTTCGCCTGGGAGCGGGAGGCCCTCGAGTATCTGCGGGAGGGCCTTCCCGACCGGGAGCCGTACCGCGTCTGGACGAACTTCGAGTTCATCGCCGACGACGGGTCGCTCAACGAGGTGGACGCGCTGGTGCTCGCGCCGGCGGGGTTCTTTCTGGTGGAGATCAAGAGCAACCAGGGCGGGCTCTCGGGCGATGCGGGGACGTGGACCTGGCGGCACGACGGGCGCGAGATCACGCGGGACAATCCGCTCCACTTGGCGAACCTGAAGGCGAAGCGGCTGAAGTCGCTGCTGACTCGGCAGCGGGCGGTGCGGAAGGCGAAGGGGAGGCTGCCGTTTCTGGAGCCGAAGATCTTCCTGTCGGCGACGAACCTCCAGGTTTCGCTCGACGAGAGCGGCCGCCACGGCGTCTGGTGCCGGGACGACCTGGCGACGGGCGACGGGGGTGCCGCGCCCTTGCCCGGGGTGCTGTCGTCGCTGGCGGGCGGCGGGACGGGCCGGCCGGCGTCCCACGTCCAGATGGGGCACGCCCGGGCGCTGGAGAAGGCCCTGGAGGAGGCGGGGATCCGGCCGTCGCAGCGTCTGCGCCGGGTGGGCGACTACTCGCTGGAAGAGCTGATCGCCGACGGCGGCGCCTGGCAGGACTGGCACGCGACCCACTCGGGGCTCGAGGGGATCGACCGGCGGGTGCGGATCTACACGGTGGGGAGGGCCTCGTCGCCGGAGGAGAGGAAGAGCCTCCAGCGGGCGGCAGAGCGGGAGTTCCGCCTGCTCCAGGGCGTGCTCCACCCGGGGATCCTGCGGGTCCACGACTACCGCCAGCACGAGCTGGGGCCGGCGCTGCTGTTCGACTACTCGGCGGACGCCCAACGCCTGGACCACTACCTGCGGGAGCGGGGCGACGCGCTCTCCTTCGAGGGCCGCCTGCACCTGCTCCGCTCGGTGGCCGAGGCGTTGGCCCACGCCCACCAGCGCCGCCTCTACCATCGGGCCCTGGCGCCGGAGAGCATCCTGGTGGTCGACCCCGAGGCCGCCCTGCCGGAGACCCAGCTCTTCAACTGGCAGACGGGCGTGCGGGAGGCCGGCACGACGACCTTCTCCGGCCACGCGGTGAGCGGCACCGTCCACGTGGACGACCTGGTCCGCGAGACGGCGGCCGTCTACGTGGCCCCCGAGGTGCGCCACGACGCGGACGCCGACGGCGTGGCGGCCGACGTCTTCTCCCTCGGCGCCCTCGCCTACCTCCTGTTCGCGCGCCGCCCTCCCGCCAGCAACCCCTTCGAGCTCCAGCGCACGCTGCGCGACAGCGACGGCCTGGTTCTGGCCGCCGCGGTGGACGGCGCCCCCGTGGCGCTGGACGACCTCGTCCGCGAGGCCACCTGCCCCGAGGTCGGCCGGCGCCTCGCGACGGTGAAGGACTTCCTCGCCGGTCTCGACCTGGTGGAGGACGAGGTCACGACACCGGAGGACGACGCGGTGGACGATCCGGACACCGCCCGCCGGGGGGACCGTCTGGAGGGCGGCCTCGAAGTGCTGCGGCGCCTCGGCCAGGGGAGCACCTCCCTGGTCTTCCTGGTGCGCGGCACCGACGGGGCCGAGCGCGTCCTCAAGCTCGCCCGCCACCCGGACCGCAACGATCTCCTGGACGACGAGGCGGCCGTCCTGGACCAGCTCCGCCACCCCGGCGTCGTGGAGATCCACGGCAAGGTGGAGCTCTACGGCCGGACGGGGATCCTCATGGCCCGGGCCGGCGACCGCACCCTCGCCGAGTACCTGCGCAAGGAGCCCCGCCTGGAGCTCGAGCTCCTGGAGCGGTTCGGCGACGACCTGCTGACCACCGTCGCCTGGCTGGAGGAGCAGGGGATCCCCCACCGGGACATCAAGCCCGACAACCTGGGCGTGCGCAAGACGGGCAAGAACGACGTCCTCCACCTGGTCCTGTTCGACTTCAGCCTCTCGCGCACGCCCGCGGAGAAGCTGGAGGTCGGCACCCGCGCCTACCTCGACCCGTTCCTCGCCGAGCGCCCGACACCCCGGTGGGACCTGGCGGCCGAGCGCTTCGCCGCCGCCGCGACCCTCCACGAGATGGCCGCCGGAACGCTCCCCGGATGGGGCGACGGCCGCAGCGCCCCGGCGGCGGTCGCGGGCGAGGTCAAGCTCCAGCCGGAGCACTTCCGCGAGCCCGTCCGTCTCTCCCTGGCCGGGTTCTTCCGGAAGGCCCTGGCCCGGGACGCCGCGGACCGCTTCGACAACGCCCAGGAGATGCTCCGCGCCTGGCGGCAGGCGCTCTACCCCGCCTCCCGCCCCACGGTGCCGCCGCCCTCCGACGAGGAGGACGAGGGGGACGGCACCCCTCCGAGCCCGCTGGACCTGGCCACCCTCGACTCCAACACCGTGGAGCTCGGCCTCTCCCAGCGGGCCTTCAACGCCCTGGACAAGCTCGACCTCGAGACCGTGCGCCAGCTCCTCGGCGCCTCCCTCGGCCAAGTGACCCGTCTGCGCGGGGTGGGAGCGAAGACCCGGGACGAGCTCGTCGACGCCGTCCGCCGCCTGCGCGTCCGCTTCCCGGACCTCGAGCCGGAGACGACCGACCCCCCCGAGCCCGGGGACGAGGGGGCCACTCCGGGCGACGAGGACGGCACTCCGACGGACGAGGGCCGCGTCAGCGTCGACCGGCTGGCCGCGATCCTGCTCACGAAGAAGGAGGCCGCGGGCTCGGAGAACCGTGGCCGGGCGCTGCGCCTCTTCCTCGGTCTCGACACCCCCGCCGACCTCGCGGCCGACACCGCCTGGCCCTCTCAGACCGAGATCGCCGAGCACCTGCGGCTCACCCGCGCCCGGGTCAGCCAGGTGATCGGCGACGCCCGTCGGCGCTGGCTCAAGACCTCGGCCCTGAAGGCCCTGCGCGACGAGGTCCCGGGGCTCCTCGCGGCCCTCGGGGGCGTCGCCACCCTGGCAGAGCTGGAGGGCGCCGTCCTCACGGCCCGGGGCTCCGCCCGCGACGAGCCCGAGCGCTCGGCCCACGCCGCCGCCGCCACCCGGGCGGCCATCGACGCCGAGGGCGGGCTCCAGCAGCCCGCGTTCCGCCTGCACCGCATCGGCGGCCGCCTCCTGGTCGCCCTCGTCCCCTCGGGGGCGGCAGGCACGGATGCCCCGTTGGACGCCCCGGAGAGCGACCGCCTGGCCCGCTGGGCCGCCGCCCTGGGCGAGGCGGCCGACGAGCTGGCCGCCCGCGACCCGCTGCCCCCCTCCTCCGCCGTCGTCGACGCCCTCCTCGAGGTGCCGGCGCCCCCGGGCCAGGCGCCGCTTCCGGCCCCGCGCCTCGTCCGCCTCGCCGCCGCCGCCTCGCGCACGGCCGCGGTCTCCGGCCGGCTGGAGATCTACCCGCAGGGCATGGAGGCGGCCCGGGCCCTACGCCTCGCCGCCTCCTCCGTCCTCTCCCTGGCCGCCCCGGGACGCGACGGCCTCACCGTCGAGGCCATCCGCGACCGCGTCCGCTCGCGCTACCCCGAGGCCGAGCCCCTGCCCGACCCGCCGGCCCTCCACGCTCTCCTGGCCGAGGAGCCCCTGGGCCTCGAGTGGCGCCCGGCCACCGCCACCTACCGGCCCACCCGTCTGCCCGGCGTGCTCTCGGGCACCGGCTCCTCCCGCCTCACCCGCACGCCCGAGGCGCGACCCGCCCCCGAGGCGCGCCACGCCGCCGACCTCCAGGCCCGCCTCGCCCGCTCCCTGAAGCACGGCGGCTACCTCCTCCTCGTCGTCCCGCCCCGGCGCCTCCAGGACGCCCAGGAGCGCCTCCTCGCCCGCTTCGAGGGACGGCTCGAGGCGTTGAGCCTGGAGGGGCTGCTGCTCGGCGCCCTGCGCAAGACCGCCGACGAGAAGAATGTCGACTGGAGCCTCGTCCTCAAGGCCGACGCCGCCGCTCCGGAGAGCCGGGACGGCAAGAACCTGCGACTCCTCGTCGACATCGCAATCCCCCACGTGGAGGAGGCGATCGTCGCCCACACCTCCCGGGGCGGATCCCCCGCCGTCCTCCTCACCCACCCCGGCCTCCTGGCCCGCTACCGGCGCTTCGATCTCCTCGAGCGCCTGCGCGACCGCATGACCCGCCCGGCGGACGACGGCCTCCAGACCCTCTGGATCCTGGCTCCCGGCGACGAGCAGATCGAGCTGCCCCGCATCGACGGCCAGGCCGTCCCCGTCGTCACCCCCAGCGAGTGGGCCCGCATTCCCGAGAGCTGGCTCCGCCTGGCCGACCTGGTGCCGCCCGCCGTCGCCCCCACCGAGAGCTCCGACTCCCCGGAGTCTCCCCATGGCCCGGAGCCCCCCTATGGCCCGTAGCCCCCGCATGAACCGTGAAGCTCTCCTCGAAACCCTCCAGTCCGCCGTGCGGGCCCTGGAGGCCGACCTGGAGCAGCGGGTCGAGGCCGACTCGGAGCTCGCCGAGGCCGTCACCCGCCAGTACCGGGCCGCCAAGCAGGCCGGCCGCACCGCCGAGGCCGAGGCCGACTTCCGCGAGGCCCTCGTCACCCAGGCCGCCGTCGCCTGGGTGCTGGCCTGTGTCTTCGTCCGCTTCCTGGAGGATGGCGGCTTCCTGGATGGGGGCCGCGCCGACGGCGGCAGCGCGGGCCGGCTGCGCTGGCTCGGCGGCGCCGACGAGGCCGACCTGCGCCTCGCCCGGGACCACGAGTGCGCCTACTTCCGCGACCACCCCCGCCACGGCGAGCGCGAGTACCTCCTCCACGTCTTCCGCACCGTCGAGGCCCTCCCCGGCATGGGCCCGCTGTTCGACGAGGCCCACAACCCGCTCTGGACGATCACCCCGTCGGCCGACGGCGCCCGGGACCTGCTCGAGACCTTCCGCGCCGCGGACCCGGAGACCGGCGAGCCGCGGCATCCGTTCGTCGCGCGCCGCGACGACGGCACGCTGGACACCCGCTTCCTCGGCGACCTCTACCAGGACCTCTCCGAGGCCGCCCGCAAGCGCTACGCCCTGCTCCAGACGCCGGAGTTCGTGGAGGAGTTCATCCTCGACCTGACGTTGACCCCGGCCATCGAGACCTTCGGGCACGGGGCGGTGACCGTGATCGACCCGGCCTGCGGCTCGGGCCACTTCCTCCTGGGGGCCTTCGGGCGGCTGCTCGAGCTCGCGCGACGGGACCGGCCGGGAGACGGCGTGCGGACCCTGGTGCAGGACGTGCTGGACCGGGTGGCGGGGGTGGACTTGAACCCCTTCGCGGCGGCGATCGCCCGGTTCCGGCTCCTGGTGGCCGCGATCGACGCCTGTGACATCGGCCGGCTGGTCGAGGCGCCGGGTTTCCGGGTGAAGGTGGCCGCCGGGGACTCGCTGCTCCATGGGCGGCGGCCGGAAAAGCTGTTCGACCCCCAGGACACGCTCGCCGGCTTCGAGGACCCGTACGAGCACTTCTACCTCGCCGAGGACCCGGAGCTCCTGCGCGAGATCCTGGGGCACCCGTACCACGTCGTGGTGGGCAATCCGCCCTACATCACCGTGCGCGACAAGGGGCTCAACGGGCTCTACCGGGAGCGCTTCGACTCCTGCTACCGGCAGTACTCCCTCGTCTGCCCCTTCCTGGAGCGCTTCTTCGACCTGGCGCGACGCCCGGTGGGCGACGATCCGTCGACGGCGGGCTTCGTCGGGGCGATCGTCGCCAACTCGTTCATGAAGCGAGAGTTCGGCAAGAGGCTCATCCAAGACATCCTGCCCCGGTGGGACCTGACCCACGTCGTCGACACCTCCGGGGCCTACATCCCAGGCCACGGCACCCCGACCGTCATCCTCGCGGGACGGCAGCGGGCGCCGGTGGCGGACGAGGTACGGGCCGTGCTGGGGATCCGGGGGGAGCCGGAGACGCCGGTGGACCCGGCTCGGGGGGAGGTTTGGACGGAGATCCTGGAGCTCATCGGGCAGCCGGGGGGCGAGGGGGAGTACGTGAGCACGGCGGACGCTCCTCGTCGACGTTTCGTCGAGCACCCTTGGAGTCTGCAGGGGGGTGGTGCGGCAGCTCTCCGCGACCGGATGGACGCGGGTTCGTCCGCTCGCCTGGACGACATCGTCGAGGCGGTCGGCTTCTATCAAGACACTCACGCAGACGAGGCCTTTGTGCAGCCTGCGGCCTTTCCGGAGCGTCACGGCATCGAAGTGGCCTTCCGGCCCCAGATCCGGGGCGAGGGTGTGCGGGATTGGGGAGCCGTCTCCAACGAGGCGATTCTCTTCCCGTACGACGAGAACCTCGAACAGTGGAAGCGTTTTCCCGTCGATGGTCGCTGGATCTGGCTCTGGCGCCTCCGCACCAAGCTCTGGAGTCGCTCGACTTTCGGGGGAGGCACCTACAGGAGCGCTGGAAGGCCCTGGTACGACTGGCACCAGTTCCCGAAGGACCGGGCTCGCACCCCCCTCTCCATCGCCTTCGCCTTCGTCGCCACCCACAACCACTTCGTCCTGGACCGGGGTGGCAAGGTCTTCAACCGCTCCGCCCCGGTCATCAAGCTGCCGCCGGAGGCCACGGAGGAGAACCACCTCGGCCTCCTCGGCCTGCTGAACAGCTCGGCGGGGTGCTTCTGGATGAAGCAGGTGTTCCACGACAAGGGCGTCGGGGGAATCGGCGGAGGCATTGGCGACGAGGCCTGGGAGCCTCGGTATGAGCACGACGGGACGAAGACCAAGCTCTTCCCGGTCCCACCGAAACGCCCTTTGGCCCTGGCACGGCACCTCGATGAGCTGGCGAGAAAGACCTCCAGGTCGCTCCCAGGACAAGTGTTTCATGACCGTGGAAGTCGCCCAGACCGGCAGCGACTGAATGCCGCGCGAAGGACCTGGGAGTTCGAGCACCATCGAATGATCGCCCTCCAGGAGGAGCTCGACTGGCAGGTTTATGCCCTGTACGGTCTCACAGACGAGCCCCTCACCCTGCCCGACCCCGCCTCTGCCCAGCCCCTTGAGCTGGGCCAGCGGGCCTTCGAGATCGTCCTCGCCCGCCAGCTCGCCGCTGGTGAGCTCAAGACCACCTGGTTCGAGCGCCACGGCTCCACCCCCATCACCGACCTCCCCTCCCACTGGCCCGACGACTATCGCGCCCTGGTCGAGCGCCGCATCGCCCTCATCGAGTCCGACAAGAACATCGGCCTGATCGAGCGCCCCGAGTACAAGCGCCGCTGGAACACGGAGCCCTGGGAGGCCATGGAGGAGCGCGCCCTCCGCTCCCACCTCCTGGACCGCCTGGAGGCCGAGGCCCTCTGGAGCCGGGAACGCCCCGAGCTCCTCTCCGCCGCCCGCCTGGCGGATCTCGTGGCCCGGGACGAGGCCTTCCGCTCGGCGGCGGCCCTCTACCGCGGCCGGGAGGACTACGACCTCACGAAGCTGGTCACGGAGCTCGCCTCCGCCGAGGCGGTCCCCTACCTGGCCAGCCAGCGCTACAAGCCCTCGGGGTTGAAGAAACGAGCCCGGTGGGAGCGCACCTGGGAGCTGCAGCGGGCCGAGGCCGCCCTCGACGCCCGCGTCGAGCTGCCCGAGAACGACCCGCAACGCCTCACGCCGAAGCAGGCCGAGAAGCGCAAGCGGGAGGAGATCGGCGAGATCCCCGTGCCGCCGAAGTACAAGAGCGCCGACTTCCGCAGCTCCACCATCTGGAGCCACCGGGGCAAGCTCGACGTCCCGAAGGAGCGCTTCGTCGCCTACCCCGGCGCCGAGCGCGAGGCCGACCCCACCCCCGTCTTCGGCTGGGCCGGCTGGACCGCGCTCGAGCGCATGAAGGCGCTCGCCACCTACACCCTCGAGCGCAAGGACCGGGAAGGCTGGCCGCAGGAGCGGTTGCTGCCGTTGCTCGCCGGCCTCGCCGAGCTCCTCCCCTGGGTGAAGCAGTGGCACAACGACTTCGACCCGACCGCCGGCATGGGCCTCGGCGACTACTTCGCGGGTTTCCTGGCCGAGGAGGCCCGGGGGCTGGGGGTGACCGTGGAGGAGCTGGAGCGATGGGAGCGGTGAGGGTGAGGCTTCGAGGGACGGGACGGCGCCGACCCGAGACGGCGAGACACGACAACTCGGTTCGGGGCCCCTCGACTCCCTCGCTGCGCGCGATCACTCTGGACGACACAACTTCGAGTCGGGAGAACACCCCATGACGCTGCTGAAAGACCTCATCTCCATCCCCGAACGGGTGTACAAGGGCGACTTCGTCCTGCGCCTCACCGAGGGCGTGCAGGACCCGGCGGCGACGCTGCGCCACTACGTCGTCACCCCGGCCCTGGTGCAGAACTTCGACCACGCCCTGGACCTGATCCGGAGCGCCACCACCGACGGCAAGAGCAAGGCGGCCTACCTCCACGGCTCGTTCGGCTCGGGAAAGAGCCACTTCATGGCGGTGCTCTACCTGCTCCTCCAGGGCGAGCCGGCGGCGCGGGGGATCGCGGAGCTGGCGTCGGTGGTGGACGAGCACGCGGACTGGCTGAAGGGCAAGCGGTTCCTCATGGTGCCCTACCACCTGATCGGTGCCCGCAACCTGGAGTCGGCGGTGCTGGGGGGCTACGCGAAGCACGTGCGGAAGCTCCATCCCGACGCGCCGTCGCCCGCCGTCTACCTCACCGCGGGGCTGCTGGACGACGCCCGCAACCTGCGGAGCAAGATGGACGACGACGACTTCTTCGCCAACTTGGGCGGTGGAGACGGGGGCGACGAGGGAAGCGGCTGGGGGCAGCTCGAGTCGGGGTGGGACGCCGAGAGCTTCGAGGCGGCGGCCTCGGCGCCGCCGGAGGACCCGGAGCACCAGCGGCTGCTGGGGCACCTGATCGACGCCTACTTCCCGAACCACCCGCGGGCCGCCCGGGAGACCGGCGCGGGGTTCGTGGGGTTGGACACCGGGCTCGCGGCGATCTCCGCCCACGCCGACGCGCTGGGCTACGACGGCCTCGTGCTGTTTCTCGACGAGCTGATCCTGTGGCTCGCCAGCCACGCCGGCGATCTCGAGTTCCTCAACCGGGAGGGGCAGAAGCTGGCGAAGCTGGTGGAGTCGACGGAGGCCGACCGGCCGGCGCCCATCGTCTCCTTCGTGGCCCGGCAGCGGGACCTGCGGGAGCTGGTGGGAGACCATGTCCCGGGCGCCGAGAAGCTGGCTTTCGGCGACATCCTGCGCTGGTGGGAGGGGCGGTTCGACACGATCACGCTGGAGAACCGCAACCTCCCCACCATCGTCGAGAAGCGCCTGCTGGCGCCGAAGGACGACGAGGCCCGGCGGACGCTGGACGCGGCCTTCGCCGAGACAACGCGGGCCCGAGACGAGATCCTCCGGGTGCTCCAGGGTCGGGAGGCCGACCGGAAGGAGTTCCGCCGCGTCTACCCCTTCAGCCCGGCCCTGGTGGAGACCCTGGTCGCCGTCTCGAGCGTGCTCCAGCGGGAGCGCACGGCGCTCAAGCTCCTGCTCCAGCTCCTGGTGGACCAGCGGGAGAGCCTGGAGGTGGGCGACCTGGTGCCCGTGGGCGACCTGTACGACGTGCTGGAGGGCGGCGAGGAGCCGTTCACCGAGGAGCTCCGCCGACACTTCGAGTCGGCGCGGCGGCTCTACGAGGACAAGCTCCGGCCGGTGATCGAGGCCAGTCACGACCTGGGCCGGGGCGAGGAGCCCGAGCCCGGCGCCCGGGCGGACGCCTTCCGCGACGACGAGCGCCTCGCGAAGACGCTGCTGCTCTCCGCCCTGGCGCCCGAGGCCGAGCCGCTCAAGGCCCTGACGCCGTCACGGCTGGCGGCGCTGAACCACGGCACCATCCGGACGCCGCTCCCAGGCCGGGAGGCGGCGGCCGTGCTGCAGCGGTGCCGCGAGTGGGCCCAGCACGTGGGCGAGATCCGGGTCGGCGAGGGCTCGAACCCCGTGGTCACGGTGCAGCTCGCCGGTGTCGACACCCAGTCGATCCTGGACAAGGCTCGCGGCGAGGACAACCAGGGCAACCGGCAGCGCAAGCTCCGGCAGGTTCTCTACGAGGCCCTGCACCTGCCGCTGGACGAACAGCTCTTCCAGGAGGTGGAGCTGCTCTGGCGGGGCACGAAGCGCAAGCTCGACGTCCTCTTCGGCAACGTGCGGGATCTACCCGACGACTCCCTGAAGGCCAAGGGCGAGCGCTGGAAGGTGGTGCTGGACTTCCCCTTCGACCCCGACAACCGCTCGCCCCGGGACGACCTGGCCCGCCTCGAGGACCTCCAGGAGTCGACCCGGACGGTCTGCTGGCTGCCGTCGTTCTTCAGCCGCGACGCGCTGGAGAAGCTGGGGCGCCTGGTGGTGCTGGACCACGTGCTCGCCGGCGAGCGCTTCGAGAGCTACGCCAG
>CAJQNK010000272.1 GCA_905479655.1 uncultured bacterium | reverse complement strand
CCGGGTGTCGTTGCGAGAGGCCGTAGGTGCCTGGAGATGCAAGGCTTGCGACCGAGGGCGACGCAGTCGTACTGTCTGTACGTCGAGGAGCCCGAGCGGAGCGTAACGCCGCAGATTCAGGTACATACGGCCTCGCAGTAGACAATTGGTGAGAAGGGCAGGCTAGCGTCGGCCGAAGCCCGGGGCACGATCGTAGGCCAGATCGCCGGACCCGGCCAGGCGTGCACCCTGGGCATGTCCCTGCGGACCAGCGTCGACGATCCGACCGTTCCCTGCTACGTGGTGGACATCGCCGGCTGCGGCAATGGCACCGAGATCTGCGCGGACACGCCGATCGAGGGCTCCTGGAGGCACCTCGCCGGAACCTACGACGGCGACACGATGCGTCTCTTCGTCAACGGACTCCTCGACCGGGAGCTCGCCGGCGTTCCGTTCGACGCCTCGTCCTGGATGACCGCCGGCGCCACCACCTTCTTCAACGGCAACCAGGCGTTCTATACAGGTGTGATCGACGAGATCCGGCTCTGGTCCGTCGTCCGGAGCGAGGAGGAGATCCGTTCGACGATCCACGCGGGCCTGGTCGGAGACGAACCGGGGCTCCTGGGCTACTGGACCCTGGACGAGGGCTCTGGACAGCAGGTCGGGGACTCCTCCGGTTCGGGATTCGCCGGGGTCCTCGGTGAGACCGACGCCGCCGAGTCGAGCGACCCCTCCTGGGTGGAGTCTCAGGCCCTTCGCGTGCCCGCGCTGTCCGTCGTCGGGGAGTGCCCGGGGACGGTGACGATCGGACTCTCGGGTGCCAGCTCGAGCGGCCGCCTCGTCCTGTTGAAGAGCCCGACCACCGGAGGCGCGCGGATCCTGCCCAGGGGTCCCTGCGCGGGCTCGGTCCTCGGTCTCGAGGCCCCTTCGCTCTTTGCCGCCATCGTCGCGGACGCCGACGGATCGCTCTCGATCGACCGAGCCGTCCCGGCGGGAGCCTGCGGGATCTACCTGCAGTTGGTCGACGGAACGAACTGCGCGGTCAGCAATGTCGGGCAGATCCCTCTCGAGGCGACGCCAGGGGAGTAGCCGCAACCGAGGGCGGCAGCAATGCGTCGCGACCGGGTCCGTCGACGACGGGAGCGGAATGAAGCCGAACCCACGCTCCACCGTATCCAAGGGCGTCTTGAGCTCGACCATGGATCGACTCCTCTTCTCCATGCTCGTGGTCGCCGCGGTCGCGGCCGCCGCGTCGCGCGCCCAGCCACCAGCTTTCGAACCCCCTTTCCCGGCCGAACCGGAGCTGTTCGTCGACGCCGGGCTCGAGGGGAGCGAGGGGCTGGCCTTCAACGGCGAGGGCCGGCTGTTCGTGACCGCCGACCAGGCGCTGTGGGAGGTCCGGGCCGACCAACGCCTTCCAGCACGATCGCAACACCGACGGCGTCGTCTGGCGGGTCACCCTCGAAGGCGGCAAGACGCCTGTCGCGACAGGGCTGGGGGATCCCAAGGGTGCCCGAGTGGCCTCGGTGCACTTCGCCTGACGCCGGGAGCTTCGAGGCACCCGCCACCCGTCATTCGGAGGCGGTCCGGGCGGCTTCGATCCAGCTCCAGATGGCCTCGAGCTGCTCGTCGGTCAGGCGGTCCCGGTACGCCGGCATCGAGACCCTCTGCCGAACCCAGAAGAAGCGGACGGCAGGGTTGCCGGCGAGCCTGCGGCTGGTGCCGTCCAGCACCCACTCGCGAAACTCCGCCCGGTCGCGAACCATGTCACCGAAGTTGCCGCCGAGGAACCCCGGCGTGAAGCCGCCCAGCGAGCCGGGGTTGGGCAGGCCGCCGCTGCCGTCGACCCCGTGGCAGGAGAAGCACCCCTGCTCCCGGGCGAGGGCGCGGCCCTCGGCGACCGCCTCGTCCTCGACGCCGTCCGGGAAGCTCCCGACACGTTCGACGGAGGCCGCGAAGGCGACCAGGCTCTCGATCTCGTCAGGGCTCAGCGAGCCGCCGTAGGCCGGCATGCGCACGGGCTGGTCGGCCAGCCGGGCGGCGGCGGCCGGGTCGTCGAGCCAGCTCCGCGGCGCCCCGAAACGGATGAACTCCGCGATCTCGCGGCGCGACTCCGCGTACATCCGGGCGTTCCCGGCCGCGAAACGCGGCACGCTCCCCCACCGGCTGCCGGGGTTCGGGATCTCGGCGGCCGAGTAGGAGCGGTGACAGCCGAGGCAACCCTGCGCCTCGGCCAGCATACGGCCCCGCAGCACCGGGTTCAGCTCGCGACGCCACAGCAGGTGGCGCCCGACCGGCGGCCCCAGGGCCGCCAGCAGGACACCCCCGGCAACGAGGGCCAGCGCCCAGCGCCTCGGGACGGGCAGCGTGGCCTCAGGCTGCGGGCTTCGAGCCCGTGACCGTGACCATTTTCATGCCGTCGCGCTCGGTGAGCGATCCCACCACCTCGGCCTTCGAGCCGGCCAGATCCTTGAGCGCCTCGTACGGCGCGCCGTCCTTGTGGTCCGCCGCCAACAGCACCAGCGTTCCGTCGTCGGTCAACAGGCCCATCGGCTGACCACCTTTGACGCAGGTCTTCGCGCAACCGGCATGATCCGCGCCTCGAGCCCCCTGGCTCACGTAGCAGGCCACGTCCACGACCTGACCGGTCCAGGTGCCCTCGTGATCGTCGGCGGAGACAACCGCGGCCATGGCGAGCAGGGCCGCGAAGCACAAAACCATCCACTTCCTCTTCATCTTGATGCTCCTTTCGAGAGAAGAACTTCGGCGAGTATACCGACAAGGGTCTCGGCGGCCGCAGCGACCCTCCTGGCAACCTCCGGGCGCAGCTCCCGTATTCAGCACCACATTTCGAGGAGTCCGGAGGGCGTTGTGCCCTCCCCCAAGGAACTGCCAGGGAGATCGCCCATGCGAACCAAGATGCTCTGTTGTACTCTCGCCGCCCTCTGCCTCGTCGCTGCGACCGGGGACCTCGAGGCCCAGAGGTTGACCGCGCCTCCCGGAGGGGCCAACCAGAAGGCCGTGGTCACCCAGTACATGGGCCTGGTCTCGGTGACCATCGAGTACAACGCGCCGGATGTCACCAGCCCGGCCGGTGACGATCGGACCGGCCAGATCTGGGGCCAGCTCGTCCCCTGGGGCATCGCGCCGAACCCCTTCTACCCGGGCTTCGGTAGCGCCGAGACGATGCCGTGGCGCGCCGGATCGAACGAGAACACGACCATCACCTTCTCCCACGACGTCGAGATCGAGGGCCAGCCCCTCGCGGCCGGCACCTACGCCCTGTTCATGGCCCCGGGGGAGTCGGAGTGGGAGATCCTGTTCAACCGCAACAGCTCCGCCTGGGGCAGCTTCTTCTACGATCCCGACCTCGACGCGCTGAAGGTCGAGGTCGAGCCCGAGCCGACCGACTTCTTCCGCGAGTGGCTCACCTACGAGTTCGACGATCGCCAGCTCGACACGACCCGGGTGGTCCTGCACTGGGAGAACCTGCGCGTCCCCTTCCGGATCTCGGTGCCGAACATCGACGAACTCTACCACCAGGCCATGACCGCCGAGCTCACCGGCGCGGTCGGCTTCAACTTCCAGAACTGGATACAGGCCTCCCAGTGGGCCGCGCAGCACGAGGCCTACCACGAGGACGCCTTGACCTGGGCCGACGCCGCCATCGCGGCCAACGCCAGCTTCCAGACGATCTCGAACAAGGCACAGGTCCTCAACCAGATCGGTCGGTCGGAGGAGGCGATGGCCGCTCTCGACCAGGCGATCGACCATCCGACGGCGACGACGATCCTGATCCACATGGCCGCCCGCGGTCTGCAGCAGCAGGGTGACATGGAGTCCGCCAACGTCGTCTTCCGCAGGAACTACGAGAAGCACCCGGGCGAGTGGCCCGTCGACTTCGGCATGGCGCGCGTCTACTCTGAGGAAGGCGACTTCGAGAAGGCCCTCGAGCACGCTCGCATCGCGATGGAGAGGGCGCCGGCGGGTCCCCAGAAGCAGAACCTGGAGGCCCAGATCGAAAGGCTCGAGAAGGGCGAGAACATCAACCCCTGAGCCGACTCCCGGAGTCGAGATCGCGAGCTCGTCAGCCGGAGGACCGGGGACTGGACCCGGTCCTCGCGGCGGGGCGTGCCGGCACCGGGTCCCTGAGCAGCGAGTCCCGCACGGGCGTCGAGGTGGTCGACGGCGCCCGCCGGATGTAGTCGAGGGCCCGCGAGCGGGTCTCGTCACGCAACGACTCCAGGTAGCGCCGCGCGGCCTCGACCGAGAACGACCCCCCGGTCCGGGCCTGGAAGGTCGACGGGAGAGCCGTCCAGACCACCGCGCGCCACTCCGAGGTGGCCGATCCACTCCTCGCGACACCCTTCGCGCTCGGCCAGGCTGTTTATGGAGCCGTCGAGATCGAGAGGGCTCGGGGCCACCCAGGTCGGAACGCTCCGACCGTGGATGCGATCGACGATCAGCGTCAGCCGACCGTCCCGTGCGATGCGCGAGAACTCGATCGGCAACCGGGGACCGGACGGAGCCCACCTCGGCTGCCCGGCGAGGGTCCTCTAACCTGCCCTTCTCACCCACTGCCGACAGCGAGGCCGTATGTGCCTGAATCTGCGGCGTTACGCCCTCGTCGGGCTCCTCGACGTACGGACAGTACGACTGCGTCGCCCTCGGTCGCAAGCCTTGCATCTTCGAACACCTACTGCCTTTCGCTACGACACTCGGTGAGAAGGGCAGGCTAATCGGGATAGACCGCGTCGACCTCGGCCTGGACGAGAGCCGCCAGGGGCTCGACGCCGAACGGCTCGAGGGGCCGGCCGTTCACGAAGAAGCCCGGGGTCTTGCGCACCCCGAGGGCCTCGGCGTCGGCGAGATCCTGCGCGACGACGGCCTGCACGCGGGGGTCCTCCATGTCTCGCACGAGACGCTGCATGTCGAGCCCCACCCTCGGCAGGAGCTGCCAGGCCCGGTCCGGCAGCACCTGGTGGTGCTGGGTCCATTCGGCCTGGTTGGCGTACAGGAGGTGCAGGGTCTCCCAGAACTTCCCCTGCATCCTCGCCGCCTCCAGCATGTGGACGACCCGGTCCGAACCCTGGTGGAACGGGGCGTAGCGCACCACGAGCCGGATCCTGCCCGGGTGGATCGCCATCAGACGATCGACGATGGGCGAGAACGCCGCACAGGTCTCGCAGGCGGGATCGGTGAACTCCACGAGGTAGACGCGCGCGTCTTCCTCGCCCTTCACCGGCGAGTGGGGGCGGACGAAGGTCGAGGCCTGCTCGCGCGCCATGAAACCGAGCTTCTCGGCGCGGCGCTCCCTGAACTGCGAGGCCGCGAAGACGAAGCCCAGGATCAGGACGAGACACGAGACGGCGAAGATCAGACGCTTCATCGGGGACTCCTTCGTTCGAAGAGGATCAGGATCCCCGTCAGCATCGTGAAGGTCAGCAGGGAGAGCAGGGGGATCGAGAGAAAGCCGAAGAGCTCCAGCAACGGCTCGCTGCACGAGACGCCCTGGCTGCAGGGCTGCAGGCTCTCGGGCACGACGCCGACGTAGACCAGGTTGTGGTAGACCGCCACGATCCAGCCGACGACCGCCAGCGGCAGCGCGTACCGCGCCGCGCCACGGTCCAGCGGGAAGAGCCCCCGCCCGAGGATCAGCACCAACGGGAAGAGGCAGATTCGCTGATACCAGCACAGGACGCACGGCGGGAGGGCCATCACCACGCTGAAGAAGAGGCTGCCCGCGACCGCGACGGCCGCGAGGAGCCAGGCCGCGAAGAGGAGGATCCAGTCCCGTTCCGGGTCGCGGTCGACTGCGTGTGCTTTCTGCATCGGGGAGTCTCGTCTCCGCGGCCTCCTGAGATCCTACCCGGCCGCCGTGGTGGCGCATCATACCGGGGCCGGCCTCGCACCGGCGCCCGGACGGGACAGGCGGGAGCCGGAGGCGGGGTCGTCTGCTCTTCCCGGTGACGGCGCCCCGGCGACGGCGCCCCGGTGACGGCGCCCCGGTGACGACGTTCCGGTGACGGCGTCCCGGTGACGACGTTCCGGTGACGGCGTCCCGGCAACGGCGTTTCGCCAACGAACGCTCCACCGCCGGCCGAGATCGCGAGACCGGGGAGCGTTTGATACCGTCGGACCATGTCGCGATCCGACGGCGAAACCGGCGCGCCGCCTCGACGGCGGCGGGGGCGCCGGGGGACCTGGCTCGGTCTCGCGCTCCTGTCGCTGCTCGTCGGTACCGGGGCCGCACCCGCCGCCACCTGGCCCATGTTCCTGAAGGCGCCCGACCACCCCGCGCGCTCCGACGAGCCCGGCCCGGCCCGGGGGGTCCTGGCCTGGGCCCTGCCCCTCCCGGGTCAGCGGACGGTGAACCTGCAGCCGGTCGTCGGCGACGACGGCACGGTCTACGTGGGGACCTGGGGCGACGGCTCGACCGGGGACCACTTCAACGGCCAGCTCTACGCCGTGCGCCCCGACGGGACGGTCCTCTGGAGCTTCGACCCCGGGGAGGCCGAGCAGCCCTCCCAGGAACAACACCCCGTCTGGGGCACGATCGAGGGGGTTCCGGTTCTGGATCCGGAGCGGGGGCGCCTCTACTTCGGCCGCGGCGACAACAAGCTCTGGTCGGTCGCGCTGTCCGACGGCGCCCTGCTGTGGAGCTTCCCGACCTTCCCGACCCAACCCGAGCGCCTGCCGGAGCTCGGCGGTCAGGTGATCTCGCCACCCACGCCGGGGCCCGGCGGGTCGCTGCACTTCGGGACGGTGCCCTACACGGGGCTCGGCCGCACCACGGTCTTCGCGGTGGACCCGGAGGGGGTCGAGGTGTGGCGTCACGAGTTCGAGGGCTCGGACGGCGTCTGGGGCTCGCCCGCCGTCGCCGACGACGGCACGGTCTACGTCAGCCGCTGGGACGACGGCGGCCACGTCACCGCGCTGCGGCCGGATGGCGCCGGCGGCGCCGAGGTGCTGTGGGACGTCGCGATGCCGGGCACGCGGGACGTCCTGCTCTTCCACCCGACCCTCGACGCCGAGCGGGGCGCTCTCTACGTGCCCGGGGGACGGACGACGGGGGTGTGCGAGGCCCAGCCCGTGATCGCCTCGCTCGATGCCGCGGACGGCTCCCTGCGCTGGGCCTGGCGCAGTGCGGGCGCCGCGGAGGACATCGCCTACCACGTGGCGCTCGACGCCGACGGCGACCTGGTGTTCGGCACCGCCAGCACCCAGCAACTCTGGCCCTGGTGCGCGACGGTGCCGGACGAGGGCCGCCTCTACCGGGCCGCGGACCTCGGCACGGAGCTCTCCGTGCTCTGGTCTCGCCCGACGCCGGGGGCCGTCATGGGCGTCGCCATCGACTCCGACGGAATCGTCTACGCCTCCCTTCGCGGCGACTGGCGTCTGGAGGTGCCCGGCCGGGTCATCGCGGTCGACCGGGAGGGTCTGCCGGCCTGGTCGGCCCCCGTGGCGGTCGAGGGCGAGATCTGGTGGAGCCCGCCCGCCCTGGGCCCCGACGGGCGGCTCTACGTCGGCACGAACCCCTGCGCCGACGTCCTCAACCTGCTCCCGTGTCCGGGCACCCCGGCCCTGGTCGCCGTCGACTAGCAGCCTTCACGGTCTTCCGGGCCGCGGGCGGCGGATGCTTTCTCATACGGGCGTGAGGATCAGCACACGCTCTCGACCGCCTTCCGAGAGCGGTGAGCCTTCACCGTCGAAGCGCCACAAGCCCTTCCTCCTTAGTGTCTTAGTGCCTACTTCACAGCTCCCGAGGCCCCCTCGACGGCCTGGCCCAGGACTTGCGCCTCTCCGATGCGAGCCCCGATTCCCGGATGCTCCACCGACTCGCGAAGGAGGCAAGAGATGTCCCGAGACCAACAAAGAGCGCCGTCGACCCGGGCCCGGATGGCCCTCGCCGCGCTGATCGCACTCGCCCTGCCGGGCGCCGCCGCCGGGGCCGAGTGGACCCTGACCGCCCACGCCGGCTGGACGAGCTCCGACCAGACGCTCAGCACCCGCGAAGGCGAGATCGTCCGCTCGGCGGACGTCGGCGGCGGCGCCTCGTACGACCTCGGGCTGGACGCCCGCTTCGGCCGCCGCCTCGGTTTCGCCGTCGATCTCGCCCAGGGCGGAGTCGACTTCGACGTGGCGCTCGACATCCCGACGCTCGAGACGCTACGGGCCCGCGACCAGGTGTCGTGGCTCGCGGTGGAGCTGAGCGCGCCCATCTCCCTGGTGCGCCGCGACGCCGTCGACCTGTTCGTCGCCCCCGTGTTCGCCTGGGCGACCTTCGACGACGTCGTTCTGACCTTCCCCGCCCTGGCCGACGAGACGGTCGTCTTCGACGTCGGCGACGACACGGGCTTCGGCGTCCGGCTCGGAGTGCGGACACCGATCGGAAGCTCGGGCTGGGTCTTCGACGCCCACGTCCAGTACCTCGAGCTGGCGGTCTCCGGCCCCAACCGAGACGAACCGGCGGACCGGCTCGAGCTCGACCTCGACCCCTGGAGCGCTGTCGTCGGCTTCGGATGGAGGTTCTGAGGTGGCGCGCCGGCGCCTCCGCCGGCCGGCCATGGGGACCGCGGCGCTCGCCCTCGCGCTGGCCGTGATCGCGGCCTGCCGTGGCGGCGGCGGCCCCACCGAGCCGGCGCCGCAGGACGAGGTCTGCGGCCCCTATCCCGACTGGGAGAGCTCACCGTACGTGCTGCCCTACCCGCGGGGCCTCGCCTTCGTCGTCCTCCAGGGCAACTGCAGCGTCGGCTCGCACCGGGGCGTCGCCCGCTACGCCTACGACTTCGCCATGCCCCTCGGCACACCGGTGGTCGCCTCGCGCGCCGGCGAAGTCGTCTTCGCGATCGACGACCGACCCGACATCGGCGATCCGGCGACCGGAGAGAACGTCGTCATCGTCCTCCACGGCGACGGCACCCGCGCGTTCTACTCCCACCTCCTCCAGGGTGGCGTCGAGGTCGAGGTCGGAGAGCTCGTGGGCCGGGGGCAGCCCCTGGCGGCGAGCGGCAACTCGGGCAGCACGGGCGGGCTGCCGCACCTCCACTTCCAGGTGACCCCCTGTTCCGACCGAGACGCCTGCGGCACCCTGCCCGTGACCTTCAGCAACACCGAGCCGAACCCTACCGGCCTGGAGGCCGGTAGGGTCTACGCAGCCGGGTAGGCAACCCACCCGGCATGCCAAGCGTAGGGAAAGACGAACACATGGCGAACGAAAGACGATCGCGCCAGCGGGGCCTCCTCGCGGCCCTGACGCTCTGCTGGCTGCCGCTGGCGGCGCCGGCGACAGCCTCGACCGACCCCCCGGACCCTCCGCCCCCGCCCGTCGGAGTCGGAGCACTGGAGCGCCACTTTCTCCTCGAACGGGTCCTGGTCGAGAACGCGAGCCAGTTCTCTCCGGAGATCATTATCGCGGCCTCTCTCCTCGAAGAGGGCCGCAGCTACAGCGAACGCGAGCTCGCCGATGCCGCGTCGCGGATCGTGCGCCTGCCGTTGGTGCTCGACGCCGAGTTCTCGCTGCGCAAAGGCAGCGACCGGGACCGTTTCGAGCTGGTGATCCGGATCGAGGAGGCACGACGCTGGTTCTTCGGCGTCGACTCCGAGATCACCCGCTGGGCCACGGAGGTGTCGGTCTCCAGCCTCTCCACCACCGATTGGGTCGACGGCGGCTCGGCCCTCCTCGGGCGGCGGTTCTCGATCGGGCGCCAGGGCGTCCTCTTCCTGGTCCTCAGCGGCGAGGACGGCCTGCTCACGGTGGGGCACAGCCAGCACGACCTGTTCGGTCGCGGCGGCCTCCTGACGGTGAGCCTGTCACTGAGCGACTGCGGGGGAGCGAGGAGACGCGCCGACGACGAGAGCCTGGGGGACGAGGGCTGTCAGACCGAGCTGTTCGACCTCGGCCTCGACCCGACCTTCTCCGCTTGGAGCGGCACCGGCGCCGGCGCGAGGGCCCGCTTCAGCCTCGGCCTGCCCATCGCCGGCAACCACTCGCTCCGCGTGCAGGCGACGGCGCGCTCGAGCGAGTCGGGCCTCCGGCGCCAGGCCTACTCCCCTTCCCCGACCCGCTTCTTCGACTTCGCGGAGCTGCGCAGCCAGGAGCTCGGCCTCGCCTGGGTCTACGACTCGACGGACGACCCGCTCTTCCCGACCCGCGGCCTGAACCTGGAGGCGGGGGTCGAGCTCTTCCGCCTCGCTGCCGACCTCGAAGCGGTCGATCTCGCCCCCGACGCCCCGGCCGAGCCGGGAACGCCTCCCCTCGCCGCCGAGATGAGCTCGACCGTCTACGGCGCCACCCTGCTGGCCCGGCGCCACTGGCCGGTGACCGAGCGGCACACGGTCTCGGCGGGAGGTCGGCTGTTCGTCGGCCGGAGTGACATCGAGGAGGTGCCGACGGAGGACGGGGCCCTGCTCAGCGGCGCAGCCGACACCTGGAGCGCCAGCGCCACCGCCGGCCACTCGATGCTCCTCCATCTGAGCCGGGGCGAGCGCAGCTGGCGCGAGCTGCGCTGGACCAGCGACGCCGAGCTGTTCCACCGGGGTACCTCCCCGGGCTACGGCCAGTCCGAGAACCCGCTGGCGGGCTTCCGGCTGAGCAGCGGTCTCGTCCTCCGCACGACGTGGGGAGTCTTCTCCTTCCGTCTCGCCTACCTCGACGCGGAGGGCCGGTAGGTGCGTCGGGTCGCCGCCATCGGAGTGCTCGTCGCCCTCCCCGCCGTCGCCGCGCTGCCGGCAGCGGCCCAGGAGCCGCCGCGTCTACGCCTGGTCGACGGGACCCGCCTGGTTCTGCGCGACCTGCCACCGACCCTGGGACGGGAGGAGATCGTCCGGCACCTCGACTCGGGTCTCACGACGAGCCTCGTGTTCACGGTCGAGCCGGTCGGCCTGGATGCCACGGGCACGGCGACGGTCCAGGTACGCTACGAGCTCTGGGACGAGCTCTACCTCGTCGCCGCCATCGACGGCGCGGGCCGCGTCGAGCGCTCGTCCCAAGGCTCGCTCCGGGAGCTCGACACCTGGTGGGCCGATCTCGAGCTGCCCGTCCTCGAGCTGCCCGTCCCCGAGCTGGCCGTCCCCGACGCCGCTGTTCGCGATCCCGGCGTCCCCGATGCCGTCGACCCCGCGAGCCGCCCACGGAAGGCCCGGGTGACCCTCGACGTCATCCCCTTCTCGCTCTCCGAGCAGGTCGACGCCCGGCGCTGGTTCGCCGAGACCGTCCGCCGGGCCGAGCAGGGTCGGCGCGACGGGGCGTCACGACCGGTCGAGGAGACCGGGGGCTCCGTGGAGCAGGTCTTCGACGTCCTCATCGCCACCTCCATCCGGCGACGTGCCGTCATCAGCACGAGCTGGACTCTGGAGATCTCCGAGGAGCCGCCGCCGTGAACCTCCGTACACCCCTCGTCGGCACTCTGATCGCGATCGCCCTCTCGGCGCTGGTCTTCCACTTCGTTCAGCGCCAACTGTCGGAGGCCACCTTCGCGTTCGGCGCCCACCCCGAGGTCCTGGGGCTACTCGAGGCCTCGCTGGTCGATCAGAAGCGGCTCGCCGATCTCGATCCGGCCGCCCGGGCGGCGTACCGAGGCCGCTTCGCCGCCATCGAGGCGACCCTCCATCGGCTCCAGATCCTCTCCCACAGCCGGGCCGACGTGGTCGCCCGCTACGAGTTGGTGCTGCTGGCGGTCTTCGGCGTCGTCGTCGCCGGCGTCGGCGGGAGTCTCGCATGGCGTCAGAGCCGCGGAGAGACGCGCCTCGCCCGCCTCCAGGACGCCCTCAGCGAGCTCGCGCGCGGGCGGCCCGCCGTGGAGACGGGCGACCGCGGCCGGGACACGATCGGCCGCATCGCCCGGATGATCGAGGAGACGTCACGGCGCATGGCCGGCGACCGCCAGCGACTCGCCCTGCTGGAGAACCTCTCGGCCTGGCAGGAGGCCACCCGCCGGCACGCGCACGAGCTGCGCACCCCGTTGACCGGCCTCCGTCTGGAGCTCGCCCGGCTCGCCGAGGCGGTGGCGGCGGAGCCTCCGGCGGAGCCGCGTGAGGCGAGCCTCCTCGTGGACGGGGCGCTCGAGGAGCTCGATCGGCTGACCCGGTTCACCCGGCGCTTCAGCTCCTTCGCCCGCCTGCCGCAGCCCCAACCCGTGGAACAGGACCTGACGGCGCTCCTCGCCGAGCTGGTCCAGACCTACGCCCAGGGGTGGCCTGGCCTGGAGATCCGGCTCGAGGACGCAGCGCCGGCGCGGGCCGCCGTCGACCGGGAGATGCTGCGCCAGGTCCTGGTCAACCTGTGGCAGAACAGCGCGGACGCCGTGGGTGAGACGGGTGGCACGACGACCGTCAGCGTCACCTCCGGCGACCGGGTGGTGGAGGTGTTGGTGGCCGACGACGGACCCGGGGTCCCGCCCGAGATCCGCGATCGCCTCTTCCAACCCTACGTCACCGGCCGCCATGCTCCCGGCCGATCGATCGGCGAGGGGATGGGGCTCGGGCTGGCGATCTCGAAGAAGATCCTGCTCGACCACGGCGGTGACCTCGAGCTCGCGTCGAGCCCCCCGACCGGCGCCGTCTTCCGGCTCACCCTCCCGACCGTCTCGAGCCTCGGCGAAAGGGGGCCGTCGTGACGACCGTGCTCGTCGTCGAGGACGATCCGCGAATCCGCGCCGACCTGGTGTTCCGACTGCGAGGCTGGAGCATGGCGCCGACGACGGCCGAGAGCGCCGAGGGGGCACTGGCGCTGCTCGAACCTCCGGCGGCGCCCCTGCCGGACCTTCTCCTCCTCGACGTCCGGCTGCCCGGGATGAGCGGCCTCGACCTGGTGCGCCGCCTGTCCGAGCTGGACCGCCTGCCGCCGACCATCATCATCTCCGGCGAGGCCTCGATCACCGAGACCGTCGAAGGGTTGCGCCTCGGCGTCCACGACTTCATCGAGAAGCCCTTCAGCCCCGAGCGCCTGCACCGCTCGATCGCCAACACCCTGGAGCACAGCAGCCTGAGGCAGCGGGTCGAGACGCTCGAATCGGAGCTCCACGGGCGCCGCGAGCTCCTCGGCCGCTCCGCCCCGATGGAGGAGCTCCGGACCGCCATCGCGCGGGCGGCTCCCACCGACTCCCGCGTCCTCGTCCTCGGCGAGAGTGGCACCGGCAAGGAGCTGGTGGCCGATGCGCTGCATCGGGGAAGCCCGCGCAACGGCCGGCCCTTCATCAAGCTCAACTGCGCGGCGATTCCCGCTGAGCTCATCGAGGACGAGCTCTTCGGCCACGTCGAGGGGGCGTTCACGGGCGCGCGGAGCGACAAATGCGGCCTCTTCGAGGAGGCCGACGGCGGCACCCTGTTCCTCGACGAGATCGGCGACATGGAGGTGCGGCTGCAGTCCCGGCTCCTGCGCGTTCTCGAGGACGGCAGGGTTCGTCGGGTCGGCGATACCCGCGACCGGACGGTCGACGTCCGGGTGGTCGCCGCGACCCACGCCGATCTCGAGCGGGCGGTCGCCGAACGCCGATTCCGCCAGGACCTCTATTATCGTCTCGCCCACCTGCCCATCGTCGTGCCACCGCTGCGCGACAGAACGGGGGACGTTCGGCTGCTGTTCGACGCCTTCGTCGACCGGGCCTGGCGCCGTCACCGGATGCGCCCCCGGGGGGTCGAGCCGGCGGTCTACGACGCCCTCGAGGTGTACCGCTGGCCCGGCAACGTGCGCGAGCTCGAGAGCCTGTGCGACCGGCTGGTGGTGTTCGGCGCCGACCCGATCACCGTCGACCAGCTACCCGCCCGGATCAGCGCCCGCGCGGACGTCACCGCGACGCCCGCGATCGCGCCGACCGGGGACGGGGAGATCCTCCCCCTCCGGGAGTTCAAGACCCGGGCCGAGACCGGCCACATCCGCCGCGCCCTGGCCCGGACCGGTTGGAACGTGGCCGCGGCGGCCCGGCTCCTCGGGCTGCAACGGACCTACCTGCACCAGAAGATGGCGGTGCTGGGGGTCACCCGGCCAGAGCCGTCCGGCTCCGACGACGGGGACTGATCCCGCCCGCCACGGTTCCCCCGGACCCGCGGCCGGGGAGCCTCGGGCTACATCTTCCGCAAGGCCGCGGCCCCCGCCCCGCTCACCCACAGGTCGAGCCCATCGAAGGCGATCCCCTCCGGGGCCGAGCCGGGAGCCAGGCTCACGGTGCCGAGGAGCTGACCGTCGCGCGCCCGGAGCCGGGTGACGGCGTCGCCCAGCGAGCCCGTGACCCAGATGGAGGCGCCGTCGAAGGCGATGCCGAGGGGGCCGTCGGCCACGGCGTAAGTACCGAGGAGCGAGCCGCTCGACGCGTCCAGGCGGGTCACCGTGTCGTCGCCGAAGTTGGCGACCCAGACGGACGAGCCGTCGTAGGCGATCGCCGACGGCAGGTCGCCCACGGGCCAGGCACCGAGCACCGCGCCCTGGGGATCGAGACGGACGATCCCGCCGGCCAGCGAGCACGCGACCCAGACCGAGGCTCCGTCGGCGGCCATCGCGCCGGGGGCGTCGCATACCGGGACCGTCGCGAGAAGAGCGCCGTCGGAGGGGCGGTAGCGCAACACCCGGTCGTTCTGGGGGTCGGAGACCCAGATCGCGGCGCCGTCGAACACCACGCCGGACGGGCGGCCGCCGGTGGCGATCGTGGCCACGACCGTACCGTCGCTCGCGCGCAGCTTCCTGACGCTGCCGGCGTTGCGGGCGGCGACCCAGAGGTGCGCGCCGTCGTAGGCCATGCCCAGGGGGCCGTCGCCGGCGCCGTAGGTAGCGAGGACGCGGCCGTCCTTGGGGCTCAGCCGGGTGACGGTGTCCGAGTCGAAGTTGCTGACCCAGAGGTCACGACCGTCGAAGAGGGTTCTCCGGGGCGTCTGACCGACGGTAAAGGAGACCCCCGCGAGGTTCACGTCGAACCAACGCAGGGCGCCGATGCGAGCCGCGCTCGGCGTCAGCTCCCCCAGCTCGTCCGCGCCCACCAGGCCCTCGAGGTCGCTGGCCGCGGCCAGACCCTGAAGGTCCGACAGGCGAGCGAGTTCCGAGGCGTCGACGCCGTCCACGCTGTCCGCGTCGAGGCCGCTGCCCGGGCCGTCTCCGGCGAGCACCAGGGGCAGCACCTCCGTGTCCCGAGCCACGCTCGTATCGATCACCTGCTCGCGCACGATGCCGCCACGGATGTCGCCGCCACCGTGGGTGTGGGAGGCGCGGGCGAGGTCGTCGGGGCGGAGGCCACCGAGGGTGGTGGCGTCGATGGCGCCGGAGAGGTCCGTGGCCGCGAGGGGCGCGAAGTAGCCGAGAACGACGACCCGCACCTGCGCGCCGGCGCCCACGGCGCGCAACCGGAAGTCTCCGCCCGCGCAGCGGTCGCAGAGCTCGACGACGGTCTCGGTCCGGAACCGATAGCCCCGCGGGTCGGGGGTGAACTCGACCAGGGGCACCGCCGGCTCGGGGGCGTCGCCCGCCCAGGCCTTGAGCGAGCCCGGGGAGTCGGCCTCGCTCACCAGGAACCGGACCTCGACCGCCGTCGCCCGCCGCGGCACGCCGCACCCGCCCGCCACCCCGCCCTGCCCGGCGAGGTCACGCCCTCGGACGACCACCGTTCGCGTCTCGCCTGGGGCGAAAGGCGAAGCCGGCTCGGTCACGGCGGTGTCGGCCAGCCGGCACGGGTCCAGCGGAAAGAAGGAGACCCCGGCGCTCGCGCCGGCGACCTCGGAGGCCATCACCTCGGCCAGGCTGCGACCGTCGGCGACCACCAGCTCCTCCGGCGCCGCGCCGGCCAGGTACTCCTCCGCCTGCCGTGGGGTCAGCGCGGCGAGCACCCGCCGCTCGACCGGGGTGACGGACTCGTCGTCGACCACCTCCGGGTGCGCGGCCACCAGGGCCTCCCAGGCGCTCTCGGGACCCCGAGCAGCATCCTCTGTGGCCGGCTCCCACGCCGCCACGAAGCCGGGAGCGGCCAGGAGGGCGGCGGCGAGGAGGAGCGTGACGAGGGTCCAGGGGGCGGAGGGGGAAGCGGGTCGGGGCATTGGGGGGATTCCTCGCGGGCGCGTCGACCCGTCGGACGGGTCCGGGCCTGGTTCGTGGGCTCGATGGGGAGAAGGGGTCGGGCAGGTCGTCCCCGACGCGAGCGCCGAGGGTGCAAGCTGCCCCTCTCGTAACCATCCCTGGATCACAGGAAGATGAACGAGCCCCACGGCCGGCCGCGGGTCACCGCCGGGCGAGGGCCCCCCGACCCGTCTCGGCGCGAGGCGATTTAGTTAGCCGAGACAGGAGCCGGACGGCCGCGACGACGCCGGGACCTCAGACCCGGAGGTAGTCGGCCCGCCAGTCCCGGATGGCGGCCTTGATGTCGCGGCCCCGGACGAGCCGCCCCTCCAGCACCTCGACGACCAGCGCCGGCAGCTCCTGGTCGCCCGCGAATCGCAGCGCGACGAGCTGCCCCGGCCGGAGCTCCCCGATCCGCCCCTGGAGCTCCGGGGGCAGGAGCGCCGCCAGCCGCAGCCGCATCTCGAGCCGGATCAGGCGGTCCTGGACGGCGAGGGGAAAGAGCCGGACGTACCAGACGAGGCCGACGAGGATCAGGGCCACGACGAGGCCCGCCGCGGAGTCGAGAGACGGCGACTGAACCAGCTTCACCATCGTCCAGACGAGGTACACCACGGCGAGACCGATCACGCCGTAGTGGAACGGGGGCACCATCCGACTGTGGTTGGCGAACGACTGGGGTCTCTTCTCCCAACGCATGCGGGTCTCCTCGGGGTGTCTGAAGCTCGGCGGGTGGCTCGGTTGCCACCGGAGGATACCCCGGGGCGAGCCGTGGTGGCTCCCCGTCGTCAGCGCTCCACGACGCGGGTCACGGCCAGGTTGTCGACCGTGGCCGTGGCGTTGCGGGTGAGGATCGCCGCATCGCCCGAGGGAACCCCGGCGGCGCCGTTCGCCACCTCGATGATCCGCACACCGTCGAGCCACGCCCGGAAGGTGGTGCCGTCGAACGCCACCCGCACGTCGTAGGTGGTCGCCTCGTCCAGGGCCGCGGCCACGTTGACGCGGGCCACCGGCACCCCGTCCTCGCGCTGGAGGAAGGTTGCCACGTCGTTGGTGAAGTCCAGGATCACGCCGGCGTTGGTCCGGCCGTTCACCGCCCAGCCGACCAGGCCGACCCGCACCGGCCCGCCGCCGCCTCCCACCGTCGCCTCGAGGGTGGCCTCGACCTGGCACTCGGTACAGCCGCCGAACACCTTCGGGGAGAAGCCGCCGCTGTAGGTCGCCGTGCCGGGCTCGCCGAGCAGCCGCTCGACGACGACCCCGCGACGGGCGGCGAGGTCGGCCCAGGTCGCGGTCAGGTCGTCCGGCCAGACGATCCCGAGCTCGTCGACGGTCTCCGTCGCGCCGAGCCCGAAGTGGGCCTCGGCGGGATCCTGGGACTCGTAGTTCGACATGCCCCGGATCTCGCGCAGCTGCGACGCGCCGCCGGCCGTCAGGTAGACGCGGGCGCCGAGGCCGTGCACGTTGGGACCCGGCCCCTCGAGCGCGACCGACAGCCAGGCGCCGTCGTTGCCGCCGTCATTGCGCCACAGAGACGACGGCCCCTCGGTGTTGGCCACGAACAGGTCGATGTCGCCGTCACGGTCGTAGTCGAAGCAGACGACACCGCGGCCCTTGCCCGTGTCCACCAGACCCAGCGCCCCGTGGCTCTCGGTGAAGACGCCACTACCGTCGTTGACGAACAGCCGCGCCGGAGCGCCCTCGAAGGCCGGTGTGTTCCAGCCGTTCACGTGGAAGATGTCCTCGTCGCCGTCGTTGTCGAGGTCGGCGAAACAGGCGCCCCAGCCCCAGGCGCCGTCGCGCACGCCGGCCCCCTCGGAGACCTCCTCGAAGGTGCCGTCGCCCAGGCCGCGCAGCAGCCGGTTGCCGGTCTTGTCGCTGTTGTTCCAGATCGAGGTGATGAACCAGTCGAGGACGAGGTCGCCGTCCGAATCGCCCACCGCGGCGCCCATGCCGTTCTGGTCGGTCTGCACCGCCGGATCGGTCACGTCGGTGAAGGTGCCGTCGCCGTCGTTGAGGAACACCTGGCTGGTGCCGAAGTCGCTCGCCAGCAGGAGGTCGGGCCAGCCGTCAGCGTTCACGTCGGCGAAGTTGGGGGCGAAGACGCGGTCGTGGGAGAGGGCGTCGACCATCACGTTCACTCCCGCGGCGGCGTCCACGTTCACCAGCAGGCCGCCGTCGTTGCGCCAGAGATGGCCCTCGCAGGGGCACACGTCGACCGCCGACCAGTGACCCATCGCCACGTCCAGGTCGCCGTCACGATCGTAGTCGCCGAAGGCGAACGAGAAGGTGTTCTCGCGCTGGACGTCGAGGCCCCAGTCGACCGTGGCGTCGATGAAGGGCAGGAGCTGGCCTCCGCCGTCGACGCCCTGGTTCAGGAAGAGACGCGGCGCCGTGCCCTCCACGCCGCGCAGGACGGAGCCCAGGAACAGGTCGAGCCAGCCGTCGCCGTCGATGTCGGCGAACGCCGGCCCCATCTCCAGGCCCTCGGCGCTTTCGATCGCGAGCGCGACCTGCGGCGCCACGTCGGTGAACGTACCGTCGCCGTTGTTGAGGAAGAGCTGGGTCGCCCCCTGGTTCGCGCGCACCGTGAACAGGTCGACGTCACCGTCGCGGTCCACGTCCCCCGCCGCGACGCCCCCGGCCATCCGCTTCGGCATCTCGCCCAACGGCGGGTTCAGGTAGTCGTCGAAGACGTGCGTGTAGCTCAACCCGGCTGCCGCGGTGACGTTGGCGAAGGACTGCGCGGGCCCGCCGCCCTCGCCGCCGGTGCAGAAGGTCATGTCGTCGAAGAACGAGCCGAAGGAGCCGGGTTGGCCGGTGAGGGTGACGCTGGAGATCGAGTCCTCGGCGACGGCGAGCGAGGCCACGTTCCAGGCGCAGTAGCCGCCCCCGGGATCGCCGCCGCAGGGCACGCCGTCGCCCGTCCAGCCCGACTGGTCGAGGGTGGCCGTCGCCACGACGCTGCCGGTGCCGCTCAGCCCGTCCCAGGCCTCGAGCATGATGGGCAGGACCGCCGAGCGAGCGCTGTAGGAGAGGGACACCTCGCGGATCGGCTGGTCGAAGTCGATGATCGGGACCCCGGGGAGCTGGGTCACCGTGTCCGGGGAGGGCTCGTTGGCGAACGGCCCCGAGCCGCCGGCGTCGGAGTCGATCGCGGCGCGCCAGGCGGCGTTGAACAGGACCTCCGGAGTACCCGGGACGGTGCCGATGGGGCTCCCGTCCGCGACGCCTTCGAAGGTGACCGTCGTGCACGACAGCTCCCCGGCGACCGCCGGCGAGAGGCCGGCGAGACCGAGCGCCAGAGCGCAGAAGAGAGCGCTCGGGCTCCCGGGAAGACGGGGCCGGCGCGCGCGCGCCAGCGACATGAGGGGGAAAGAGATTCGATCCACGGAGTGACTCCTCGACCTGCTGTGGTCCTCGGACGGGCCCCGACAGCCGGTCCAGGGGTCCGGTTCTACGGGTCCGGGAGATCCCGGCCCGACGGTCTTCGAACAATCGAAGGTGGCGAATCCTAGCAGAGGAGTCGCGTCCCACCATAGCGCTGACGGAGGTCGATCTCCTGCGCCAGCCTCTCCTCGAGTTGCCGTCGGTTGGGAAGTCCCGTGAGCGAATCGGTGAGCGCGAGGGTCTCGAGCTTCTTACGAAGTCGAAGCGCCTGCTGGTGCAGGTCGTAGGCGCGCTGCAGGACAACGCCGGCGATGCAGCCTAGAACGAACAGCAGGACCGCCAGAGCGACCTCGTATCCCACCACCAGGTCATATCCATCGCGGAAGAGCAGGAGGACGGCGACGAGATAGCTACCCGCCATCAGGGCACCCAGCGCGACCGCCTGACGGAACCCGGCGACCCCCGTCAGAAACAGCAGGGCCACCAGAAAGGCGTGGAGGAAGAGGATCCTCGCTTCGGGCAGGAGATAGACGAACAGTCCCAGCTGAACCACGACGGCCCCCAGCGGGAGGTAGACGTAGTGCGGGTCCCACCTCTCCATTCGGCGGTCGAAGCCGAACCGGGGCGCCAGCCACAGCAGTCCGTGGAATCCCAGAACCACGGCGGTCAGCAACATGAAGCTCGAGGTGTCGAACCTCCAGAAGCCGGCCGCCCGGAACACGAGGGTAATGCCGAGTCCGCCGCCGGTCCCCACCAGGGAGAGGGCGATCCCCTTCTGCCGGATCCGCACTTTATCGTTTCGCTCCATCCGCTCCTCCGCCGCAACTATAGGCGCTCCGGATTCCCGGCGTACCCCGGGAACTCCGCCGCGGCCACGGTCGCTTGCCTCTGGGGAGAAGCTCGGCGAGGGCGGGTCGGCAGCCCTCCGTCGAGCCGGGTTGCGCGCTGCCGTATAGTCGTCGATGGAGACCCGGCGTTCGCCGGCGCCGCCCCAAGGCGGAGAAGGGACCGCGAGCCAGGCCGTGGAGCCAGCCGCACGGGGCCTTCGGGTAACCTCGCGAGGCGAGACCGGGACCCTCCCAGGGTCGAAGCCACCCCCATGCCAACCCACGAGCAGAGCTCCAAGCTCAACCAGTTCCTCCTGTTCCGCCTCCACGGCCGGCGCTTCGTCGCGCTGGTGGCCGCCGCCGCCATCCTGATCTGCATCGCGGGCTGGCTGTGGCGCCCGGCCCTGTGGCTCTACCTCGCGCTGGCCCCGGTCGTCGCGATCGGTGTCTGGGACCTCTACTTCACCACCGACACGATCCTGCGCAACTTCCCCTTCCTGGGTCACTTCCGCTACGTGTCGCTGCGCATCTCGCCGGAGATCCATCAGTATTTCGTCGAGGGCAACACCGAGGGCAGGCCGTTCGACAAGATCCAGCGCGGGATGATCACGGAGCGCTCCGAGAAGCGTCTCGAGACCCATCCGTTCGGCACCGAGGAGGACGTCTACCACGAGCATCACGAGTGGGTCGCCCACTCGATCTACCCCCGCGACGCGCCGGCGTCGGCGCCGCGGGTGCCCATCGGCGGGTCGGCGTGTCGCCAACCCTACGACGCGGCCGTCCTGAACATCTCGGCGATGAGCTTCGGGAGCCTGAGCGCCCCGGCGGTCGTGGCCCTGAACCGGGGGGCGAAGGCCGGCGAGTTCTACCACAACACGGGAGAGGGCGGTCTGTCGCCCTACCACGAGGACGCCGGGGCCGACCTGGTCTGGGAGATCGGCTCGGGCTACTTCGGCTGCCGGGGACGAGACGGCGGATTCGACCCGGAGCTGTTCCGTGACACCGCGGCCAGGCCCGTGGTGAAGATGATCGAGCTCAAGCTGTCCCAGGGCGCCAAGCCGGGGCACGGCGGCGTCCTCCCCGGGGCCAAGAACACGCCGGAGATCGCCCGCATCCGAGGGGTGGAGCCCCACACGAAGGTCGTCTCCCCCGCGCACCACTCCACCTTCTCCGACGCGCGGGGTCTCCTGGAGTTCGTCCAGCGGCTCCGGGAGCTCTCCGGCGGCAAGCCGGTCGGCTTCAAGCTGTGCATCGGCAGCACCTCCGAGGTCGTCGAGATCTGCCGCACGATGGTCCAGACGGGTCTCCGGCCCGACTTCATCACCGTCGACGGCAGTGAAGGGGGCACCGGGGCGGCCCCTCCCGAGTTCTCCGACTCCGTCGGCATGCCGCTCGAGGAGGCCCTGGTCTTCGTGGTCGACAGCCTCCGCGGCTTCGACCTGGCCCGGGAGATCCGGGTCGTCGCGGCCGGCAAGATCGTGGGCGGCTTCGACATGGTCAAGGCCTTCGCGCTGGGTGCCGACGTCTGCAACAGCGCCCGCGGCATGATGTTCGCCCTCGGCTGCATCCAGGCCCTCAAGTGCGACACCGACGAGTGCCCGACCGGCATCACGACGCACGACCCGAACCTGACCCGCGGGCTCGTCGTGCCCGCGAAGGCCCGCAGAGTGGCGAACTTCCAGGAGGAGACGGTCCGCTCGGCCCTGGAGCTGCTCGCTGCCGTCGGTCTCGAGCGCTTCGGCGATCTGCGCCGCCACCACCTGCACCGGCGCGTGAACGGCGAGTCGATCCACTCGTTCGAGGAGATCTACCCGACCGTCGAAGTCGGCGCCCGCCTCTGATCGGAGGGAGACCCCATGACCCACGCTCGCCCCGCGCTCCTCGCCCTCCTCCTGCTCCTCGCCCTTCCGCCGGCCGGACTCGTCGCGCCGGCGACCGCGGCGGAGGCCCGAGCCGGGCAGGACTGGCCCCGCTTCCTCGGCGCCGAGAGCGACGGCAGGTCCGAGGAGGAGATCCTCCTCGACTGGCCCGAAGCCGGCCCGCCCGTGCTCTGGCACCGGGAGGTGGGCGAGGGGTACAGCGCCCCCACCGTGGCCGGCGGCCGGCTCTTCGTCTTCGACCGGGTGGGCGACGAGGCGCGGCTCATGGCCTGGGACGCCACCACCGGCGAGACGCTCTGGACCACCACCTACCCCACCGACTACGAGGACCTCTACCGCTACAGCGGCGGGCCCCGCGCCGCGCCGCTGGTAGCGGACGGCCGCGTCTTCATCTACGGGGTGGGCGGGCGGCTGCGCGCCCACGACGTCGACGACGGATCGCTCCTTTGGCAGGTCGACACGATGGAGCGCTACGGCGTGGTGCAGAACTTCTTCGGCGTCGGCGCCTCGCCGATGGTCGAGGGAGACCTGCTGATCGTGATGGTGGGCGGCAGCCCGCCGGACGGCCCGACGATCTCGAGCGGCTCCGTCCAACCCAACGGCAGCGCGCTCGTGGCCTTCGACCCGGCGACCGGCGAGGAGCGCTGGCGATTCGGCGGTTACCTGGCGAGCTACTCCTCACCCGTCGCGGGCTCGGTGGGAGATCGCCGCGTCGGCTTCGCCTTCGTGCGCGAGGGGCTCCTCGCCTTCGACCCGGAGGCCGGCAGCGAGCTCGCCTTCTTCCCCTGGCGCGCCAAGGTGCTGGAGAGCGTCAACGCCGCGAGCCCGGTAGTGGTGGACGACACCGTCCTCGTGACCGAGTGCTACGGCCCCGGCGCCGTGCTCCTCCGCGTCACGGACGGAGGCGTCGGGTCGACGGCGACGCCCCCTGTCGGCCTCGAGGTCGTGTGGCAGGACCCGCACCGGGGCAAGAGTCTCGAGTCGCACTGGGCGACGCCCATCCACCACGAGGGCTTCCTCTACGGCTCCAGCGGCCGGTCGAGCGGCGAGGCCACGCTGCGGGCCGTGGGGCTCGCCACCGGGCGCGTGGCCTGGAGCGAAGCCGGCTTGGGCCGGTCGACCCTCAGCTACGCCGACGGCCATCTCCTGGTGCTCACGGAGACCGGTCGCCTGCTCCTCGTCGCCGCCGATCCCGTGCGCTTCCGCAAGATCGCCGAGATCGACCTCGGCGACCACGCCGCCGCGACCAACGAGGCGGCCAAGACGAAGGGCGCGAGCGGGGACACCGACGGCCCCCGGCTCCGCTTCCCGGCGTGGAACGCCCCGGTTCTCTCCCACGGCCGTCTCTACCTGCGCGGCAAGGACCAGATCGTGGTCCTGGACCTGGCGCCGACCGAGCGGCCGAAATCGGAGTGAAGGCCGCAGAGGAGCATGCAGGGGGCCTCACCCTCCTGGCCGAGCGACTCGAGAGCGTCCGACAGCAGAGCGGCCTACGACGAGCAGATCCTCGCCGACCTGGCCCTGGCGGACGGCCGGGTGGCCGAGACGACAACCGGGGAGGGCAAGACGCTGGCCGCCGGGGCCTCTGGCAGCACTGGAAGCACCGCCGGCACCGAGGGCGGAGCCTCGCTAGCCTGACCTTCTCACCAATTGTCTACTGCGAGGCCGTATGTACCTGAATCTGCGGCGTTACGCTCCGCTCGGGCTCCTCGACGTACAGACAGTACGACTGCGTCGCCCTCGGTCGCAAGCCTTGCATCTCCAGGCAC
>CAJQNK010000271.1 GCA_905479655.1 uncultured bacterium | reverse complement strand
TCGATGTCGTAGTCGAAGAGGGCGGTGCCGAAGCCCGTGAACCCCCAGCTCGGCCCGCCGAGGCCGCTGGCGCGGCTCGCGTCGCGGAAGAACCCCGTGCCGTCGTTGAGGTACAGCGTGTTGGTCTCGCGGGTCAGGTGGGCCATGAACAGGTCTTCGTCCCCGTCGGCGTCCACGTCGCCGACCACGACGCCCATGCTCGCCTCCGGCTGCCCCTCCTCGTTGACCGCCGAGCCCGAGAGCAGGGCGTCGTCGACGAAGGTGCCGTCGCCCTGGTTGGTCCAGAGCTGGTTGGGCACTCCGTCGTTGGCGACGTAGACGTCCACCCGCCCGTCACCGTCGAAGTCCGCGGTCACGACGCCGAGGGCTCCGCCGTAGGCCTGGTCGATACCGGCCGCCGCGGACACGTCCTCGAACGTGCCGTCGCCCCGGTTGCGGAACAGGCGGTCGACCTCGGGTCGGTAGGCCAGGGGGCCGCAGTAGTCGAAGGCGCCGGTCGCCGTGGCGCACGGCTTGTGGGTGGCCACGCGGAAGTCGACGTAGTTGCCGACGAACAGGTCGAGCCAGCCGTCCTCGTCATAGTCCAGGAAGGCTGCGGGCACGCTCCAGCGCCGGTCGGCGACGCCCGCCGTGTCGGTCACGTCCTCGAAGGTGCCGTCCCCCCGGTTGCGCAGGAGCTGGTTGGAGCCCAGGTTGGTGAGGTACAGGTCGGGGTCGCCGTCGTTGTCGTAGTCCCCCACGGCAGCGCCCATGCCGTAGACCTTGGCTTCCAGCCCGATGTCGGAGGTCACGTCGACGAAGCGCAGCTCCAGCGTGCCGTCCGCCCCGACGACGGAGTCGTTTCGGTACAGCCGATCGGTGAGCGGCAGCGGATGGAGCGGCGGCAGGGTCGCGTCCCCGACCGCGACATCGTCTCCGAGCATCGTCCCCTGCACCGCGTACAGGTCCAGGTCGCCGTCACCGTCATAGTCCAGCAGCGCCCCCCCGGCGCCGGTCATCTCGGCGAAGTACAGCCTTCCGGACATTCCGTTGAAGTGCGAGAAGTCGATGCCCACCGCCGGCGCCACGTCATGAAATCCCCCGGGAGATCCCGCGGGAGATCCCGCAGGAGACCCCTGAGCCGACGCGGCGGCCCACGTCGACGTCAGCCCCAGGAGCACAGCCCACGCCACGCGGGCGGACAGGGTCGACGGAGCGAGTCGGAAACGGGGTCTCATGGCGGTCCTCCCGGGCGGCCGGGCCTCCCTGGAGTCTACCGTCCCCGGCGGATCGGGCGACGGCGGCCGAGGCGGACCCGCGACCCGCGATCTGTGCTACCATCACGGCCGCTCCGGTGCGTGAGAGACGACTCAGACTGCCCGCGGCGGCCCCTTCACCGGCCCCGCGCCGCCGCCGCCGAGGCGACGGTTCACCGGACCGACACCGATGAGCCCCTACCTGCTGGTCTCCACGGCCCCCATGGCGGCCCCTCAGATGGCCCCCTGGGTCGGCCTGCTCCTCGGCGTGCTGCTGGTGATGCTCAACGGCTTCTTCGTCGCGGCGGAGTTCGCCCTGGTCAAGGTGCGGCCGACCCAGATCGAGCCCCACGTGAAGGCCGGCGACCGGCGGGCGAAGGTCGCCAGTCACATGATCCGGCACCTGGACGCGTACCTCTCCAGCACGCAGCTCGGCATCACGCTGGCCAGCCTGGCCCTGGGCTGGATCGGCGAACCGGCCTTCGCCTGGATCCTGGACCCCGTGCTCGAGCGCATCTTCCCGGGCAACGAGGCGGCCACCCACTCGGTGAGCATCACGATCGCCTTCCTCACCATCTCGGTGCTCCACATCGTCATCGGAGAGCTGGCGCCGAAGTCTTTCGCGATCCGCAAGCCCGAGGCGACGAGCCTGTGGATCGCCATTCCCCTGTTCGGCTTCTACTGGATCACCTATCCGGCGATCTGGGTCCTGAACCATGCGGCCAACGCCATCCTGCGGCTGATCGGGATCCAGCCCCTCAGCGGCCACGAGCTGGGACACAGCGAGGAGGAGCTGCGCCTGCTCCTCGCCTCGCGGGCCTCGGAGATCTCGGGGCACAAGCGCGAGCTCCTGGACAACATCTTCGAGCTCTCCCATCGCACCGCGCGCCAGATCATGCTGCCGCGGGCCGACGTCGTCTATCTCTCCACGGAGCGCAGCTTCGACGAGAACCTCGCGATCGCCAAGGAGAGTGGCCACACCCGCTTTCCCTTGTGCGAGGGGGATCTCGACACGGTGGTGGGCCTGGTGCACATCAAGGACATCTTCCGGTCCAAGACCCTCCCCGAGAGCCTCGGGGAGGTGCAGCGCCCCATCGCGGTCGTGCCCGAGACCCTGCCCCTCGACCGGCTCCTGCGCCGCATGCGAGCCGAGCGCCTGCACCTCGCCGCGGTCCTGGACGAGTACGGCGGCGTCTCCGGCATCGTCTCGCTGGAGAACGTCATCGAGGAGATCGTAGGCGAGATCCAGGACGAGTTCGACCGCGAGCGACCCGAGCTCATCCCCCTCGGTGACGCCGCCTACGAGGTGGTCGGCTCGATGCTGGTGGCCGACCTGGAGGACGAGCTGGACCTGGAGCTCTCCGACCGGGACGAGGACACGATCGGCGGCGTGGTGCTCTCCGAGATCGGCCGGCGCCCCCGGGTCGGAGACAAGGTGGCCCTGGGCACAGTGACCCTGGAGGTCACGGAGGTGCAGGGCTCACGGGTCCGGACCCTGAAGGCGACCGTGGCGAGCGCGGCGGAACAGAGGTAGGGCCCGGCGTCCGGCGGCTACCCGCCGCTGCCCGTCACCCGCGCCCGCTCGGCCTCCAGGCGCTCCCGGATGCTCTCCACCGCCCCGTCGACCGCCACCATCTCCTTCTCCTTCGTCCGCCGGAGGGACAGCTCGATCTGGCCTTCCTTCAGCGATCGGGCGCCCACCACGATGCGCAGCGGGACACCGATCAGATCGGCGTCGTTGAACTTCACGCCGGGGCGCTCGTCGCGATCGTCGTACAGCACCTCGACGCCGGCCCTCGTCAGCTCGTCGTAGAGCTGGTTCGAGGCCGCCACCACCTCCTCGTTGCGGGTCTGGAGCGAGAGGAGCAGGACCTCGAACGGGGCCAACGGCAAGGGCCAGACGATGCCGCCGTCGTCGTGGCCCTGCTCGATCGCGGCCGCGACCGTACGCCCGATGCCGAGGCCGTAGCAACCCATCTGCATGGCGTGGCTCTCGCCCTGGTCGTCGAGATAGGTGCAGCCCATGGACTTCGAGTACTTGTCGCCGAGCATGAAGATGTGGCCCACCTCGATGCCTCGGAACTCCTCCAGCTTGCCGTCGCAACGGGGACAGGCGTCGCCGCCGCCGACCAGCAGGAGGTCCGCCCAGTCATCGACCCGCACGTCCCGCTCGAGGTCCACCCCGACGTAGTGGGCGTCCGCCTCGTTGGCCCCCACCACGAATCCGGCGAGCGGCCGAACGCTCTCGTCCGCCACGACCCGCAGGCCGTCCGGGAGTCCCACCGGGCCGGCGAAGCCCAGCGGCGCCCCCGTGGCCTCCTCGACCTCGGCCGGCTCGGCGAGCCGGATGCCCGGCGCGCCGAGAGACGCCGCGAGCTTGACCTCGTTGACCTCGCGGTCGCCTCGCACCAACGTCGCGACGGGACCGTCGGGCCCCATGTAGACCAGGGTCTTCACGACCTGGCTCGTGGCGACCTCCAGCAGCGCGGCCACCTCCTCCACCGAGGTCGCGCCGGGAGTGGGCACCTTGCGCAAACCGGACTCGGGCCCCGCGGGCGGGGCGGGCAGGGCCCGGGTCTCCGCCTTCTCGACATTGGCCGCGTAGTCGCACTCCGGGCAGCGCACGACCGCGCTCTCGCCGGTCTCGGCCACGACCATGAACTCGTGGGAGTGCGAACCGCCGATGGCGCCCGAGTCCGCCTCCACCATCGTGTAGTCGAGTCCGCAGGCCTCGAAGATCCGGCAGTACGCCTGGCGGATCTCCTCGTAGGTGACGGCCAGGCTCGCGTCGTCCGTATGGAACGAGTAGGCGTCCTTCATGAGGAACTCGCGACCCCGCATGAGCCCGAAGCGGGGCCGGATCTCGTCGCGGAACTTGACCTGGATCTGGTAGAGGGAGATGGGGAGCTGCCGATAGCTCGAGACGTCGTGGCGCACGATGTCCGTGATGACCTCCTCGTGCGTCGGACCGAACACGAAGTCGCGGTCGTGGCGGTCGGAGAGGCGCAGCAGCTCCCTGCCGTAGTCCTGCCAGCGCCCCGACTCGTGCCACAGCTCCGCGGGCTGGACCGCCGGCATGGAGAGTTCCACGGCCCCGGCGGCCGCCATCTCACGACGCACGATCTCCATGAGCTTGGCGAGGCTGCGCCAGCCGAACGGCAGGTACGAGTAGATGCCCGCGGCCAGCTTCTTCACCATGCCCGAGCGGACCATCAGCTGATGGCTGACGACCTCGGCGTCCCGGGGGACCTCCCGCGTCGTAAATAGGTAGTAGCGGCTCCAGCGCATCGTCAGCCTCTCTTCCTCTCCTGCTCCCGGACCCTCTTCAGGAGGCGTCCGCTGTCTCTCATGAACTCCATCATCCGCTGCTCCAGGGAGAGCCCGGTCGCACTCGAGCCCCGCGCCTCGGCCAGAACCCGTCGGGCCTCGTCCTCCTCACCCAGCGCCAGCAACGCGAGCCCGAGATGGGCCAGCACGTCGGTCGAACCGCCGGCGGCCCGGGCCCGGGAGAGATACGACACGGCCTCCCGATGCTCGCCCCTCTGGTGATGGACCCGACCCAGCGCGGCCAGGGGGTAGGCGTGGAGCTCCTCGGGCGCCAGCTCGAGCGAGCGCCGCGCGTACTCCAGTGCCCGATCCAGGTCCTCCCCCGACTCGGCCAGGTTGCAGGCGACCTCATAGTACGCGATGGTCTGCGCGAAATGCGACTCCGAGCCCGCCAGCAATCGCTCGGCGATCCGATTGCCCTCCTCGAGGCGGCCCTCGCTGCGCATGGCCTCCATCAGCGTCGCCCACGCGGTAGCCTCCAAGGCCTCGTCCAGGTCCAACTCCAGGAGACGCCGCGCGACGGACTCGGCCTCCCGGGGTCGCTCCAGGCGCAGGCACGCGACGGCCAGCGAGATGAGGATCGTCGGGTGGTCCGGTTCCAGCACGAGGGCCCGGCGATAGCAGGCGAGCGCCCTCTCGGAGGGGTCGCGACCCAGGATCTCCTCGGCCCGCTCCAGGAGCTCGGCCGCCGGCCGGTCGAGGGGGGGCAGCGGCGAGTCCTCGGCGCCGCTCAGGTAGCGCACGAGTTCGTGATACCGCAGGCTCTTGGGCTTCAGGCGACGGGCCTCCCGGAACGCGTCGAGGGCCTTGCGGCGCCAGCCTCGGTCGAGCCGGGCGAGCCCCAGCAGGAGATAGGCCTCGTCGAAACCGGGATCGCGTCGGGTGGCCTCCTCCAGCGTCCGGATGGAACGGGTGAGGGAGCCCGCCTCGTACTGGCTCTTGCCGAGCAGGAAGAGAGCCTGGGGCACCGGATCGATCCGGACCGCCCGCTCGAGGAGCGGCACGGCACGATCGGCTTCGCCCCGGTCGGCATGGACGACGCCGAGGCTGAAGGCCGGGAGGAAGGCCTCGGGATAGAGGTCCGCCGCCCGTTGCAGTTGGGCGAGCGCGGCCTGGTCCTGACCCGCCTCGTGCTGCAGCACGCCCGCGTAGACCAGGGCCTCGTAGTGGTCGGGCTCCTCGGCCAGCACCCCCTGGAAGGCCGCGAGCGCCCGCCGGCTCTCCCCCTCGTTGAACAACGTCTCGCCGAGGAAGAGGGCGACCGCGACGTTGGACGGGTCGAGCCGGCTCGCCGCCTCGAGGCCTTCGAGGGCGCGATCCATGTCGAAGGCCAGGAGAGAGGCCTCGATGTCCTCCAGCACCTTCTGGAAACGCTCCGGCCGCTCCCCCCGGTGGAGCGCCAGCGCCCGGTCCCGCAGGCCGGAGAAGCGCCTACGCTTCTCGAGGACGCCGAGCTGGAAGTCGAGCTTGGCGCTCCACAGGTCCTCCCACTCCCGCGCGCCCACGACCCCCTTCTCCTGCAGGAGATCCCGGAGGGCCGCCCAACCGGCGTGGTTGACCTGGATTGACCGCTCCTGGCGCTCGAGGCCCTGCAGCACCCGCTCCAGGGTGTGGTGGGTCCGCCGGACGGCCTCCTCCAGCAGGGAGATGCGCTCGAGGAGATGCTCGTCGAACGAGAAGGCATCCTCCGGATCGGCGTCCTCCAGACCCTGGAGGTCCAGCGTCGTGTAGCCGGCGGCGAGCACCAGCAGCTTCTGCTGGCAGCGGGCGCAGTGCTCCCGATCGTCGGGATTGCGGGCGCCGCACGCCTGGCACAGGACCCAGCCGGAAGATTCCCTCATCGCTCGACGATCGCCGGACGAGACCCTCAATAGACGTGGAACCCACGGCCCGACTTCCGGCCGAGATAGCCGGCGTCCACCATCTTCACGAGCAGGGGACACGGACGGTACTTGGGATCGCCCAGCTCGCGGTGCAGGACGCGGAGGATGTCGAGGCAGACATCCAGCCCGATCAGGTCCGCCAGCGCCAGGGGACCCATCGGGTGGTTCATGCCCAGCTTCATCACGTCGTCGATAGCCCCGGCCTCGCCGACGCCTTCGTGGAGACAGAACACGGCCTCGTTGATCATGGGCATCAAGACGCGGTTGGAGACGAAGCCCGGGGCGTCGTGCACCTCCACCGGCGTCTTGCCCAGTCGTCGCGTGAGCGCCTCGACCGCGTCGTAGGTCGCCTGGTCCGTCTGGAGGCCGCGAATGATCTCGACCAGGACCATGAGGGGGACCGGGTTCATGAAGTGCATGCCGATCACCAGCCCGGGACGGCTCGTCGCCGCGGCCAGCTTGGTGATGGAGATGGAGCTGGTGTTGGACGCCAGGATCGTCCCCGGTCGAGCGACGGCGTCCAGCTGCCGGAAGATCTCGCTCTTCACTTCCAGGCGCTCCACCACGGCCTCGATCACCAGGTCGACCGTGCCGAGCTCGTCCAGGCCGGCGCCACCCGTCACGCGGGACCGCGCGGCCTCGGCGTCGGAAGCGGCGATCTTCTCCTTCGCCACCAGCTTGCCGAGGCTCTTTTCGATCTGCCCCAGCCCACGCTCCAGGGCCTCGGGGACCACGTCCACCAGCGTCACCTCGAGGCCGGAGACCGCCGCCACCTGCGCGATCCCGTGGCCCATCGTGCCGGCGCCGACGACGCCGACGGTCTCGATCGTACCCATGGTCGTTCTCCGGAAAAATGGAAGGTCGGAAACTCCTCGGTGCCCGGCGCCCGCCCGTATCGCCCGCCCGTGTGGCCAGCCCGTTGGCCAGCCCGTGAAGCCGGCCCGTGCCGACCACCCCCCGCGAGCGTAGCCGGGGGGCGCGGAGGAGGCAAGCGGTCCCCGGGCCGGCCGCGGTCCGTCAGCGGACGGGCCGCGGCGCCAGGGCGTCGAGCTCATCCGGCTGGAACCAAGCCTGGCGTCGCCCGAACTTCGTCGTCAGGCTGGCGCCGACGCCGATCAGCGTCGCCGCGGTCCAGACCCAGGTGCCGGTCCAGGGGACGAGCTTGAGGACGCCGAGGACGACGAGACCGAGGATGGCGCCGTCCAGAGCGCGCAGAGGCCTCTTGAGGATCCGGCGCCCGAGCCAGTCGCCCAGGGCATGGAAGACGGCCACCATGCCCCACAGCTTCAGCAACATCGCCAGCAGCACGACGAGCACGAGCAGGGGCACCCCGACCAGGGCCGCAGCGAAGGCCGAGAAGAAGAGGCCGCTCAGGACCAGGGCGAGCACGCCCGTCAGGCCGACGAAGAAGTTGCGGAAGGGCTCCGCCTGGACGGCCTCCGACGTCGCCAGCAGCTCCCGGCCGGAGGTGGCGAAGAGAAGGAGGGTCAGGGCGAGCCATGCGGCCACGAGAGCGAGCTTCGCGCCGAGCACCAGGGGCGACAGGGGGTCGAGACCCAGGGCCGGGCCCTCGAGCAGGGTGAGCCAGGCCGAGCTGAGCGTGGGATAGGAGACGGAGCGCCCCGCGATACGAGCCCCGGCCGCGGCCTCGATGTGCCCGCCCACGACCAGGACGTCGCCTTCGATCCGGGCTGTGGGCAGGAGCCGTGCCGAGCCTCCGAGGACGATGACGTCCCCGCCGACCCGTCCCGACACCCGGACGGAGCCGCTGACGGCGGCCACGTCTCGCAGCGCCTCCCCCTCGACCAGGAGATCCCGACCGATCGCAACGATCTCCGAGCGTGCGACGCTCCCCTCTCGGATGACCAGCGCCGGCTGACGCTCCTCCGCGGTAGGCCCGGCCGGAGCGCCCTCCTGGGCGGATCCGGGGGCTGCGGCGAGGAAGAGGGCCGCCAGGACCCCCAGGGCGCCGATCACGGACCGGAGACGGGCACGACGCCGCAGCTCAGTGGACAGGACGGACGTCGAGCGCGACGCACTGGCCGCCGACCGCCGCTGCACGATGCTGGTCATTCCCGAACCCGACCTCCCTCCCGCCCATTATCCCCGATCCCGGGTGCGCGCCGTGCGCAGCCGACGCGCCGTGCCGCGCAGGAGAGAGAAGAAGAGGACATTGAGCGCCACGACGCCGACACCCAGGACGATCATCCCTCCGGGGGATCCGGAAACCGCTTCCTGAACCGCCAGGCCGACGCCACGCCAGCTCGCCGAGAGCAGACCGGCGCCGGTGACCATCGAGGAGGCGAAGAGGTCGAGCACGGCGGCGACGGTCCCGGCCACCGGGCCCAGCGCCCCGCTGGGATCGCCCTGTGCGACCAGGAAGGCGGCCGCGGAGACAAGCAGCGCGAGAACGGCCATGGCCGCGGTCCAGGTTCGCGGATGCCGGCCCTCCCAACCCGCGGCGGGCAGGCTGGCCATGACGTCCTCGCGGAAGCCCTCGCGGACCGGGACATGGGAAGCGGCCAGGGTCTCCTGCAACCTGCCGAGGGTCGCCTGTTCTTCGCGGCACGAGGCGCAGGTGACGAGGTGCCTCTGGAGTTGAGCGCTCTCGCGGGGAGCCAGCTCGCCTTCGAGGTCCAGATCCAGCCAGAGACGGTAGGTGTCGTGTTCCATTCGATCGTTCATGACGTTGCCCGATCCTGCTCAGTCGGTCAGGAAGTCTGCCAGCGTGGCCTTCAGCATCTGGCGCCCCCGAAACAGCTTGTTCTTGACCGTTCCCAACGGCATCCCCTTGAGATTCGCGATCTCGTCGTAGGACAGCTCGCCGAAGTGTCGCAGTAGCACCAGCTCCCGGTACTCCCAGGGCAACCCCTCGACCGCCCGCTGGATCGCCTCTCCCCTCTCTCGGTTGCGCAGATCGCCGTAGGCATCCTTGTCGTCACCGGCGAACTCCCAGTTGCGATCGCCGCCGTCCTCCTCGTCCGGCACCGTCATCGAGACCATCTTGAGGCGCCGCTTGCGCAGCAGGTCGATGGCGGAGTTCTGGGCGACGCGAAAGAGCCATGTCGAGAACCGGTATCGAGGGTCGTAACGATCGAGGGCTTTGTAGATCTTGAAGAAGACCTCCTGGGAGAGATCGTGGGCCTCGTCCAGGTTGCGCAGCAGGCGGTACAGGTAGTTGACCAGACGCCCCTGGTAGCGATCGACGAGGTCCCCGAATAGCTCCTGATCTCCTCTCAGGATCGCCGCAATCAGCTCTTCGTCAGGCGGTTGCGGCGAGCCGTTCGACATTCAGTACGGGAGCGGGTTCGGAAGGTTGCAGGAGACGAGGGAAGCCCTCGGTCGAGCTGGCTGGCCGGCTACAGGTCGTCCCGGCCGCTGAGCAACCCCTCGACCTCCCCGGCCAGGAGGGAGGCGAGGTCGTTCTCCACGGTGCCGGGCGAGCTCTCGACGATCCGGCCCCGCTCGACGCCGTCCTCGAGCACCACGAGGGTCGGCAGATAGCGCAGGTCCGCCGCCGCCACCAGATCGGCCGGCCGCTCGTCGTGATCCTCGGCGATCCCCACGTAGCGGATCGACCAGGGCACCAGGCCGCCGACCTCGTCCAGGTGGCGCCACAGCCGCGACATCTCATGCCGGCTGTCGGAGCACCAGGTCCCCAGGTAGATGACCACCTCGGCCCCCGCCCCCACAGTGGCCAGACGCGTCGCCGCCTCGGGGTCGACCTCGACGCGGACCTGCTCTTCGACCCAACCGGGGGCGACTTCCTCGATCTCCTCTCGCGTGAGGTCGCCCAGGAGCTCGACCTCGTCCGTATCCGCGTGCGCGGGGACCTGGGCCAAGGGAAGGACGGCGACCGAGAAGCCGACGAGGAGCGCACACCAGAACCGCATGGCCGCGGATTCTACCAGCCCGCTGGCGGCGGGGCTCTCCTTCACGGCACGACAGTCACTCTGACGATCCGATCGCCCTGGACGATCCGGTCCAGGACGTCCATCCCCGTCTCGACGACCCCGAAGGCCGTGTAGCCACCGTCCAGGTGGGGTTGGGGAGAGAGCGTGACGAAGAACTGGCTGCCACCAGTGTCGGGCCCGGAGAGGGCCATGCCGACGACGCCCCGATCGTAGCGGAGCCGGTTGATCTCGTCCCGGATCGTGTAGCCGGGTCCACCCCAGCCGTCGGCCCGGGGATCCCCCGCCTGCACCACGAAGTCCGGCACCACCCGGTGGAAGACCAGGCCGTCGTAGAACCCCTGCCCGGCAAGCTGGAGGAAGTTGAGGCAGGTGAGGGGAGCACGCGGGCAGTCGAGACGCAGACTCACCTCTCCCCGATCGGTCTCGAGGATCACCCGGCGCGCCTCACGGGTGCGCTGGACGACCAACCTGTAGGCATCCGGCTCCTTGTTGGTCTCGACCGCGCCGATGTCGATCCGCGGGCTGCCCAGGGCCTCGAGCTCCGCGACCGCCGCCCGCCGGACGAGAAAGTCGGCGCCCGTCGCGAGACTCTCGATCACCTCGACGATCGCCTCGCGCTCCTCCGCCTCGGCCTCGGCCCTGGCCGCCAGGGCGCCCACCCCGGTGACGGCCAGCTCCGGGATTCGTCGCCAGCCCGGACCCGCCATGGCAGCGACGATGCGCTCGAAACCTACCCCTGGATTCTCCTTCAGCCACTCCAGGGCCCGGCTCCGGGCCGCCGGGTCCCGGTCCACCAGACCACGCTCCGCCGCCCTCGCGCCATCGCCGCCGTCGAGGCGGGCGGCGAGGGCCGCCGTTCGCACGGTGGCGTCGAGGTCGTCGGTCAGCCGCTCCAGGAGCTCGGTCATCCCCACTACTCCAGCCGCGCCCGCGGCGAACCGTCGACGCGCCGCCTCCGCGCTGGTGGCCGCGCAGGCGATGCGCTCCCGGGCTCGAGGATCCCCGCCCTGGGCCAGGGCGAGGAGGGCCGCCTCGGACTCCCGCCCCCCGGCGCCATCGGCGATCTCCAGCAGGCGGGCGGCCAGGATCTCGTCGCCGAGCCAGGCGGACGACACCTCGATCGCGGTGATGCGCACGCCGGGCCGGGGGTCGGTGAAGAGCGCGATCAGCCGCTCCCGCCAGGTGACCGGCGCGGCGGCACGCCCGTCGGCCGCCAGCGCCGCGACCGCGCGCAGAGCCTGGATGGCGGGACCGGGCTCCGGGTCATCGAACAGGGGCCGGAGGCGCGCCAAGTCGTCGGCGCTCCCCACCGCGCCCAGGCCGCGAGCGCCCCACCCCCGCAGCCAGGGGTCGGGATGGTCGAGCAGGCCGCGCAGGTCGTCGGCCGCTCCGGGCAGGGCGTCGCGCGCCAGGGCGTAGGCCGCGCGGGCCCCCAGGGCCGCCTCCGGAGCGCGCTCCAGGCCGGCCCGAGCGAGGTCCAACTGGTCCGCGTCCCTGGGGAAGCGGTAGAGGGAGGGCAGGAGGCGCCGCCACAGCTCGTCCTCGGGCATCTCCAGAAGCTCCGAGGCCACGGTCAGGAGCGGCGTCTCGAGCTTCGCCAGGGCCTCGATCGCGAGCACCGCGCTCTCCCGGTCGTCGCCCCCCACGTGGCGCAGGAGCGCCCGCCGCGCGAGGTCGTCGCCGAGCAGGCCGAGGGCGAAGATCGCCGCGCGCCGCACTTCGATGTCCCGGTCGAGGAGGAGGCCCTCCAGCGAGGAGCGTCCCTCCGGCCGCCCGGCCCGACCCAACGCGAGCGCGAGCTCGCGACGCACGGACGGCTCGCCCTCGAAGGCCCGGCGAACCGTGAACGGCTCCCAGATCTCGCGGTCCGCGAGCAGCAACAGCATGCCCCGGGTGTCGAGCTCCGGCACGTCGATCACCGGCTCGGGCACCGGCGACTCCGGCAGGGTGACGGACCTCGGAGGGCGGGCAGGGCTGTCCGGGGCCGGGGCCTGGGGAGCGGCGCAGGCGGCGACGAAGGGAAGGAGGAAGACGAGGGCGAGACCCGAGATCGCGGGGACGGGGGGAGCGAGCCGAACTTTCATCGGCATCGATCGTAGCGCGGATGGATGGACCGGGGAGGTGCGGGGAGACGGCCGGTCCCTCCCCGTCCGCCACCGCCGACGGCGTCGGCCCTCTGCTACCATCCGGCGGTCGCGCACGACCCCGGACCCTTCGCCATGCCCGAGACCCGACTCGCCTTCCGAGACGTGACCCGCGGCTTCGGCCGCCTGTCGGTGCTCTCCCGCGTGAGCGGCGAGGTCGGGCCGGGTGAGGCGCTGCTGGTCACCGGCACCAACGGCTCGGGCAAGAGCACGCTGCTGCGCTGCCTGGCCGGGTTGCTGGCTCCCCAGTCGGGCGAGATCGCGCTGGTGCTCGAGGGGCGGCCGTTGGACGCCCGGGAGCGTCGGTTGGCGGTGGGCTACGTGGCTCCGGACCTGACCTTCTACGAGGAGCTCACGACGCTGGAGAACCTCCTCTTCGCGGCGCGGCTGCGGAGGGTCCCGAAGGAGCGTTGCGCCGAGTTGTTGAACCTGGTGGGCCTGCCCCACGACCGACTCGGCGGAGCGCTGTCGTCCGGGATGCTGCAACGGCTGCGCTGGTGCTGGGCGCTGCTCCACGGACCGCGCCTGCTGCTCCTCGACGAGCCGCAGCAGAACCTCGACGCCCCCGGGGTCGAGCTCGTCCGCCAGCTCCTCACGGGCCACCTGGACGCCGGCGGTCTCGCCGTCGTCGCCAACCCCTCGACCCTGGAGATCCCGCGTGTCGCGAGCCGCCTCGACCTGGGTCGCTGAAGCTGTCGCCGTCTTTCTGAAGGACTGGCGGTGCGAGCTGCGCACCCGCTACGCCCTAAACACGGTCTTCCTGTTCGCCGTCACGACGCTGGTGGTGGTCAGCGTGTCGCTGGGTCCGCTGGGGGTCTCGGGCGCCGAGCGGGTGACGGTGCTGCCGGTCCTTCTCTGGCTCATCCTCCTCTTCGCCTCGGCGGCCGGACTGCCGCGCTCGTTCGTGCACGAGGAGGAGACCCATACGGCCATCGCCCTGCGGCTCTCGGCGACCCCCTCGGCCCTGTTCTGCGGCAAGCTCGCCTACAGCCTCGTGCTCCTCGCGGCCCTGGAGATCATCGTCGCGCCCCTGTTTCTGGCGATGGTGCAGCTACCCGTCGAGTCGCCCGCCCTCCTCGTGGCCGCCCTCGCCGCCGGCGGCTACGGGCTCGGTGCCGGGTCGGCGCTCATCGCGGCG